>JADFGT010000031.1 GCA_022567555.1 Armatimonadota bacterium | reverse complement strand
AAATCGTCCGGCTTCAGCAGGTTTTGCAGACGGGTGCGGCGGACCTGTGCGTTATGTCGGTGGACGTAGTGAAGAGTATTCTGATGAAGGAAGGCGCCGACCGCTACGAAGTCGAGGTCTCGTTCCGAGCATTTCAGGAGTTCATCGAACGGAACGTCCGAAGACACGGCGGTTCCATCCATTCAACCGCAGGCGACGGCGCCGTGGCGGAGTTCCACGGCGTTCCCGAGGCGTTCGCCTGCGCCCGTGCAATCCAGTCACGGCTGCCGGATTTCAACGCCCGCGAAAACCGCCTGCGCCTGCCTTTTCAGGTACGCGTGGGCCTGCACTCCGGGCGGGTGCATGGAGGGCTGGATGAAGTCGTTTTCACGCGAGTGATAGACATCGCCGCCCACATCGAGAAGGCGGCGCCTGGCGGCGGCATCGCTCTGTCCGATGCCGTGACCGGGCAACTGCCTGGGGAGCAGTTCACCCGGCTTGCCGAGCAGATAGATGACCAGAACGTGTTCCTGGCCCTGCACCCTGCGGGCTGACGGGTGCTACGTATCCTTCGGGGGGGGGGCAGATGCTTAGCGTCTCAAAGCAACGGGTCGGAGGACCCGTTTTGACGAAGGAGTACAACCCCGGCCGCCTGCGGGCTGTATACTCGATGGCCCAACGCGCCCGCCGGTCTGGACCGCTCGGGCAGACTACGGTCCACCGGACATGCCGCGGCTTCGTGTGAAACCGGCTCGGCACTCGAGCGAAGTGTGGTGTGCGCCTGACACGGTCTCTGATCTGAAAGCGGACAGGGAGAAGGATGGAAAAGAATGCCTAACGGCAGATTCAAGCGGATCGGTACGGCCGCCGCGACCGTCGCGGTATGGCTATTTGCGCCGCTCGCTCTCGGCCAGCAAACGCCGGTATCCCTGAAGCAGAGGCTCGAGCACCTCGTCGAGCAACTGGAGCAGAGGCGCGAGCAGTATCACATCCCCGGCTTGGCGATAGCGGTCGTGAAGGGGGACAAGATTATCCTGGCCCGCGGCCTCGGCCTGGCGGACGTGGAGAATAAGAAGCCCGTGACACCGGAAACAATCTTCGCGATCGGCTCATCAACCAAGGCTTTCACCGCAGCGATCATCGGGATGCTCGTAGACGAGGGGAAGATGACTTGGGACGACCCGGTAACCAAGTACGTCCCGTATTTCGACCTCGACATAGACACCGAGGACGAGGACGCGGTTGTCACCATTCGCGACCTGCTGAGTCACCGCACCGGGTTCACACGGATGGGCATCCTGTGGATGAACGGCCGAGTGCCGCGTGATGAGATCCTGCGCACCGCCGCCGGAGCCGAGCCGTTCGCGCCGTTACGAACGAGATTCCTATATTCCAACGTGATGTTTCTGGCGGCCGGCGCCTCAGCTGAAAGAGCAGCGGACTCGGATTGGGAGACGCTAATTGCCGAGCGGATATTCGAACCGCTCGGCATGACAAGTTCTAACACGTCCGTGCCAATATCGCAAAAGGACGAGCGTTTGTCTCTCGGCTACATGTGGGACGAGGACAAAGAAGAGCAGAGCCTCATGCCGATGCGCGTGCTCACAAACATCGCGCCGGCCGGGGCGATCAACTCGAACGTGATGGACATGGCACAGTGGGTCCGCTTTCAACTGCGTCGCGGAGAGCATGACGGGCAGCGCCTCCTTAGCGAAGAGCAGCACAAGGAGACTTGGACAACGCAGACAAACATCGCGGGCGGTGTGTCATACGGCCTCGGATGGATGCTGCGCGAGTGGAAGGGCCAACCCGTGATAGAACACGGCGGCAATATAGACGGATTCTCCGCCCAGGTAGGGCTGCTGCCCGAATCCGACATCGGTTTCGTCCTGCTGACAAACGTTACCCTCTCGCCGCTTCAGGGAGAGTCCACCAACTTAGTTTGGGAAGCAATTGTAGGCGATTGGGACGAGCCCGCGGGCGATGCGAAGAAGTACGAGGAGTACCTCGGGAAGTATATCGCTAACTTCGGACCGTTCAAGGATGCTCGCTTGACAGTGCTTGTACAGAACGGCCGCTTGGCGGTAGACGTGCCGGGACAAATGGTCTATGAACTGAAGGTGCCGGATGAAGATGGTAAGTGGTACTTCGCCTTGACCGATACAGTGGCCGTCGCCTTTGAGCGCAACGACGCCGGCGATGTCAACATGATGAGAATGCATCAGTCCGGTCTGGCTTTCGAACTGGCCCGCGAGGGCGCCGTGTTCGACGTCGAGATTCCTCTGGACGAACTGCAGAAGTACTTCGGCAATTATCGCTCCGAAGAATTGAACAAGACAGTGAAGGTGCTGATTCAGAACAACCGCCTCGCCGTAGATTGGCCGGGAGAGATGGTCTACGGACTGCGACCCCCCAATGCGGAGGGCGTCTGGGTATTCCGCGTAACCGACAGGTTGACGTTGACGTTTCAAGAAGCAACGAACGGCGCGATCGAGTCGCTGACATTTTTTGGGGCAGACAAAGAGTATCCGATGCCGCGCGTCCAAGCCGACGAGGGACCCGCTCTGCCGACGGGGGATGAGGTCATGGCGCAGCTGAAGATGGATGAACGCAAGGCGGCGCTGGACGCCATCGGCACGTTCCGTTTCACCGGCACGGTGCGAATCGCGCAGTCGGGCCTGCACGGAAAGTTCACGGTGCACGCCTCAGGAACCGACCGGTATCGCCAGGACCTTGATTTTGGCAAGTTCGGAAAGATTCAAGATGCTCTCAATGGCGACAGAGGATGGAACCAGGTCCCAGGCAGGCCGCGCGAAGAACTGGACGGCAACAGGCTCGAACTCGCGAGGCAGGGCCACCCCGCGGCGTGGTTCGCCGACTGGCGCGAGTTCTTCGACTCCATCCGAGTCGTGCGCGCCGACGAACTTGACGGCCGAGAGGTCTACGTACTGGAACTGAAATCCGGCTATGCGCCGGCGACCACAATCTTCGTGGACGCTGAAACAGGCGACGTGCTGCGGGCAGACACGACGGCGCAGCCCCTGCCCGGCGTCAACATCCCGGTCACGACACGATACGAGGACTTCCGCGAGGTCCACGGCCTGCGCATACCGTTCCGAACGATCTTGTCTAACGATTGGAGCGGCCGCACCATAATCCAGATCGAGAAGATAGATGTAAACCTCAAGGTCAGTGGCAGGATCTTCAATCTGCGTGGTTCCGGCCCTAAGTCGCTGCCGCTGCCACTGCGCATCCACCCGCAATCGGGCTGGTCCGGCGCATTCGGGAGGATGGACTGAGACGTCAATCGCGTTGACGGAGTTATGTAACCGGTGTTATCCGAACAGGAGCCGGATTGGGTGATGAAAGGAGCCGCAGAGGCGAGAGACGTTTTTCATCCACCAACCCCCCCTTGGGGTTGGTGGTCTCCGGTCCTCGTTCGCGCGACACCGGAGCCCTGAACCCCCAACCCGAGAGGCGGGTTGGGGGATAGACCCCTTCGCCATGTGGTGTATAGTGGTCATATGCCTACATGGGAATTCGAGCCGGGCCATACTTCGATTGAGTTTCGCTCCAGGCACATGATGGTGTGCTGGGTGCGCGGTCATTTCAAGAACATCCACGGTGAACTTGAGTTCGACTCCGACAAGCCGGAAGGCTCAGCAGTGAATCTTACAATCAACTCGATTGACATCTGGACGGGCGACGAAGCCCGCGATGCGCATTTGCGCAGCGAGGATTTCTTGCATACTGAGAAACATCCACTGATGGAGTTCAAGAGCACCGGTATAACACTAATAGGTGAAAATGAATACGAAGTTGACGGCGAACTCACGATTTGCGGCGTGTCGAAACCTGTGACTCTCGACGTAAAATATCTTGGCGAGTGGCTGACGCCCTTTTGGGAAGACGGCGTGGACAAAGGCCCCAGGAGACGGATTGGTTTCGTTGCGACAACCAAAATCAATCGCCACGATTTCGGCGTCAGCTGGAACGGCGATCTGGACAAAGGTGGAGTTGTCGTGGGCAGAGACGTACTTATAACGATTGACGTGGAGGCGCTTCTCAAAGAGTAGCGGGCCGCAACTTGCTTTTTGACAGCCGCTACGTCACACAAGTGTGGCGGGTGATCCTGACTGATTCCTTCAGGGTCTGTCGCTTGGTTCTTGACAACTGCCTTCAATGGACTGGCGGCGGGTGCCCGGGGCGGGTGAAATCAAGACCGTGTGGCGTGGACAGGTTGGCGTGGCGTCCATCCAATGTGAACTCCTTTCTCTGCCGGCCAATCTGTCCACGAACAGTCGGCCGTGGCCCTCGTCATTACGTCACGTCCATAGGCCCGTAGGTATCGTGATGATGCGTCGGCGGCACGCGCGCCTTCCTGTCGCCCGTCGCCAAGAGGCACGAGCCGTACGCGAACTTCCTCCGGACGACTTCTCTAGAACGCCCGTAGGCGGATGGCGGTCCTGGTCCGCCGCCTCTCGATGGTCTGCCGAGCGACGCTCGAACCCCTTCGGCTGCCGAACAATGGCAATTCGACCCCTCGGTGGACTCGCCCGGCAAATTTACGGGAACAATTCGCCCGAGCGGTCGTCAGATTATCCAAGGAGGAGAGTATCCATGATCCATCTCAAGTTCAATCATAAGTTCCTAATAGGGGTCGGACTCTCGGTGCAAGCCCTGGCGGCCAGCCCCCTCATGGGGGGGACAATCAGGGTTCCGGAGGACTATCCCGCCATCCAACTGGCTATCAATGTGGCCGTTGAAGGCGATCACATCGTGGTAAACGACGGCGTCTGGAGCGGGCCGCTCAACGTCGATCTGGACACAGGCGGACTGAACCTGACCATTAGAAGCCTCAACGGCCCTGAGAACTGCATCATTGACTGCGGGGGGACCCGTGTCAGCCCTCATCGCGCGTTCTATGTGCGTGCAGACCAGGGCGGCCATAATTGCATCATTGTCGGCTTCACCATCATAAACGGATATGTGACGGCGGGGTCTCCCGGCGGCGCGCGAGGCGGGGGAATCCTGGAGCTGGGCGGAGGCGCCGGGGTTATGAACTGTCGGTTCATCAATTGCCGTTCGGAGAGTCTTGGCGGCGCATTGTACACAGACCGCGATGAACCGGTCTCCAACTGTACATTCGAGGGGAACGATGCCGCTCTGTTCGGCGGGGCCGTGTACGTATCGAATACTTCCGTCAGCATCACAGACTGCACGTTCAGGGGCAACTCGGCCGGAATGGGCGGAGCCATTTATTCTGACACTGCGGAGTCTATCATCATCAGGGGCTGCACTTTCGACGGGAACAGTGCCGTCTCAGGGTCCGGCGGTGGAGTCGGCATCCAGGGAGGCCTGGCCGATGTTAGCGGCTGCACATTCATCGGAAACTGGGCGACCGGCTTCGGAGGCGCCCTGCACTCGGATTCAAGCCTCCGGATGGATATGAGCGTCGTGATGTCCAATGCGGCCGGCACGTCCGGCGGGGGCTTGTCGCTGCAATCCGGCGACTTCGTCCTGGTCAATAGCCTGTTCGCCGGCAACGTCGCCGGCGGCGAAGGCGGCGGCGTGGCGGCGTACGGCGCATTGACCGCGACGAACTGCACGTTCTCCGGCAACACGGCGGCCACGTTCGGCGGGGCGGTGATGTCGAGGCGCACGACGGGTGCCGCGCCATCGGTCATACAGAACAGCGTCCTATGGGGCAACAGCGCACCGGAGGGATCGGAGGTCGGCCTCGCCGACTACGTCGGAACTTCGGGGAGCCTAATCGTTCGGTACTCGGACGTGCGAGGCGGGGAAGCGGGCGTCTATGTCGGCACGGGCTCGTTTCTCACATGGGGCAGCGGCAACATTGACTCAGATCCGCAGTATCTTGACCCGGCGGGTTCCGACTACCACTTCCGTCCCGGCTCGGCGATCGCCGATGCCGGAGACAATGCGTCGGTGCCGCCCGGCACTGTGACCGACCTCGACGGAGGTCCCCGTTTCGATTACGATCCTTCGGCGCCCGGCACGGGTCGCGGCAAACCCCCGATAGTTGACATGGGGGCGTACGAGGTGCACCCCGGCGTGGTGGAACAGTTCACCGTGCTACGCGGCATGCGCCTGGCCGGCGATCTCACGAGTCTGTTGAGGAGCGACAACGACTATCTCGGGCTGCGGCCGTGGTTCGTTCTGACGACCGACGAGCCGCCTGTCCAGGTCGTCGTCGAAGGCGTGGTGAGCGATGCCCCCATGGGTCGGTTGCTGTTCATACTGGAGGCGTCGGTGAGCGGCCCCAACCTTCGCCAGACCATCGAGCTGTTTGACTTCGATGCGGGCGGTTGGGTTGTGATGAATGTCTCTCCGGCCACCCTGTTCGATTCGACGGTGGTGGTGTCCGTGGAAGAGAATGCCGAACGGTTTGTGGAGAACGGCACTAACCGCGTCCGCGCGAAGCTTGTTTGGCAAGCGGCCGGCCCGCTGCTGTTCTATCCCTGGATTGTGCGGATAGATCAGGCCGCCTGGTCGGTGATGCCCTAACGCGCCGCAAATGATGGTTAGTGGGGGCGGCCCGGCTGGGAAGCCCCCGCTTTCCTTTTGGTTTAGCGCGCGGCGCAGGGGGGGTGGACGCAGCGGGCGTTTGCGATGAGATAGAAGGAACTTACTGGCACCCTTTGGGCGGGTTATGAGAATATGGCGAGAGGAAAAAAGCGACGCTCTTGGGCGGAGCCGGTCAAGAGCAAATCAGTAGAACTCTTGCGGATGCGTACCTGGGAAGAGAGGGAGCGTGCGCTGGAAGAGGCTGGCTACAACACGTTCCTTCTGTCGTCGAGACTGGTCTACATTGACCTGTTGACAGACTCGGGCACGTCAGCGATGAGCGGCCTGCAGTCGTCCGGGATAATGGTGTGCGATAAGGGGTTAGTCCGGCCCGAACTCTTCTCTGCCGACACCGCTCCGCGTATGCGGCGTCGAGGCTCGACAGCACCGGCTCGAGGCCGTGCCCATGCTTACGATACGCGGGGGCCAATCGCTGATGCTGTATCGGAGCGCACAAAGGGGAGATGTTCAGCTCTGGCCGCCGGCGCGTTTCAGGGCGTCGGAATCTTTAATCAGGATGCGCCGCCCTACATATGCGATAAGGCCGGCCGCCTTCAGGTCCAGCACGGCGCGGGTTGCGGCTTCCCGGTTCGCTCCCACCAGTTCGCCTATGTCCTGGTGCGTGAGCCGCACGTCCAACAGTGCGCCGCCGGCCGTCTCGCTCCCGAACCGCTCCGCGAGCTGCAGCAGCAGGCGGGCTATCCGCACCTTAACCGTGCAAAAAAGGAGATCGGCCAGGCGCGTCTCGATGCGCTTTTTTCTGAGGCCCATCAGTTTGCTGATGTGCAGCGTGAGTTTCGGATTCCGAACGCAGAGACCGCGTAGGAACTCGGCGGAGACCCGGCATAGGATTACGTCTTCGACCGCTTCCACGGCGTCCGCGTCGCCCTCGCCGGTCAGGATTGCGGTTTCGCCTATGATCTCGCCGGGGCCGACGAGGTCGGTGGCCAGGGTGCGGCCATCCTCTGCCCATCGGACGAGGCGCACGCGGCCCTCCTTGACCAGCCATGCGTGGGCGCTGGAATCGCGGGGCCAGGCGATGGTCTCGCCCCTCTTGGCGATGACCATCTTGGCGGTCTTCGCAAGGTCCATCCTCTCCTCATCGGTCATAGTCGGGAAGAAGTTGAACTTGCGGATGTACCAGAGGCAGGAATGTCCGGCGTGTGTCCCCACTGAAGTCTCCCTTATCCTTATGTACGCGCCGGAAGGTTCCTGCATGACGGGAATAAGGGCGGTTCGTGAATAGCGCACCGGATCGTACCGGCCGCCCGGCCCGATTGCTGTCAGGACGCTGACTCCGGCGAACAGGTAACCTCGTCTCTTAGAAGAATGGAACCGAGAGGAGACATGCGAACCAGTGAACCTCGCTGAGAGACTTGCCGAATACTGCGCCGATTTCACCTTCGACCGCCTGCCGCCGGAGGCCGTGCATGAGGCGAAGCGCCGCGTGATTGACTCGATGGGCTGCGCAATGGGCGCTTACCTCGACGATCCACCGAAGATAGCGCGCGAGGTCGCCCGGAGCGCCAAGAGCGACTTGGGCGCGACCGTCATCGGCACACCCCACCAGAGCACGCCCGAACTCGCGGCGTTCGCCAACGGCGTTATGTTCCGTTACCTCGATTTCAACGACACATATCTGAGCAAGGAACCGGCGCACCCGAGCGACAACATCGCGCCGCTGCTGGCGGTCGCCGAGGCGTTCGACTGCGACGGCGAGGACCTCATCGCCGCCATCGTTCTGTCCTATGAGATTCAGTGCCGCCTCTGCGACGCCTATTCGATTCGTTCGCGCGGCTGGGACCACGTCACATACGGCTCCTTTTCGAGCGTGGCGGGCTGCGGCCTGCTGATGGGTTTTTCGCCTGAGCAACAGGTGCATGCGTTCGGTTTGGCCGCCACGCCCAACAACGCGATGCGCATAACGCGTGCGGGCGAACTGAGCATGTGGAAGGGGTGCGCGTTTGCGAACGCCGGCAGAAACGGCGTTTTCGCGGCGCTGCTGGCCCATTTGGGGATGACGGGTCCCGCGCCGGTTTTCGAGGGCGACATGGCGTTTTTCGACCAGGTATGCGGGGGCGATAAGTTCGACATTGACGAATGGGGCGGGTTGGCCAACGAGCCCTACATGATAAACAAGACTTACATCAAGAAATACCCGGCCGAATATCATAGCCAGAGCGCGATTGACGCGGCGCTCGAGATTGTCGAAGAGCACGGCGGCACGTTTGAACCGGATGAAATCGAAAGTATAAAGATCGCGACCTTTACAGCGAGTTGGGAGATAATCGCTAAGGACCCGGAAAAGAACCGTCCGCAAAGCCGCGAAACGGCCGACCACAGCATCCAATACATTACGTGCGCGGCACTCGTTGACGGTCACGTTTGGCACGACACATTTGAACCAAAGCGATTCACCGGCGAAGACCTGCTCAGCCTGGTCGCGAAAACTGAAGTCGTAGCGGACGAAGAGTTCGATAAGGTGTACCCGGAAGGCGGCATCCCAAACCGGATCACCGTCAAGACCCAGGACGGCAAGACCTACGAAAAGGAAGTCGCCGCGCCCAAAGGTCACGCCCTGAACCCGATGGATGACGGCGAAGTTGTCGCGAAGTTCCGCCGCATGGCCGAAACGATGCTGCGGGAGAATCAGATAGAAGAGGCGCTCGAACGGCTCTGGGACTTGGAGGATGAAACTGACTTAACAGGGTTGCTGATGAACTTCGTGGTGTAATGTGCGCGCCCACGAGTCCCTTCCACAGGGAGCATACGTGCAGGCAGTCGGCATCGTAAACAATTTGACTGAGGACGTTCGGGTACACTATCAACAATTAGAGGCGACCCGGCCTGCGTGCCGAGGCGCGCGTGGTCTGGCGGAAGCGCGCATATTGCGGTTGCGGGCAGCGTCGTTAAAATGAGGAACAACACATGGGCATTCTAACGTTGAAAAGCGAGGACATTCACTGCGAATCGTGCGTGGCAAGCGTGACAAAGGCGGTTTCAGCGGTCGGCGGCGTAAAGGCTGTGAAGGTGGATCTGGAATCGAAGGTGGTGGAGGTTGCATACGATCCGCCGGCCGATCCATCGGCCATCGAAAGCGCAATGGACGAAGCCGGGTTCGAAGTTGTGAAATAGGTTCACGGCTGTCGGCCGTCCGGACCGGCAACCGAGGTATTGAACTGAAACAGAATTATGACAATGGATCAACTGTTGTTCGGCTTAGGCGGCGTTGCGGCAATAGGTCTAATCTACTGGTTTTTCTTCGGCCCTCAGCGCGAGGAGCGCGCTGCGGCGGGTGCGGGGGGGGTTCAGGAGATTACGGTTACCGTAAGCGGCGCCTATTCGCCTAATCGCATCAGCGTCGAGGCCGGGCGTCCAGTGCGCCTCATATTCGACCGGCAGGAATCGGAGAGCTGCTCGGACCAGGTTCTGATCCCGGACTTCGGCATCACACGCGACCTCGCGGCCTTTGAGAAGACGGCCGTAGAGTTCACGCCAGACAAGCAGGGCGAGTTTCCGTTTGCCTGTTCGATGAATATGTATCGGGGCGTGCTGCTTGTGCGACGTCAATCGGCAGAGGCAGTCTCGCGTACTGAGAAACCGGCGGAGGCGCCCACCCGGCGTGTCGATCTGGACATCAAAGGAATGACCTGCGCTGCCTGTGTAAGCCGAGTAGTGAAGGGCATAAGGCGTGTACCCGGTGTGTCCGAGGCATCTGTGAACCTCGCGACGGAAACCGCGGTCGTTCAGTGTGACCCTTCTGTCAGCGTGGAACAGCTCGTTGCCGGCGTGGACAAAACAGGTTATCAAGCCTCTCCGAAAACCGCCGCTACACTTGACAAAAAGGACGAGGAGCGCGAGAAGGAGACGAGGCTTATCGGCATCAAGTTTTGGATCGCCGCTGCGCTAACCGCTCCCGTTTTAGCGACCTCAATGCACATTCCCGGCGTGCCGCAGATGCCTGCATGGCTTGCCCTTGTTCTTACGACTCCTGTTGTTTTTTGGGCGGGTGGCCACTTCTTTGTGCAGGCGGGTAAAGCGCTCAGATATCGCTCGGCGGACATGAACACTCTAATCGCCGTAGGCACGGGAGCGGCCTTTGGATATAGTGTTTTCGCTACTTTCTTCAAATCGGCTCTTGAAGCAGCCGGTCTGAAAGAGGTGGGTGTTTACTACGAAGTTGCCGCAGCGATTATCACTTTGATTCTCCTCGGCAGATGGCTCGAGTCTCGCGCAAAAGGCCGCACAGGCGAAGCGATACGTAAACTTCTTGAACTGCAAGCGAAAACGGCGCGCGTCATCCGCGACGGGAAAGAGGTCTCGGTCCCGCTGGAAAGCGTGCGCGTGGGTGACACAGTCGTCGTGAAACCCGGAGAGAAGATCCCGGTGGACGGAGCGATTTTGCAAGGCGACAGCACCATTGATGAAAGCATGCTCACCGGCGAGAGCATCCCTGTGGATAAGGGGCCGGGCGCGAAGATCTATGGCGGCACGCAGAATCAGCAAGGCGCCTTTCGATTCAAAGCCACAGGCGTCGGCGAGGAGACGGCGCTTGCGCGCATTGTCCAGTTAGTGCAAGAAGCGCAGGGCTCGCGGGCGCCGATTCAGAAATTGACGGACAAGATAACGAGCATCTTTGTCCCTGTTGTCTTAATGGTTTCCGTCGCAACGTTCGTTGTATGGATGGCGTTCGCGCCGAATGCGGGATTCACTCAGGCGCTTGTGCACTTCGTGGCGGTGCTCATCATCGCCTGTCCGTGCGCCCTGGGTCTGGCGACGCCGACGGCGGTGATGGTGGGAACCGGCCGCGCGGCGACGGTCGGCGTTCTGATACGCGACGCGGAGGCTTTGGAGAGACTGAGCAGCGTGCGGGCGGTAATTCTGGACAAGACCGGCACCATCACGCGCGGCCGGCCGGAACTGGTGGATGTCGCGGCCAATGATATGTCGGCCGACGAGGCGCTGGCGCTCGCCGCGTCGGTCGAGCGCCTGAGCGAGCATCCGCTGGCCGAGGCAGTCGTGCGCGCGGCTGAAGCAAAGGGCTTGGCCCAGCAGCCGGTACTCAACTTCCGCGCCGTGACCGGCAAGGGCATCGAGGCGGAGGTGGACGGTCATCGTGTCTTGGTGGGAACGGGCGCGCTGTTGAAGGAGCGTGGCGTCTCGCTGAACGGAATGGCTGAAACGGCGAAGGCGATGGCCGCGAAGGGGCGGACGGCCGTGTTTCTGAGCGTGGACGGCAGGGCGCGGGGCGTGCTCGCCATCGCGGACACTGCGAAGCCGGAAGCCAAAGACGCGGTCAGGCGCCTGAAATCGCTCGTTCCGGAGGTCTGGATGATCACCGGCGACAATCGTGCCACAGCCGAAGCGATTGCGAGCGAAGTTGGGATTGAGCATGTTATGTCTGAAGTGCTGCCGGAAGACAAGGCGGCTAAAGTACGCGAACTGCAAGGAGCGACGGGCGAATCAGGCACCCGTCGTCAGTCGTCAATCGCGCGTCGCGTCGCCATGGCCGGAGACGGAATAAACGACGCGCCCGCACTGGCGCAGGCCGATGTTGGCATAGCGATGGGGACCGGCGCCGACATCGCGATGGAGACCGCCGACGTTACGCTGATGCGCGGCGACCTTCACGGGGTTGCGGATTCGATTCTTCTCAGCCGCGCGACGATGCGAACGATTAAGCAGAACCTCTTCTTCGCGTTTGTTTATAACTCGCTCGGAATCCCCTTGGCCGCCATAGGTCTCCTAAGCCCAATCATCGCGGCCGGCGCCATGGCGCTCTCAAGCGTTTCGGTCGTAAGCAACGCGCTCCGCTTGCGCCGGTATCGTCCGAGGTAGCCTCCCTGAAAGGCGTGTGGCGCTGTTCTAAGAGTCTAACCTGTGGATAGCGGACAGGCTCCAATCAGATGTACTCAGCATGATCTGAAGTCAGTCGCAGGCGGGAGTACGCGTCGCCCGGCTTCGGCGAAAGCTTCCAGCGCCATCCCGGGGCCGGTGCGCCCGTGGGTGGACAGACCGTCACGACCGAACCCTGAAGAACGCAACTCCCGCGCAAGAAACGGGTTATGCGGCCTCCGATGCTGACATTCGTTGCCAAGTGTCACGAGGTGTCTCAGAATCGTTGAAACCTCCCGCAGGCTGGCGGTACAGTGAACACCAATCGTGACCAAACGACCGACCAGCGCCGGCTTCAAGAGAACACGCAACGATCACGCCTGCGAGACCGCCGAGGACTACGTCGAGGCCATAGACGGCATGATCGCCGCTCACGGGGAATGCCGGGTTACTCAGCTGGCGGACCAGTTCGGGGTCAGCCATGTGACGGCTCTAAAAATCGTGCGCCGCCTCGAGCGGGATGGTCTGACGACGACTGAGGTGAGGAAGCCGATCGAACTGACCCGCAAAGGCAAGCGTCTGGCGAACCGCTGCCGCGATCGGCATGACATCGTCCATCGCTTCCTGCTGGCGATCGGCGTGAGCGAACGGATGGCGGCGATCGACGCGGAGGGCATCGAGCACCACGTTAGTCCGGAAACGCTCGAGCGTATGCGCAACATCGCTCAGTCAGCTCGGCCCTGAGCTCGCCTGAGACGCCGGCCTCTAAGGCCTTGACAGGCTATGTAGCCGCGGGTACACTTCCGTCCAATGTTCGTAGCCGTGGATACATGTGCCGCACTGCGTTCAAATTCAGCCAGGAGAGTCGCTATGAAACGAATCGCTGTTCTGTTCTCGCTCGCCGTGCTGGCAATGCCAGCGTACGCCATACCTCAATTTGCCCGCAAATACAACATCAGATGTACCTCCTGCCACTCGGTCCCTCCCCAGTTGAACAAGGTCGGATTGGATTTCATGGCCCGGGGTTACCGCATGCCCGCGGCAATCGAGGAAGGCAGGATTGACACGGCCCCGCTGGCCATCTGGCTTGCTGTGTTGCAGGAAGAACAGACCTCCAACGGTTTCAGCGAGCGGTTCTTGAGCAAGGTGGAGTTGATTAGTGGCGGGCCGATCGGGGATTCCCTGTCTTACTTCGTCGAGTGGCGAATGGTGAGCCTCCAAACCCGAAGCGATGGGACGTTGCGCGACCGCAGCGGCCGCTTCGAAGACGCCTTCCTCACCTGGCAGATCGACGGCCGGAGTGCGATCACCATCGGTCAGTATCGCGCTCTGAATCAGATTGACGTATCACGGAAGTTGTCGGTCAGCACCCCGGCCCTCTTCGGCACGTCCCTACCGGGAGATCCGTCGAGCAACAGTCGAATTCAGTCGCTGCGCGCGTTCTCGCCGGCCGGACGATCGCCGGGCGTTACCTACGAGTTTCAATCAATCGAGGGGGAATCGCCCAGCGACGGGCTGTTCCACTTTGTGACTCTACCGTTTCCCGGTGAGCTTTCATTTCCGCTGACGCCCGAAGCTCGTAGTGAGGCGAGCTTCGAATTGGAAGGGTCGCCCAAGGGCATCTTCCTGGAAACGTTCTACCGTCAGGGCCTCACATCCATTGGGTTGCACGGTTTTTACGATGATGACCGCTGGCTCCTGACGGGACTCGGCACACTAAACGTCAATTCTCTCCTGATCACGGGCGGGATCGGGGTGGACGAGCAAGACGGCGCAGCCTCTCGCGTCCGTTCCAGTCTACAACTGGAGTATCTCCTGCCGAGTAATGTGCACGATCGGGTCCGGGCTGCCGTCGGCTTTCGAGTGGAACATGTCACCAATTCCGGCCGTAAGACGGCCTACATCCCATATTTTGCAATGAGCGGCCCCAACAAAAGCTATACGTTCTTGCTGAACATTGAGTACCGGGGTCAAGAAGATAACCGAAGGTTCGTCATCGGTTGCTCCTTACTGTTCTAGCCCCAGAGCAAGCGAGAGGGGGACTGGCCCGGCGCGAGGCGGATGAGATTCCCAAGAAGTTTTTCGCCAGTCGTGACACACGGTTCCCGTAAGGTCATGGTACTCATATACTGGCGAGACACTTCTCACGAGTAGTCAGCTTCAAGCTGGGGATAGCAGACAGGCGCCTATCGGTTATACTTGAACTAACGTGGCTCGTGAAAATGAATAGAAGAGAATTCGTTTTTTCATTGTTAGCTGGGATCGCAGGTTTGGACAAACTTGGTAGTCTTAGCCAGTCATTTCAGATTCACAATCAAAAGGCAACCTTAACTGCTGTAGGCGATGTGACATTAGGTTACGATGCCTATCATCTTCAACCCATTCTGGATAAATTGGCAAAAGAAGAAGAAAAGAAAGCGTTTGATTATCCATTCCTTCGTGTAAGAGATCATTTTGATGGAATTGTGTTTTGCAACCTTGAAGGTACTTTAACTGAAAGTAATAAGAGGGTTTCTAAGAAGTTCAGTTTTAAGGCAAGGCCGAAATATGTGAGATGCTTGAGTGAAGCAGGTTTTGACATCGTAAGTTTGGCCAATAATCATGCGATGGATTTCTCTGTTAGCGGATTAGAAGATACGATCAAGGCTCTGGATTCACAAGGAATAAAGCACGTCGGAGCCGGGATGAACTTGCGAGAGGCACGCCAAGGAGTTTCGATTTATGAAAATAGTGTGTTGGTACATTGTTTAGCTTACTCCCTTATAGGTCCTTCGTCGATCTTTGCGTCTGGAGATAGCGCAGGAACGGCTGGAAGTTATGACTCTGGAAGAATATTACGTTTCGTTCAGGAAGATATCTCAACTGCCAAATCTGATGCGGATGCCATTGTGGTTTCATTTCATTGGGGAAAAGAGGGGCATCATTATCCAACTGCTGCACAGAAGACTCTTGCGAGAGCCACTATAGATGCAGGCGCGAGTGTCGTGCTGGGCCACCATCCGCACGTGTTGCAAGGTATTGAAGAATATAAATCCGGCGTGATCTTCTATTCTCTTGGAAACTTCATGTTCGCTGGAAACAGGAATCCGAGCGACAAGGACAGCATCATCGCTAAAATCGTGCTTGACGCAAGTGGGGTGGTCAACTATGAGGTAATCCCTGTCAAGATCGCCTCGGAACAGAATTATCAGCCTTATGTGTTGGATGGAGATGAAAAGCAGAGAGTTCTAAATAGACTCAAAGAGTATTCGTCGAAAATTAAAGCTATGTGAGTAACTTGTGTGAAGGAACACGTTTCTTTGCATTCTTCCCCTATTTCTCTGGCTTGAGCTCGCATATGTTACGCCGCCATCCTTCCACTAATTGATGGCTCTCATGGTCGCCAGTGCTTCCGGGCTACCATCACCGATTGGAACGGTGGTGGCATCAGGAAATGACAAGAAGTTTTAGGATGGGAATGTCGGAAAGAATCCGATCAGTTATATGATATAATACGTGGGGTCCCGCGGAGCGTATCGGACGTATGAGGAGGGGGCGGGCCGGAAGGTCCGAGTGCATCTCCTCGTCACGGGCCACTGACCTTTCTTGTTTATCGCTCAAGCCGCCTTTCGGGTTGAGCGTCTTGTTCGCGCAACCTTATACTCTCCTCTTCCACGTCGTCGGCCTGCAGTTCCTCCCGGGCCAGCTCGTCCATCCGCATCTGGTTTAAGAGTTCGTTGAGAGAGTCGCGACGAGGTGCGGCCTCGGCGGGGGTCCATCCACTGGAACGCAGACGGCCTACGCGGTCGGCGAGATCGCGGATCGCGTTGACCGCCTCTGCGGACCTTTCTTCCGCTTCCTGGATGCTTTCAGGGAAGTTCGTCATCAGGCCCGCCTGGTGTAAGAGGTGGGCCATCGCTTCATCAGTTGCCGCCTTCATCTCCCCCGCGAACTTCAGAATCGTCGGGTGCGTGGCGGGCGAGGCGTCGGCCAGCATGCCGCGTATCCGGTTGTAATGGTTGGCGGCCTCGTCGAGCATCGCGAAAACGTCGCTCGGCAGCAGGTCGGCGCACCGCTCGCGCTTGCTCGGTGAAAAGCCGCCGCGCCAGTTCCAGCCGCCGACGCGGTTGATCAGACTCTGCAGAAACAGCTTCGCCTCTGAACTCAGCGGCGCAGCGGGCAAGACCTCGGTCTTGAGCGATTCCATCTTCTTCCAAGCCTGATAGCCTAATCCGCCTCCCACCAGAATCATTGCCACGCCCTGAATGCCCAGCACCCATTGGAGAGGCGGTCCCAGGGCAATGACGCTGACCAGGGCCAACCCGATCCCAAGAACCAGTTGGAGGCCGCCGCCGAAGGCCATCGCGAGAAGGCTCACCTGCGCCGAACTCGGGATGCGCAGGAGTGATGAGGCGTGGTTCAGTATGAACCTGTCGAGTGAGGACATCTCGCGTTCGGGCATCGCTTACATAGTACATCAGGTTGGGAGCATTTGGTTCGTTCGTCTCGCTTGAGCGTCTGGAGCCGCTCCGAAAAACGGCAACGGCGAAAGAGGCTCAGCGGTCGAACTCATACGCCGGCCGGAAGAACCAGGCATGGCAACCGTCGAAGAACGCCATTGTCGGGTATCCGCCTTCCTCATACTCGGGGAACGGGTCTACGCGATAGTCGGTCCATGTGCCGGCTCCAGCGCGGGGCACCGGTACACCGAGCGTGACGTGCGCCGCGTGCCCGTCAACATATGCGAAATGCATCCCCTGGCCGTGGATGAAGTAAGAGGCGGCTGGCGAGAGGCGGTCTTTCTTGGAAGCGAAATGCCCGCCGCAGGGGGGGCCGCCGGGACGGTAAACGCACGGCTCATCAATCGTCGTGCATTTCAGATACGGGTTGTGGCGCGCGAATCCCAGAAACGAAACCTTGCCGTTTCCTTCCCAGAGCAGCGGGAGCTTCTCCGAGGCTTCGACGGCAGAGGATTCGTATGTGTGCAGGAGCCCGTTAAAGGTGTAAGTCACAGGCAGCGGCGCCGCACTCCGGTCATAGTCTGAGTACTCTTTCGCTGGAATCCCGCTCTCGACTAAGCTTCGCGCCGGCGACACCGGACATCTGTAAATATCGTACGTTGGGACATACGCCGTAACGGCGTTCGCCCAGTGTGTCAGGTTTTCGCTCCGCCGGGCGCGGCCCTGCGTGACTCGCCAATTCCACGGAAACGGACCGTAGTCGTCCACTTTGAAGTCTTCGCCGGTGCGCCACCGGCCTGTTTCGCCGTCAACGGTCATGGCCAGCGGAAACCTGTCGTCATGGTCTTCCGCGTACAACAGAAACGCCCCGGCCAGCTGACGGATGTTAGCCGCACAGGTAGTTCTTTCCGTGCGCTGCGCACGGGCCCCGGAGCGAAGCATGGGAGCGAACACCGACGCAGCGAACGTAAGTATCGCCGCCACGGCCGCTATCCGGCGCAGAGTCATTCCGCGTTCGGTCACCATTTGCCAACCTCCGTGCCCCGGCCGCCGTGTCCACACTACCCGAAGCTCGGAAGAGGCGCCGGGACCGCTCCTGCGCCGGGCGCCGCCTTCTACGCGATCGGCGAGGCGGCCGCCCACGGGGAGTCGGAAAAACGAACGTGCCGCCACCACTGCCTTTTCGAATCCAGCGCCTGCATGTGCAGAAGGAGCATCCCAATCCCCGCCGCGCCCTGCATGTAGCCGGTCTGCGCGGCTAAGTTCTCCGGCTGCACACGGTGTTCGGCCTGCACCCATTTCACGCCGCCGTCCGTCTTGGTCGCGCGCGACAACAGGTCGTCGGCGACTCGAATGCTGACCTCTTTGTATTCGGCGCGCCACGTGCCCTCACTCAGATACAGATTGAGGAAAAACTCAGCGACTCCGGCGCTGCCGCAGCATTGGCCGGCGTTGTTCCAAAAGCCTTCCGTGCGCTTCTCCGGAACCCCGCTCCGCATGACGGCTCGCGCGCCTTTGTGTACCCACTCGAGCCATTCTTTATCGTTCGTTATCCGATAGAGTTGATAAAAGAGCCGCGCCGTTCCGGCGGGGCCGTGGCACCAGCTCAAATAGTAGAGGTCCTTGCCGTCCGGCTCGTTGTGAAAGATTAGGCAGGCGTTGCCCTCGGTGTCCGCGACCGATCGCAGATACGTTCCGCCGGCCACAGCCGCGTCGAGAAACGCCTTCTCCCTTGTCTGGCGATATAACGACGCGAGGAAATAGGCGACACCTGCCGTTCCGTGCGAGAAATTGGGCATAAGGCGCGGAAAGGTTTCGTTCATCGCCCACTTCATGCCGCCGCCTGCCGGTTTCCCCAACTCGACAAGCCGCCTGCCCGCCTGGGCAGCCAGGTCCACAAGCGATTTATCCGGTATCTCGCGCGCGGCGTAAAGCAAGAACAGACCGATGCCGGCGTTGCCAGAGATGATGTCCGTCGTCGGCGTCCACTCGACGCCCGCTCCCTTCTTGACCGCTTTCGCCTTCAGTAACTTGATGCACCGGCGAGATCCCCCGCGGTGGTTGGCGCCTCCCGGATACCTCCCCGCTTCGATGAGCGCGAACGCCACACCCGATAGGCCGGTATAGAGACCGCAGTCGAAGTCGTCGCCGCTCTTCGGCAGTTTCGACAGCAGATACTCCCCCCCGGCCTGCGCATCCTTCAGATAAGACTCATCGCCGGTCGACCGATACGCCTCGACAAAGAACAGCACCACCCCCGACGTTCCGTGATATAGGTCGGTCTCGATGTGCTCCGGCTTCGCCGGGTCAACGGGCCACGCCAGGCCGTCTGCCGTTTTCACCTGCACCGACCGCAGCCAGCGGGCGGCTTGGACCGCCGCCTGAAGGTATCGCCGGTCGTCCTTAACCCCCTCCCCCTGTTCCAGACCGAAACTCAGTCTCGCGGACAATCCGCTCGGCAGCAGCCAGAGCCCCAATCCCGACACCGCGCCGCGCGCCAGCAGCAACCGGCGGCTGATTCGACCGTCATCGGGCCCGTTCGGCACGCCGATATGTTACTCGCAGGCCGATCTTCGCAGCCCTTCGAGGCCGAAAAGCCACGCAGAGACCCTGGCCCACCGCCCACGAACGGTAATATCTGACTCGATGTCGAAGGCGCATGTGGTTGCCGCTCTGCTGTTGCTCTATGGGACGGCCGCCGGTCAGGCCCCCAATCTCAGCATCTCCGCCGACCTCAACCCTCAACTGCGGGTGAGGCCGGACGGCGTCACGCTGATTCAGATGTACGACGACTCGGGCAACTTCTCGCGCTTGCGGCTCGGTCTGATCCTGCCGAACGGCTGGAGGGTGCGCGTGTTCCAAAAACTGGGCCGCATTCGGAACGACGCCGACAAGTCGGGGCTGGACGAGGCGTTCATAGAGCGTGCGGGGGACTGGCGCGTGGGCAAGCAGTACTTGCCGTTCGGGTCCGGGCGGCTGCTTAAGGAGAGCGTGTTGGGAGCGCGTGTAAACACGTTTCTGGCTCTGGCCGACCTGCCCATCTCGGTCGTCGTGGTGGAAAACGGTCCGGGCCGCCAGCGTGGTGTTGTGGCCCGCGTCGGCGACACAGTCGGAATCTCGGTCGCGAGCGGGAAGCACTTCGGCATAAACGCCACCGCTTTCACTCAGTTGAGGCCGCCGGAGGAGTCGCCCGGCACGGGCCGTGGCTACCGTCTGGCCTACGCGGTTGACATTCGGCGAGCGACAGGCGGTTGGGGCGCCGAGGTCGAGTATATACGGCTGAGAAACGGTCACACCGCTCTCGACCCGGACGAAGACATTCTGGACGTGTTGATCTCTTACCAGTTTCCGTTTGGCCCGCTTGTGGAGGCCGAGAGCACGCTCACGTTGGAGTCGGGCGGGACCAATTTGCGCTTCTCGTCGTCCATTCCCGTTTCAAAGCGGGTGTTCTTGGTGCCTACGGTGCGATACTTTGAGGACAGAGGGTGGGTCTACTCGCTCTCGGCGTTCATAAGATTATGATTAACCCGGGTGGAGCGTTTGCGCGCGCGGCACGGCGGATGATCAAAGGACCTATCGGCATCGGCCTGCTCATCGCCGCCGCCGGTTTCCTGATTGCCGGCGTACCGGTGGGCGCCGCCGCGGCCGCGGTTGCGGGCATGGTGATCTATGGGATGATGGTGATGAACGAGGCCGACGCCCAAACGAGCGGCCTGATTGACGTGCCCCTGCTCGAGGACATGGACGCCGCCAGCCGGATGCGGCTGAAGCCGATGGTGAAACTGGACCGGGAGATCATTGGACTAATAGAGACGCACCCCGAAAACGTCGTTCTCTCCGCGATGCGCAAGGAGGTCGGCGAAGAAGTCGCGGCCGTTTTGGCGAGGGCGGCGAAGATATTGCAGACCAAGCGCAAACTGCAAAAGATGCTGCAGGGCGTGCACCGCGCCCGCGCGGCGGTTGAAGAGTTGGAGCAGAAACTTTCGCGGGCTGCGGACGAAAAGGTCCGCACCTCGATAGAGGCCGCGCTGTCTTCGCGGCGCGAGGAACTGCGCAACTTCGAGCGGCTGGAACTGGCATCCAATCGCCTGGAGGCAAACCTGGACGAGGCCGAATCCACGCTTGCGGAACTGCGCTCGCAGGTGGCGCTCGCGGCGGCCCGGCCCGCCGCCCAGGCGGAAATCCTTGATGAGGCCAGACTGCCCGAAATGACCGACCGGCTGCGGCGGCTGAGCACGACGATGGAGGAGTCCATAGAAGCGATTTCGGTGGAAGGGTTTTGAGATGAGCCTCGGGCGACGCGCATATGACTTGCTTCGGGCGTACATAGGGCGCGAATGGCAGCGGATTGAAACGGTCTTTGAGAAGGACGCCCGCCGCGAACTTGACGAATACCTGCACAGCACGCCCCCCCCTCCGCCGCCGCAAGCGTTTGAGGCGGCGCGTCGCGAGGAGAATATGCCGCCCGCCGCATCCCCCCCCGCGCCACGGGTGAAGAGTCCGGCTCCGCCGGGGACGATGACCGCGGCGACCGCCCATCGCGTCTTGAACCTTGAACCGAACGCGGATCTAAACGACTTGAGGCACGCATACAAGCGGCTTAGCGAGCGCAGTTTGCCGTCGAATTTTCCTGAGGGCAGCGAGGAGCGGAAGAAGGCGGCGGATGTGCACCTCCGCGTCCAGGAGGCGTACGACATTCTCCTGCCGCGCCTCGACCCGCGCCTGCGGCGGTTCCGGTCGCTAGACCTCGACTGAGTGGGTCGGCCTTCCGATTGCGAAGCCGCAGCCTTCGCCCGGCGAATCCGGCGACGCCGTACGCCCTGTGCCTGCGTGTCTTTGTGGTCCGTTTTTTCGTATACTGTGCACGAGGCGAGAGAATATGCAGGGCCGTAGATGGTTATGCGTAGCGGCAGCCCTCCTCGTTAGCGGGGCCTGGGCGCAGTTCGAGGGCGATTCGCGCCTGGACGAGGCGATAAGCGTGCGGGCGGAGGCGGAGTCGGTTCGCGACGTCCTAAAGGGGGTCTCCGATCAACTCGGCGTGCGGCTGGTCGTGTCCAAGCCGATCGAAGGGGACCTCGTCATCCTTTACTGCAAAGATCGCCCAGCCCGCGAAGTCCTGAGCATTATCGCGGAGCACTTCGGCTGGACCTGGAAGCAAGAGGACGGCGGCTATCGCCTGTATCAGACTGCATCGTCACGCCGCGATGAAGAGAAACAGCGGGAAGCTATCATCCTGCGCAAGTACCTCAAGATGCAGGAGGCGGCGCGGAAGCGGATTAAGCAGGCAGAGGAATCGGACCTCGCCGCAGTCGAGGCGCAAATCGCCGACCTGGAGGAGCAGTCCAGTGAGGCGGCGGGAAGCGTTAGAAGCCAGATCTCCAACAAGATTCAACAGTTGCGGACTCTGTTGCGTCCCTCGGTGTCAGTTAGCGACAAGTTAATTGCAGGCCTCTCACGTGACCAACTCCTGGAACTGGACCGCCGGTCACGTTTAGTCTTCGCGCAGCACCCGACCCCCTCTCAATACCAGCTGCTCCTATCGCGCAACGACGTCAGGGAGGTCGTCGCGCTCACTGCAACCCTTCGGGAAAAGGAGCGAACGGAATACGAGGAGCGTATTGGGAGAACCCCGACGCTTTGGCACTACCGGCGGATTTCGCCCGACGATGTCGCCAACGTGCGTTTCGAGGTCTCCGTGAGCATGAGTTCAGGGCAGCCGTACGCGTCCGTTTCGTGCAACATCGCTTTGCTGGACCGCGAGGGCAGGATCCTGACAACGGAACGGGGCGGTTCTCTTTCATACGGGCAGCTTACAAGCGGGTGGCAAACGGACGAGAAGCCGGAATCGCGCGAACGAAACCGCCTTGACCAAGCAGCGTTCCTAACGGAAGACCTCAAAAACGCACTGGCGAAGGACGAGTACGGTCGGCTGACCGTAGTGAGCGAAGGGCGGATTGCGTTCCGGCGCGGCGAGCCGAAGGCGGAACCCCTGCGGGGTCTCGGCAAGTTGCTTATAGCGGTCGCGGATGCGGGCGGAGTTTCGCTCGTTTCAGACATCTACGATTCTCACTATTGGGTCTCGCGCTCGACGGCTCCCGACGCCGCAACGCCGGGGACGCTCCTCGACGCGCTCTCTGAACAGATGCGGGCCGACTGGCAAATGGACGGTGACTGGGTGAAGGTTCGCACGCGTGACTGGCCGTTGTGCCGTTACGAAACGGCGCCGCGCGATCTTCTGTTCAGCACGCGCGATCAGAGGCTTAAGCAGACGGGCCTCACGCTGGATCAGACTGCCGCGGTCGCCGCCAGGGTCAACGACCATCAGGCGAGGGGGCCGCTGCTCTTCTTGCTCGTGGCGCTGTCCGGCTCCTCTTGGCTTGAGCGCGGGGGCGGCAACCTATACATGCTCCGACTGTGGGACGCGATCGGTCCGATGGGAAGAAAGGTCCTAACCGAAGGCGGGAGATTGGAGTACGGGCGACTGACTCCCTCCGCCCAATCGCTCTTCGGCGAGGTCCTCTACCGAACGCGCACGTACCTTTACTACGCGGGCTATCCGGCGCTCGGTGATCCCGGCGAAGCGCAGAACCTTGAGTGGGCGAAGGCAACGTGGGGCGATCCGGGACCGGAGACCGACACGGAGATAACGCAGATTCTGCCCAACGGGCCGTCGGCCCAATCAACGGTTGAACTTCGTCGCGCGGACCGGCAAGGGCTGTATCTGAAGTATGAGGGAGGCGCCGTCACCTACCGTGGAACGCTCATGTACGCTCTCGACACGAGTATGAGCCCCGACGGTCGGAGTCCGTTCGAGGGTTTGGACCATATACTGGCTGTCGAGAGCAAGCATATGTTCACATTTCGGCTTCGGCCGCAGGTCGTGCGCGGTGTAGTCTTGAGGTCGGCGACGCCCGCGCCGGGCGCACGGTTCGGGCCTTACTCCGCTTTGCCCGAAGAAGTGAGAAAAAGGATTGCAGAGTTTCTTGACCGCTACCGAGGCGGCGGAGGCACATAAGGAGGCGAAGGGGATGAAGTTGCGCACAGTTCTGCTGTTCGGTCTGCTGCTCTCGGCGTGCGCGCAGGCGCAGTTCGAGGGCGATTCGCGGCTTGACCGGAAGATTACGTTTCGCGCCGAAGCCGAAAGCGTGCGCGCTGTCTTGAAGCGGCTGACAGATGAGACAGGCGTCAGTCTGTCGTCGGCGAACGCGTTGGACGAAGACCTGCTGGTTCTCTACGTCCGCGAACGTCCTCTGAAAGAGACCCTCACGATTCTTGCGGACCACTTCGGGTGGACGTGGGAAAAACGCGACGACGGGTATCACCTGCGTCAGACCAAAGAGGCCCGCGACGAAGAAGAGAGACTCCGCAATGAAGCGATCCTGCGGCCTTATCTGGAAGTGCGGAATCGGCTCCGTAAACGCCTGGAGGAGGTGAGCAGTCCGGAGGCCATCGAGAGGAAGCGCAAGGAGATGGTTCAATTGCGCGCACAGGCGAAGTTGCTGGCGGAGGAAGGGCGCCTCCAAGAGTCTTGGCAGCTTTCGGCGAGGATAGACTTGCTGGAGGGCCTGGTGGACCCCTGGCAGCGGCTTTCCCGGATCGCGTTCGCCAACCTTACTCCCGGACAACTGATGGAACTGGACTTCCGAGGGAGAATCGTCCTCTCCACGCACCCGACGCTTGCCCAGCACCCGATCCAGGCCCCGAAAGAGGCCCTGCGCGCGGTCGCCCAACACGTCGCAGAATCGAACCGGCGCTTTTTCGCGCGGGTGGAGAAGGAGGAGCGCCTGGAGCTTATTGAGCGCGCGTCACTCCGGCCGATGTCTCCGGACGAAATCGTGCGTCTCAGGCTGGTCTTCGAGCACGGCGAGACATCTCCCGGGATCTACGACATGAACTTGGGCCTGAGGGTGGCCTACTGGAACAGCAGGGGGCAGATGTGGTCTCCCTTCGGTGGGAGTGGAGGCTGGCCGGAGTTTCCTCCCGGGCGGCGCACGCCCCCTCCCATAACCGAGCGCGAAACGAACCGGTTGGACGGGGTGCACGTTCGCGGCGAAGCGTTCGACAGCGCGGTTGGGACATTCGCAAGGGGCGGTTCTTCCATGGGAGGGTCCGCGTGGAAAGCGTTCATGCAGGCCGGTTCGAAGACCGACCCTCTTTCGGGCGTTGCGAAAACCTTGATCGCGATCGCCGCAGCGTCGGGTGTATCGCTGATCGCAGATTCGTACGATGAACACCGCTACGCCTACTCGCGTCCGGCAGCACAGGCGAGAACGGCCGGCGACCTGTTCGATTTTGCCGTGTCGGCGCTGAAGGCGGACCGGAACTTGGACGGCGATTGGGTGAGAGCGCGGACGCGCGACTGGGCGCTCGCGCGGTATTCGACCGTTCCACGCAGCGTGCTGTTCAGTGTTAGGGACCAGACGCGTAGGCAACAGGGGATGACGCTCAATCAGTTGGCAGCCCTGGCCGTTGACGTGAACGACAATCAAGCGCGTTCTCCTTTCCTGCAGATCATCGGCCAGCAGTGGGACCGGATGAACCGTGGGGCGCCGCTCTACACGCTGCGCTTTTGGCACACGGTCGGCGATTCCGGAAGGCGCGCACTGCGGAGCGGACAGCCGATCGAGTTCTTGCGCCTGCCTCCGGAGCCAAAGGCGCACCTGACGGAGGCCGTTTACCGCTTAGGCCTCGGGAGTGGTACCGAACCGGCTTACGACCCGGAGGAGGCCTCCGTCTTCGAGTGGGCGGACGGGCTCTGGATGGACTATGGAAACGTTCACGATGACGGCTCTTACAAAGAGGGGGAAGTCACCCAGATTCTACCGAACGGGCCGCCGGGCAGCGCGACGGTCGAACTGCGCAACGTCCAGCACCAGGGGTTGTGCGTGCAAAGCGAAGCGCCGTATTACAGTTTCATGAGCACCTCCTATTTCGCCTACCTTGAATCGGACATCTGGGGAAACAATCCCCCATCTCTCACCGAAAGCAAGGTGAAGTTCGCGACGTTCGACCGCTACTTCTTCACGCTTCGGCTGACGCCGGAGTATGTGCGCGGCGTTTATTTGCGGGCAGCGACGAGCGATCCGTCGAAGCCGTTCTTCGCCTATTCGGAACTTCCCGAGGCGTTTCGGCAGAGGATTGAAAGGGCGAAGGAGATCGTGAAACAGAAGTTCGGCGGAATGGTTCTACCGGCGCCCTCCTCCTGACGTCCGCGCGGGCGGCCGAGCAGGAGACCCTCACTTTCCGGCGAAAGGGTGCGCATGAGCGACTTCGCCGCATCCGCGTCACTCTCCAACCTTGCCGACCGCCGCGCGGGACGCACCCGACGCGTATCCAGTTGGGACACAACCGGAGGTAACCGCGACTACCTGACCATCGCCGCAGGGCAGACCGCGACCCTCGTCGAAATCGAGGGCTGCGGCGTGATTCGGCACATCTGGATCACCGTCGGACACAAAGACAGACTGTATCTGCGGAAGATGGTCCTGCGCGCTTACTGGGACGGTGAAAGCGTACCGAGCGTGCAGGCCCCGCTCGGAGATTTCTTCTGTTTGGGGCACGGCGTGGCGCGGAGTTTCCAGAACGCGGCGTTCAACGCGGTCACTCACGAAGAGAACGAAGGCAACGTCGGAGGAGGCGTTGCCCTGAATTGCTATTTCGCGATGCCTTTCGCCGAAGGTATGCGCGTCACGATAGAAAACGAATCGGATCAGGAGTGCGGCAGTTTCTATTATTACGTGGACTACGACGAACTTCCATCTCTACCCAAAGACACTCTTCGCTTCCACGCCCAATATCTCCAAGAGCATCCGACGACGGTAGAAGGCGGCACGCTCGCCCAGCGCGGCGAACATTATTGGGAGCATATGAAGGACCCGAACATCGGCGGCGAAGGCAACTATGTTATTCTGTCCGCCGATGGCGCCGGGCACTTCGTTGGGTGCAATCTGAGTGTCGAGAACATTGATCCGATGTTGGCCAAAAGACGGTTCGGCAATATAGAGATGGCTGTGCCGGAACTAACCTGGTGGGGAGAGGGCGACGATATGATCTTCATTGACGACGACACATGGCCGCCCAGTCTGCACGGAACGGGAAGCGAGGATTACCTGACCCAAGCGTGGGGAATGCATGACAAGGCGTATCTTTACGGCGGCACCAGCGTCAATGAGTTCGATAAGAGGCACCCCGATCGGCGCGCGTGCACCAGTTACCGCCTCCACGTGTTGGACCCGGTCCTGTTTGAAAAGCGAATCCGGGTGACTATCGAGCATGGACACGCAAACCTGCAGCAGAATAACTTCAGCTCGGTCGCATACTGGTATCAGACGAAGCCGCACACGCCGTTCGCCCCCCTTCCACCGGCCGAAGAGCGCATACCGCTGTTTGCGAAGGATGGTGAATAGCGGTCCGGCTGCCCGGCGGGTTCAGACCTGGACCTTAGGCCGTCGCGATTGCCATAGTGCGTCGCGATACACCTCGCCGCCGCTGAAGGTGAGCATCGCTTTGCCTTTCAGGCGGGTTCCCTGAAACGGACTGTTTTTCCCTTTGCTGAAGGTCTTGTTTACGTCGAAGACCCATTCAACGTCCGGGTCAATGACGGTCACTTGCGCGACAGGCGTGCGCCCGGGTTTCAGTGTGCCCGCGTCCAAACGGAAGATCTCTGCGGGGCGTGTCGTGAGCCTGCGTATCGTCTCAAGGGGCGAAACGATGTTTCGATGCGTCAGGTAGGTCAACGTCACCCCTATGGCGCTCTCCAGGCCGACGATTCCGAACGGCGCCTCATCGAATGGCTGGTCTTTTTCGTGGGCGGCGTGAGGCGCATGGTCGGTGCTTATGCAGTCAATCGTTCCGTCAGCAATCCCCTGCAATAGTGTGTCCACGTCCTTCTGGGTTCTCAGCGGCGGGCTCATCTTGTAGTTCGTGTCGAACGGCGGCATGTCTTCGTCAATCAGGGCGAAGTGGTGAGGGCAGACTTCGCAGGTTACGGGCGCTCCGAGGCGTTTTGCCTGCCGGATTATCTCAACTGTGCCCCATGTGCTCACATGCAGAATGTGGAGTGGGCAGTTTGTCTCCAAACTCAGCATGCAGTTGCGCCCCGCCTGTATCTCTTCGGCAGTTCGCGGCATGCCTTTCAAGCCGAGCATTGCGCTCACGGCGCCTTCGTTCATGCCGGCGCCCTCGGTCAGCGACGTGTCCTCGCAGTGTGTCGCCACGGGCAGGTCCAGTTGGCGGCATATCTCCATGCATCGCATCATCACCTGAGAGTTCTGGATGGGATACGCATCGTCGCTGGCCGCGACGATTCCAACTCGTCTCAGAGCCGCCAGGTCGCTGGGGTGCTGGCCGTCCATCCCTCGTGTCAGCGCGCCGATAGGCGCAACGAATATCCCTCCGGCTTCGGGCGAGGCGCTCTGGTCAAGAATAAAGTCAATCAGAGCGGGATTATCGAGGGGGGGGTCGGTGTTCGGCATGCAACAGATAGTTGTATAGCCGCCGGCGGCCGCCGATTGAGTGCCGGTGACGATCGTTTCCTTATAGGAAAACCCGGGCTCGCGCAGATGAGTGTGAAGGTCCACGAGGCCGGGCGTAATCCACATTCCGGCGCAGTCATAAACCTCGTCCGCGCCCGATTCGTCAATCTTTTCGCCTACGTCGCCAATCTGGTCGTTCACAATCGTGACACTGCCCACAATATCCAGGTCTTGAGAAGGGTCCAGTATGCGGCCGTTCTTCAGAAGGATTCTCATTTCGCTGCAGCCTCTTTCGCCTGTTCTTGCGCCGGTTTCTTTCGGTCGAACACCCACACGAAGGTGGCCATGCGCACAAAAATGCCGTTCTCCACTTGTTCGGTTATTACCGAGTTGCTCCCGTCGGCCACGTGGTCGTCCAATTCCAAACCTCGGTTAATCGGGCCGGGGTGCATTACGAGGCAGTCATCCTTGGCGGATCGAATCGTTGTGCGGTTAAT
>JADFGT010000030.1 GCA_022567555.1 Armatimonadota bacterium | reverse complement strand
TTGAGTGTAGGAACTGAGCCCCTGCAACTTGTTACGCCACACGGCTGCGGCCGAAAGACGAAGCGCGAACATTCTGTACCGGTTGGTACAATACCCAATAGATTCCTGATGAGAAAGTAGGCCGGCCCGGCGCTCCACGCGTGGCAATGGCTGCGTGTCCACCGTCCGCCCGGCGCGAAACCGGGAAAAAGCTCCCAACAGGTAGTCGCACCGCCGTCGAGCATCATCCCCCATCTCTCTCGGATAAGCCTTAGAACCTCCGCGAACCTGCCCTCCCTCTCCAAAAGTTCGAACAGAAAAAACATGAAGAACGGCGTGCCTACCTGTACAAATCCCTCCGCAGAGTCCTCGCCCAGCAGCAGTCTCCGGACTCTCTCTTCCCGCTCGCCGTGCGGCACGCCCGCCAGCGCAAGGACGCACTGCGTCTGGACGCTGAACGTTTCGGAATGATCTCCACTACCCAATTTGAGACAATCAGTATAAGATTCCCGCCCATCGTTCCACAGAAACCGGTTACATGCCTCCGCGACCCTTGACGCGACCGATCGGGCCCATTCCGCCTCCACGCCCAAGCCGAGTGCCTCGGCCGCCTTCGCAGTCGCCTCGGCGCTCAGGCAAAGCCAACCCTGGTTGTGCGTCACTACTCCCTCGTGCGGCTGGTCCATCGGAGCCCAGTCGCACAAGTTCCACGCCTCCATCTCAAACAGTCCCTGTTCATTGAGGCGCTCTTCGGCGGATCGCAGCTGGCGTCGCATTGCCGGGTATATGCGTTCAAGGAACCGGCGGTCCCCCGTGTAGCGGTAATGCTCCCAGCAGCCGATGGACCACAAGAAACTCCACGCCGGGATGATCATCGGCCAGCCGCTTGGCACGTGGCTCTCAACCATCGGGCTTCGGTCGAGGCTCTCGGCCGCAAGCTCCCAACTCCGCCGCGCCAGCGGCCACCCTCCGAAGATCGCGTAGTTGATCAGCGCCTCGTTGCGCGCATCGCCCACCCAGTACGTCTGCTCGTAAGTCGGGCAGTCTACGTACGTATCCTCACTGCAGAGCCTCGCGGTGAGCGCACACATTTCGAAGATCCGGTTGAGGCGTTCATCGGAGCATTCGAACCGCCCGGCCGGTTCAATCGGATAGGTCTCTTCGAGCACACGAAAGCCCCGAACCGTCACGTCGCGGCCCTGAAGCAGAACGTACCTGGCGCCGCGCCGCTGAAGGCTGCGGAAGCGATGGCGCCCACCGGGTGAGCGGCACTCCAGGGTGTTCGCCATCTCCCAACAGAAATCGGGCTTCCCCTCCTGAAGCGCCTCAAACCCGTTCAGCGTTAGTTCCGCGGGTCCCTCGGACTCGACGTCAAACGCCCAATACCCGACGCTCATGCGCCCGAGGTCCAGGATCACCTGATGTTCCAGGCCCTCATCGCCACCTGCCAACCGTATCTCGCCGGGGGCCGCGCCGCTCAGCGGGAGTGCGGTCTGCTCACGCGCGTGGGCCGTGCGGGCGAAAGGGTTCCGGAGCGTGGCGGTGGCCGCCGTTTCCGGGTCTATGCGGGCCACCTTCGGATGCGAGAGCCAAGGCGCCGCGTCAGCCGCCTCCCACAACTCAGCGGCCTCGTCCAGGCTATCGAACGGCCCGGCGACTAGGAACGCGCCGTCAACAGCCAGCGGCAGATCGTCCACCGTAACCTGCAGCGTCCACTCGTGGAACTTGCCGGACACGTCGAACACCGCGAAGTTCAGGCCCTGTCTGACTTTGCCCTCGAAACAGATGCCGTTCTGCCAGGGATTGTGCCGGCTTGGAACCTGCTCCATGTCGCGCCCGTTCAGCCGGCACCTCGGCTGGACCCAAAACCAGGCGCCCGGAAGTTCAAACCGCAGTTCGGCGTCATGTTTCACGTGAAACGCCACACCGACCAGACCGCACAGTTCCATCGGCGCAGCACCCGTGTATCCGGGGAGCAGATAACGCCGCAGGCTGAGGGCCCACGTTGCCGCAGGCGGCCGCACCAACGCGCTTCGAACCCCCCGTACCGCACCGACCTCAGCCACCACCCGGGTCATCACCTCCGACCGCACCAACTCCCGAGCATCCTCGACGACGGAAGCCGCCGCCCAGCCGCCGTCGTCGAACCCCGTCGAGCGCCAGTCGCCCTCCGCAAGCGGCCCCAAGGGCGGTTCCACCCATCCCTGCTGACAGGAGATGCGGAACTCCTCGGCAGGACCCAATACGTCCGGCAGGCAGGCCCAAGATCCGTCCGTCCAAGCCAGCGGTCCCAGTTCCGTCTCAAGTTGGGCCAGCACGCCGGCGTCCGAGAGGATGTATCGGAAGGTCGAGACCCCCATCGAGTGCCCCAGTACGGCAAGACAGTTCCGTCCCGGCCGCAGAAGGCCCGCCACGTCGTACCGCTCGTACCGCCAGTGCCTCGGAAAGCCGCGCGTGGGCCCCTTGCCCACCCATTCGCCGTTCAGCCATGCCACGTACTCAGCGTCGCCGGTCACCAAAAGCGTCCCTCTCTTCGGTGAGCCGCTCAAATCAAACTCCCTGCGAAAAGCCACCCACCGGTTCCACTCGCGGCGGGTCCCATTCGAATCCCAAATCCAGTTCGCCTTCCAGTCCACGGGACGTGCGGTTCGCCACGCCCGCGCCACACCCTCCCCGAGAGCACCGCACCTCAAAGGTATATTCCCGAAGATGCCCACCGTCATCGTGGCAGACAACCTGACCAAAACATATATCTTAAATAAGAAGGCCCCCGGCGTCGCCGGGGCCCTCAAGGCCCTCTTTCGCCCAGACAAGGTCAGGATCGAGGCCGTGAAACAGGTTAGTTTTACGATCGCCGAAGGAGAACTTGTAGGTTTCATCGGACCCAACGGCGCCGGTAAAACAACCACACTCAAGATGCTTACCGGCATCTTGTTCGCCACCGGCGGCCGCGCCGACGTCCTCGGGTTCGACCCGAGCGAACGCCGACGAGAGATGCAGAGACAGATCGCGCTCGTTATGGGCAATAAAATGCAACTATGGTGGGACCTGCCGGCCTGGGAGAGTTTTCTGGTCTTGAAGGAGATCTACGAGGTGTCGGACGCCGAGTTTAAGATACGAATTGATGAACTGGTGAGTATTTTAGACTTATCAGAGAAACTTCATACGCAGGTGCGACGGCTCAGTCTGGGAGAGCGCATGAAATGCGAATTGATCGCCGCGCTGCTCCACGGCCCCCGCGTGCTGTTTTTGGATGAGCCGACCTTAGGGCTCGACGTCGTCTCGCAAAAAAGAATTCGGGAGTTCCTAAAACGGCACAACAGAGAACACCGGACAACCATCCTGCTCACAAGCCACTATATGCAGGACGTGGCCGAACTGTGCGAGCGAGTGATCGTCATCGATCACGGGTCTTTGATATTCGACGGTTCGCTAACCTCCCTCACCGAGCGCTTCGGACCGGTTCGCCGCCTCCATCTGATCTTCCGGAGCCCAGTTCATGCCGACATGTCGGCGTTCGGCCGGGTCCTGTCCAGTTCCGACACGGAGGTCGTTTTGGAGGTACCACGCGAGCAGACCTCGGCCGCCGCAGCCAAGATTCTGGAGCAGTTCCCGGTGAAAGACATCGCCATCGAGGACATCGCCATCGAGGACGTCGTGCGGGAACTGTTCACGCGGGAACCGGACACACTCCCGGCGGGATGATGGCCAATCGGATTCTGCTCCTGATGGACAACCGGCAGGACCCCAACTGGGGCAGCCAGGCCACCACCCATGCTCTCGTTGACCTGCTGCGGCGCTACCACCCGGGCGCCGAGGTCCGAGGCCTTCCGCGAGCCGCAGCCCGACCGCGGGGAACCGTCCAGCGACGAGTCTGCGAGGTCCTCGCGCCCGGGCTCGCGACCGCCGGGCGGTGGGAGGGCTGGACCGCGCGCCTGGTACTCGACCTACTCACGTCTTCCTGGCGGCACCAAATCGAGTGGGCCGACCTGATCGTGGTGAACGGAGAAGGAACCCTACATCATCAGCGGCAGACCCGGCGGTGGATGCCTGTGATCGCGGCCCTTCCATTCATGACCAAGGCGCCGGTATGGGTCGTCAACTGCTCGGTCGAGGTCCGAGGCAGCCGGTCCGAATCTCTTTTCAAGTCGGCTCTGTCGAAGGCCGAGCGAATAGCGGTGCGGGAACCGGTCTCAGGGCGCGAATTGCGCGAGATGGGACTGAAGGCCGAGGACGCCGCCGACTGCGCCTTCCTGACCGAGCCCTCCACCGAACAAAAAGTTGACGCCATCTTGAAGAAAGTGGGAATCAGCGGCCCTTTCGCTGTGATGACCGGAACGGCGGTCGTGCGGCGGTGGGACCCTGCCACACAGTCGCGCCTGGCCCGCCGGCTGCTCGATTCCGGGCGCTCGGTTCTATACGCCGCTTCCACGCCCGGCGACCTGACAAACTATCGCCGTCTAACCGCCCGAACGCCTCTGCCGCTTGTCACGCACAAAGAGGCCACGTTTCAAGAACTCATGGGCGTTCTCGGGCGAGCCGACCTTTTGATCGGCGGCCGCTTCCATCTTCTCATCCTCGCCGCCCTGTCCGGCACTCCTTTCGTGGCAGTGCCGAGCAACACGCACAAGACGGCCGGCTTGATGGAGATGCTTCAGACAGAGGATATGCTGTACGCTATTGACGATGAAGAGGGCCAACTGAGCGGCGTGGCGAGGGCGCTCGAGGACCCCAAGGCCCGTGGGAAGTCGCTGCAGGAGCGCACCGGTCCCCTCGCCAAAAAGGCTATTCTAAACGTGACAAGTTCAGGAGTCGAGGCCCCCACGTCCTAACCATCGGCCGAAATGGGAAACATCGAACTAAGGGAGCCCGCCGTTCACGTGCCACGCCAGGCGCCGGAGCTGCGCCGGGACAGCGCTCTTACTGTCCTGCCCGGCTACTTCCTGTACTGCCTTTTTCATATAGTTCTGCTGCCCTACCTACTCGTAAACGCCGCCCGGCGCCTCATTCAGAACCCGAACCGGAAATACCGCGAGGGCGCGCTCGCGCGCCTCTTGGGCGGCTGCCGTCCCCCCAGGAAAGGGCGCTGGGTGGTAATCGTGGGCACAGGGCTCGGAGAGGCCCGAACGGCGCTGCTGGCGGCGGAGGAGATCGAGGAGACGCGTCACAGCGACGTCGCCGTCTGGGTGAAGTTCGGCCGCGTGCTTCGCCTCGCCGACGGCGCCAATCGCCCCTTCCCGGTGGGCCTGGCGCCGTATAACAACCCCGTCTCAGCACTCATCGCACTGGCGCGGTGGCGGCCGCGCGCGATCATCTTTGTGGAAAACGCGGACAACCTGCACCTGGCGGTGCTCGCCCGCCTTCTCGGCGTGAAGACCTTGCTGGCTAACGTAAACATCTCCGAGCGCAGAGCCCGACGCTATAGCCGGCGACCGCTGGGCGTTTGGCGCATCCGCGCGGCCGGTCCCATTGCGACGCAAGGGGATAAGCCCAGCCGGCGTCTGGCTCAGATCGGCGTGCCGGCGGACCAGATATTGGTGTCCGGCCCGGTGATGCCCGAGCCCGTTCCTGACGAGGAGAAATCCCTCAAACGCAAGAAGTGGCGGCAGATTCTGAGCCTGGACGGCTCGCCGACACCGGTCGTGGTGGCCGGCAGCACGCACAAGGACGAGGAGCGTGCGGTCCTGGAGTCGTTCATGGAATTCCGGAACGGCTACCCCTCGGCCCTCCTAATCCTTGCGCCGCGCTATCCGTTCCGGAAGGGGGGCGCGGATTCCGTCCTGAGGGAAACCGGAACGGCCTTCGCCCGCCGGTCACAACTGAACGGGGAGTTGCCCGCATCCGGGGTCGTGCTGCTTGACACCGAGGGGGAGCTGCGAGAGGTCTATTCTGTGGCGACTGTGGCGTTTGTCGGCGGCAGCCTTACGCCGAAGCCGGGGGGCCACACTCCGGTCGAGCCGCTTGCCTGGGGGGTTCCCATCACAATCGGCCCCCATTACGGGCAGCAGGAGGCCGTCGTCTCGGCCTGTGCCGACGCAGGCGTCCTTTCGGTCTGCAGCACACCCGACGAATTGGCGCGAAGCTGGGCCGCATGGACGGATGACGACCAGGCTCGTGACGAACTGCGGCGCCGGAGTACGCGACTGATGCAGCGCCGCCGCGAAGTGTTTCAGACCTGGTACGACCTGCTCTTTTCGGTCGAGGACTGAACCGGCGACGAGGTTTTTTCCTGGAAGGGGCGGCAAGCCTGCGCCCTTCGACGTCATAATGCCCAGGAACTCATACACGACCTGGAGGTGTCACCCATGAGGTTTTTGAGCATTCTTGCATTGGCGATTCTGAGCATCGGCGCGATGACGGCTCTCGCCGGCTGTGGCGGCGGCGGCGATGATGACGCTCCGCCGGGCGAAGGCCCAGGCAGAACCCAGTCCGGCGAAGACGTCGGCGCGGAAGGCATGGACTAACGCGGTCCTCGGACGGCTTTCTCCGACCCGTGGACCGTCCCGGGTCGCTCAGACAGCCCCGCAACGGCCGGAAGCAGGCAAGACGACGAAGGGAGCGAATGGGTTCATTCGATTCTCTCATATCGTCTCGTGGTTCGCGCGTAGCCGGAGCCGAAGACAGGAGGAATTGAACATGAGAATTCTCGTCTTAATCATGTTGGCGGCGCTCGCGCTGGCGGTCACCGGACCGCTCGCGGGCTGTGGCGGCGACGAAGAGCCGCCCGCAACGGAAGGCACGCCAGGGCCGACCGGAAGCGGCGGAACGGTAGACGCCCAACAGCCAGAATAACGCCTCGCGCACCGACAGGGCTTTCGCAGTTCGGGGTCGAACCAAGTAGGTAGGCCAGCATTCATGCAGGATCCCGATGCAACAGCCTTAAAGTTTGAACCGCCGGCCACCGCTGCCGGGGATTCCGCACGCCCGCTCGTCGCGGAGACCGAGCTGCCGACCCTCGACAAAGTATCGGTCGAAGCGAGCACCTGCACCGCGTGCGGCCTCGCAAAGGCTCGCAATAATGTTGTATTTGGGGAAGGCGATCCGCACAGCCCGCTCGTCTTGATCGGTGAAGGCCCCGGAGAGCAGGAGGACCTAACCGGACGGCCGTTCGTCGGCCGCGCCGGGAAACTTCTGGACCGCGCCCTGATGGACTGCGGTCTCGACCGGTCGGATGTCTACATATGCAACATTCTTAAATGTAGGGCAGCCGATTGGCGGGAGGGACGGGCCCAGAACCGAGCACCGGCCGCCGACGAGGTCGCCGCGTGCAACCGGTGGCTGGACCCCCAACTGCGAATCATCGCTCCGAAGGTCCTCCTCTGCATCGGCGGGCCCAGCGCAAGCCACCTGATCCACAAGAACTTTCTTATCACGAAGGAGCGCGGCAAGTTGTTCACCTGCCGGTACGCCGAACATGCGCTCGCCACCCTGCACCCAGCCTACGTCCTGCGGCAGCAAGGCCGCAACAGCGACGGCGGGTACTCGCTGCTGGTCGAAGACATCGCCCTGGCCTGGATGAAGGCGAATCCGCTGGAGTGACAAGGCCTCATCAGAGGACGGGAGTCGCGGCCCTCAGATCACTGTCTGCTTCCGCTCCTTCTCGTGAGGGCGGATCGGCTTGATCGAGGCGACGTTCTCCGGCTCAAAGTCAAGAAGCTTCAGCCAGTCCTCCTGCGAGTCGCTCTTGGGGAATATCTCGTTCTCCCGATACTCTGCCCTCGTGGCCTCGCGCAGGTCGTCCAGCCGAACGCCGTGCTCCGCTTTCGGCTCGGCTATCGCTCGCTTTATCGCAAAGTCCTTCGCCCGGTCCACTACCGACTTTATCAGCGCGCCGCTGATTAGGTCGCGCCAGTGGAGCGTCTCGACGCCGCCGTGGCGGAAATATACGTGCACAAACTCGGTTTCGGGCGCGGCCCGCCAGATAAAGGATGCGATCGTGTCAATCAGGCACGTGCGCAACGCTTCGGCGTCGCCCCCCTCGGCCGCCAGCGCCTCCAGATCGAGCGGTATATCCTTGTGCAGGTAGATGCCGAGTATCTCGCGCGTCGCGTCGAGGTTGGGACGGCCGACCTTCACTTTTCGGTCTATGCGCTCAGGGCGCAGGATGGCCGGGTCAATGTAGTCCGGCCGGTTGCTTGTAAGCATCAGAACGACGTTTTCGAGGTCAACCAGGCCGTCCAATTCGGCGCAAAACTGCGGGACGACCGTGTTGCTGATGTTCAGCCACCGGCCGCTGGAACGAGCGCGGAGAACGCTCTCGGCCTCATCGAAGAAGATGAACACGAGCCGTCCCTCTTTGGCGCGGGCGCGGGCGATTTCGAAGATTTCGCGAACCATCCGCTCAGTCTCGCCCAGCCACATGTTCAGGATCTTCGGGCCGCTGATGTACATGAAGTATTGATGCACTTCCCGGCCCAGGCGCCGGCCGTATTCACACGTGAGGTTGTGGGCCGTGGCCTTGCCGATGAGCGTCTTTCCGCACCCGGGAGGCCCGTAAAGCAGAATGCCCTTCACGGGCTTCTTGTCGAATTTCTTGTAGAGCTCAGGATAAAGAAGCGGGTGCTCTATCGTGTCCTTTATGAGGTGGATCGCGTCTTCCTGCCCGCCGATCTGGCTCCACTTGATATCCGGCACCTCTTCATAGAAGTATTCCCGCGAGTCCGTCCGCGGATAATGCTCGAGCGCAACCCTGAAGTTCGGTTCGATTCGTACCTCGTCACCGACCTTGATTCCCGTCTTGCGCAGGCTGTGGGCCCGCTTCACGACCCGACCGACCGATCCCGCCGGGTCCTGGCTCACCCGCAGCCGGTCCTTGCTCAACACTTCTGAGACCTTCATTACCTGTCCACCGGGGTGCGGCGGGAGCACGCCGACGATCGCGTAGGCGTCGTTGACCTTCACCCGGACGCCGGTCTTCAATTTGCGCTTTTGCAGTTTCGGGTCAATCGAGACGACAAACTCGCTATCTCCGACTGAGATGAGCGCGATCTCCTGGTCCAGCATTTCGAGGTAGACGCCGGTGCGGTTGGCGGGCGAGGTCAGTTTTTGATACGCTGCCTCATGCTCGACGATGGTCCGCCGCGCCTCGTCGGCGCGCAGTTCATCCTTCTCCACGGAGTCCTGAAGCGCGGATAGGTAGTTCCGAAGACGCTGATTCTCCTCCGGCACGAGATGCATCACTTCCCGAATCAGGCGCAGCGAACTGTTCTCTGAATCCATAAAGCCCTATTATTCTACGGAATCGGACGGCGGAAGTGAGCAAAGGAAGCCGCAAATAGACCGGATTAGGTCTCTCCCTTAGCCAAGAGAGCGTCCAGCACCGCCCGAACAGCCGCCAGCGGGAGGTCAGTCCCCGAGGGGCAGGACCCGGCCACCGGCACCCCTTTCAGCCGGGCGACGACCAGAACGATCCGCTTCCGGCCACGACGCCCGGACTCGACGACCTCCTCGATTGCGGCCTCTGGGTCGGCAAGCCCTCCTCGCTTCAGGGCATCCAGGGCGGCGCGAGCGGCCCCCTCCGCCTTGCTCCATCCGCCCACGGACACGCCGGTTAGCGCCTTGGCGCCGCTTCCGAGCACGACCACGGCGCGCAGGCCCTCCTCTGTCTGCGCGAGGTCCACCACGGCGACCGAGGGCGCCCGCTCCGGTTCTCCATCCGCCGCCTCCTCTTCCTTCGCGGCGGTGCTTTGCCGGCTGGCCAAGTTTATTAGGTTGTCCACGGTGGCGGCATAGTGCACGTTCGCCCGCTCTTCGGTTCGTCTCCCCCCTTGAACACCAACGGCAGCCGTCAACCGCATCCCGGCGCCCACCTCTTCGATGTCGCCGATGCGGCGCTGCAGCCATCGGGCCAGCATGTCCGCCTCGTCCCGGCTGCGCAGAGTGCCGACTGCGAACTCGTCGCCGCCGTACCGGCACAGGTGGTCAACCGCCGCGTCCGTTCCGCCGCGCAGGCGCTCAGCCACGCACTTCAGAACGCGGTCGCCGACAGTGTGGCCGAACCGCTTGTTGAACTCCCGGAAGTTATCAAGGTCGAAGAAGAGGATCGTGATTTCGCGACCGGCTTTCAGATGCCGGATTCCCCACTCGCGCAGCGTGTCGCTCCACGGCAGGCCGGTGAGGGGATCGTAGTTGGGACCGATGTCCTGCAACAGGTCCTGGGCGTTCACTATGCCGAGGAACCGGCCGTCTTCAAGGACCGGCGCCCTCGGCAGGCTGCCGGCCGCCATCCGCTGGGCCAATTGGCGGAGCGGGGTGTCGGGCGAAACGGGCTCCGCGTCTATGCGCATCACAGAGGAGACCGGCGCATCCTGGTCCGCGCCGACCAGGTCTTCGACATGCACCAGCCCCAGGAACTCATCACCCTTCATCACTCCGAGACCGGAGAGCCCGTGGCCGTGCATAAGCACGAGTGCCGATTTCACACGGTGCTCCGGATTGACCCACACGGGCCACAGGGGAAGATCCTGAACCCTCTTCATCACACGCAGACCTGTTCCAACCATAAATGTATCCGACAGAACGCCCGATTGCGATGCCAATTGTGCGGGGTTTTCGAAACCGGTCGCAGAAAGCGGGTCCGAGCGGTACGGCCTAAAACTCATCGAGGCGCCGCTCGATGTGGCAAACCACCCGCTCGAGACCGTCCCGAAGCGTTCTCTCCCCCCGGCCGAGGGCCTGTTCCGCCCGCCGCTCAATCCGAAACACCCGGGCGGGAGGCAAGCCGTAGTAGGCCGCCACGCTCCGCTCCGCAAGACCCATCACCCGCCTCATCACGTATACCGCCAGCGTGCGGGGGATCTCAGGTTCGGACCTTCTGAGGCGCGAACCCAACGAGCGCGAGACCGCATCTTCGACGATGTCGCGGAGGTCTATGCCTCGTTCGTCCTGCAGATACGGATTGAGAAGACCTGCCACCCGGAGCGGACAGATGCCGGAAAGGTCCTGTCCGGCCGCGACTCGCAGACGAGTGATGGCGCCATAGAGCGAGCGGCCGTCGCCGCGCACGAGCCGGCAGATGAGGCGTGCCGCCGCTTCCGAAAGGCTCACCCCGGCGGTCCTGCCCAGCGCATTCAGCACTTCGACGCGCTCCTCTGGCGAAGGCTCCTCAAGAGTGGCATGCCGCCATTCGCGAGGCAGCGGCAGGAGACGGCGGGGCGCGCCGCAGCCACCCGTGAGACACGCACACAAGGTGGGCCGCCGGGCGCGAGCCCGCCGTTCGAGAGTCATCAGAAGATGCTGTCGAACCCTCGGCTGTCCGGCTGCGAGGTGCAGGTCGTCCACGATGAGCGCCCCCTCGCGCTCGATCGAAGAGACCGGCTTGGAGATACTTAGACTTGAAATGAGCCGGACCGGAGTGCCCAGCCGGCCGCCGACCGCGCGAGCGGCGAGGCGGAGCAAATGCGTTTTGCCCCAGCCCGCGGGCCCCTGCACAAACGCCAGAGGAACCCGCCCGGCCGCGAAGGCCGTCACCAACTCAAGCGCGGTCCTGTTCGACGGGAGAGCCGCGAACGAAGAGAACAAGCACGGGCCGTCCGGTCCGTCCTCAACAGAAACAGACGACGGCAGCATCACGACCACCTCTTGTCAGAAACCGTGGCGCTGGGCCGCCGCCGATTCAAGTCCCCACGCTTCGCATACACTAAGCACAGTATCCTGGGAATGTCTCGCTCCGTCAAACCGGACAGGCGCATAAGAATGGGATTCATCATCAACTAACTGTCGTTTCCGACGTTTTACTCTGGCTATCACAACCTTGGGTCCATACGGCTAACGTTTTCTCACACGTTGCCCGTTGGTACCACATACGAGCTGCCGTCAATTCGAACAGGGCTAAGAAGACCTGTTTGCGGCATGTGTTAGGACAGCGGAAGATCGATCGGTAGCCATGACTCGGCGGTGGGATGCCCTACTTCCCACAGAGTTTCACCGAAGAAGAGGCCAATGTCTGGCGGCCAGCCGGGTGTTTTCCACAGGACCCATTGGATAACCGGAACAACCGGCAACACTGCCGGGTCCGCCACGGCTCTCCGATGGAATAGGGGGCCTGAGCGGGGGTTGCGCCCGTGTACACAAGTTCAACACCGGAGGAAGAATTCAACATGAAGCGCATTCTGAAAAACCGCCGCAAGAGGGGCTTCACCCTAGTCGAGATCATGATCGTCGTTCTGATCATCGGCATCTTGCTGGCAATCGCAGTTCCAAACTTTATCAAGGCAAGAGAGACGTCGCGCACGAAGTCCTGCATTTCCAGCCTGCGTCAGATTGACGCCGGCAAGGAACAGTGGGCTATGGACGCCAAGGCTGCCAACGGCGCCGCCGTTGTCTGGGGCGACCTGGTCCCAGACTACATGAAGAAGCAGCCGGAGTGCCCCACCGGAGGCACCTACACGATCGCCGCCGTCGGCACAGACCCGACGTGCACAATCGCGGGTCACATACTATAAGAACCGCGACGAGACCTGTCATTCGGGGGACGGCTGCACAACAGGCAGCTGTCCCTCGCTTTTTCCCTACGAGAAGAACATGCCGCAAGACGACTGCGGCCGCTATCATCGCAGCCGCACTACTCATCGCCAAGCAGCTGCCGCGCTCGCGGGGACATATCGGACAAGGCGGCCGTCGCCGCCTCAACATTCGCGCGGCAGATAAAAGTACCAGGTTTCTCGCCGGCTTGTGAGAAATCCAGTACCAAACTATGGAATAAACCACTGATGATGAAAGGCGGCATTGGGCTCCCCCGAAGGCGGCAGGCGAGAGGGTTTTCCTTGATGGACGTACTCGTCGCTTTCTCTGTGCTTGTCCTGCTATCTCTCCTTACGGCCGCACTGATGCCCACGCTGAGCCGCAGCCAGAAAATGTCCGATGAGATGTCGAAGGCAGTTCAGATCGCATCACGCGAGATCGAACTTCTCCGGGCGGCGGGCTACGATAATCTGAACTACGATGACCTCCTCGCGCTCGACCTCATTGACACGTGGAGCGGGGAAGGCCCTTTCACGTTCTCTAACATCCCCGGAGACGAAGCGACCGGATTCTCAATGGCGACCATGCTGCAGTCCGGCACCAGCGAACTCGAGATATTCGACGTGTCAGACACGCTTCGCGAAGTCGTCGTGCGCGTGAAGTGGACCTCCGCATCCGGCAAAGCGCGCACCACTGAACTAACAACGTTGGTCGGGAAATAGAACATGAGGCATCGAGGCTTTACACTCGTCGAGATTCTTATGGGGCTGTCCATATCGGCGCTCCTGCTGCTGCTTACGCTGTCAATCTTCACGTCCGGCCTCAGCCATTTTCAGAAGACCGACACGCGGCTGGCCTTGTCCCAAACCGGAGCGCTGGCAATGCGCCGCATCACCGAAGACCTGCGCTCTGCGATCTCTGTAAGCGTCGCTCCGGACGGCCGTTCGATGACATACGAACTGCCTCTGCTGTCCGGCGCTGTAGACCCCGTAACCGGCGAGCGAGAATATGTCGTTCCCATTCAATCGGACGGCATCGTTAGGTCGTTCTATGAAGAGAGCGATGTCTTGTACTATCAAGTTGCCGCAGATGACCCATTCATTCTTGCGGAAGGCGTAAGCGCCACCGACCCCGACGAAGGGTCCATCTATTTTGGCTTGTCGTATCCGATATTCGAGTTTGAGACTGTAGGTACTTCAAGCGGCATAAGGGTCACGTTAATCGGCCAGGAGGACTTGGGCCGCTCGATTGAGGTGAGCCGTATGTCCTCATTCGTGAAACTGCAGGACACATCATGAAAAAGCACTCTCACTCTCGCGGATCGGCGTCTCTCATCATCCTGTTCGTTATGATGGTTCTAGTTCTCATGATGTACGCGCTTGCGGCATTTTCGACAACGAGCATGTCCCGGTCCGAGCGCGAGTTGTCGGCGGCGCAGGCGTACCATGCGGCGCAGGCGGCAGTCGAGAGTGAGCATCAGGAGTTAATTGTCAGTGTGGGGTGGGAAAATGGGTTGTTCACCTACTACGAGCGAAACATACAAGATATCCCGACTACCCTGCCGGACGGAACAACCGGTTCGATCGAGGTCCTTCCCTTCGGCGACGGCAAACAGGCCTGGCTCACGTCCGTAGCAGTCGTTAACGGACTGGCACGAAGCGTCCGAGTCCAACTCATCAAGAAAAAAGCCTCCCTTTGGGAGAACGCCGCGACCGCTGGCGCCGGGTCCGGGGGGGCAACGATCAGTGGAAACGTGGACATCCGAGGCTCGCTACACATGATGGGTGACGGGGATCCGTACACGGACCTAAACGGAAACGGGGTTTGGGACCTGGGAGAACCGTACAACGATGTGAACTCTGACGGAGCATACGACCCTCCGCTTGCCGTCACGGACGTCATCGCCGCCTTCGCCGGTGGCGCCTACGTCGGGAACAATTACGACGATATACCCGCCGCTCTCGCGGCAATGATTCCCAGCATCCCCACCCAGAATGGCCTCAAGACACTCGGCGCCGAGGTCCGGGCAAAGCACGGGACGATTGAAATCAACGGATCCGCTACGGTCGGACTTCCCGGCAACATCGGCGATCAGAAAGGCATGGTTGACGCAACGTACGTAAGCGACGGCTGGTCCGGATTCAAGGGCGCCGATTCCGTCTTCTCGGACAACGGCACCAGCGGGCAGTACGACCTCGGAGACGGGGTCAAGTTCCCGCTGATAACGGGGGTCGGCGCAGAGGAGTACACGGACGCCTCAACGGGAATTACGTACGCGGACCACAAAGCATATTTGGACGCCGTCAGCCTTACTGTGCCAATCAGTGAAATCCATATGGACACGGAAGCCTTCGCCTACGGTCCCGACGCGAACGGCAATAGCATACAGTGGATTCCGCCCGCGGACGGCGCAGACACCGGAAGGCTCCTGGTGGAAGGAATCGTCAGGATAGACGGGGACCTCGACATCGGCGAGCATAACTTGATAATCGTTTACGGCAATTCCGGTGGACCCGGGGACCGAGGCACGCTCTATGCGACGGGGTCCATCAGTGTTCACTCCGACCTGCTGCCCGAGTCGGGTTCCATCTTCCCGACCGACGTCGCGCTCGGCATGATCGCTGTGCGGGACATCAACTTGGCGACGGAACCGGGGGATTCGCATCTTACGATGGTCGGCGCATTCTACGCACAGGGAACCGTGCGAACTGCTAAACAGACCGATATCGCCGGATCGATTATGAGCAGTTACTTCGACCTGGGAATAGACGTCCCCAGCATCTATCAGGTGCCTGGGATGGTGAAAAATCTGCCGCCAGGCATGCCCGGGGACAGGCAGATCGCCACGGTCATTCGCATGAGTTGGCGCGAGCGCGCGGCGTCGGGCGGGTCCTGAGACCCAGGCAGTAGTGACAGCGCATAACTACCGCCGGCAGGGCAGTGCCGTCCAGTTTGCCGGGTCCGCCTCCGGTAGTGCCCGCATCAGTACGAGTTTTCCCTCCGCCAGTGGAACAACCCCTGCCGCGCATGGAATAGACGTAGGGAAGTGCCTACCGTAAAGAAGCGATCGAGACCGAGGAATAGAAGGGCGTTCACATTGTGGGACGCCTTGTTCGCCCTCTCTGTGCTCGTCATCGCAACGCTCTCGCTGGCCGCACTCATGCCCACCTTCAGCCGCAGCCAGCACATGTCGGACGAGATGTCGCGTGCCGTCCAGATTTGCAGCCGCCAGATCGAGCAACTCCGGCTGGCAGGCTTCGACAATCTAAACCACGATGCACTCTACTCGCTCGGCCTGGCGGACCCCTGGCAGGGGGAGGGCCCAATGACATTCTCCCGGATTCCCGGCGAGGAAGCCATCCTGTTCTCGGTGGCGACGTCGCTGCGCGACGGCGTCGGCGAGATGGAGATCTACGACATCGGTGACGGCGCTCGCGAGGTCATCGTTCGGGTTGAGTGGACCGCCGCTTCCGGAAAGTCCCGAAGCGAAGAACTGACCACGGTGATTGGGAGAGACTGAATGAAGCGCCGAGGCTTTACACTGACAGAATTGCTCATTGGGACGGTCATCACAGCGATCCTGATACTGACTGCGTTGGCTCTGCTGACCTCCGGCCTGGCCTCCTTCGGGAAAACCGACACTCGATTTGACCTGTCCGGGACCGGTGCCTTGGCCATGCGGCGGATCACGGAAGAGTTGCGGTCCGCAATGGTGGTCAACATAGCGACGGACGGCCGCTCGATGACTTACGAACTGCCGGTGCTGGCCGCCGGTGTAGATCCCGTCACGGGTGAACGAGAATATGTTTATCCTCTCGAACCTGATGGGGTCGTTCGAAGGCTGGCCGTAGATGACGGAACGCTCTGGCATCAAGTCGGCTTGAATGAACCTCGCCCGCTCGTCAAGAACCTCAGCGACACCGATCCGCAGGAAGGCTCCGCTTACTACGGCCAGCAATACCCCGTGTTCGCCTTCGCGAGCGTGGGGTCCACAAACGGCCTGGTAGTAACGCTCATAAGCGAAAAAGAACTGATTCGGACGACCGAGGTCAGCAGAATGTTAAGCACCGTACAGTTGAGGAACAATAAATGAAACGAACTACGCGTAACAAGGGAACCGCGACCCACCTGATGCTCTTCGTCGTGATGGTATTAGTCTTCGGCGCACTGTCCCTGGTGGGGCTGTCCAGCACCAGCATGAACCGCTCCACGCGGGAATTGTCCGCTGCGCAGGCCTTTCAAACGGCCCAGGCCCTTGTGGACTACGAGTTTCAGGTGCTGATCGAGCGCCTCGAGGAAACTGAAGGGCGGATACCCGAATATACACGCGACCTGGGTGAAGCGCCGTTCGAGCCGCCCGAAGGCGCCGAGGGAATCGTCGCCGTTACCCCATTCGGCGATGAGAGTTGGGCCTGGATCACCGCGGATGCCTACGTAGGTGAGAACGCCCGAAGCGTCCGCCTACTGGTCAGAGCGAAGAACGTCGGCATTTGGAATAATGCGGTCTTTGCGGGCAGCGGCGCCACAGGACAGGCCATCAAGGGCAACGTTGACATCCGAGGATCCGTCCACCTGTTAGGGGACGGCGAGGCGTATACCGACCTGAACGGCAACGGCCAATGGGACGACGCCGAACCGTTCACCGATTTGAACGGCAACGGCGTTTGGGACCCAGGCGAGCCGTTCGTGGATATGAACGGCGACGGCGTCTGGAACCCGGCCGAACCGTACAATGACTCGAACCGGAACGGCGTTTACGACCCGCCGATGACCCTCACGGACCTCAACTCCAATTTCCGGGGAAACGCCTACATCGGCAACAACTACGACGGCATTCCCGCTCTAATCGAATCGAAGATTACACCGATTCCCGTGTTGAACGGGCTGAAGACACTCAGTGCGGACGTTCGAGTAAAGCACGGCATGATCGGCATCAGCGGCACCGCAACTATCGGCCTGCCAGGGAACCCTTTCGGCCAACAAGGCAACGTTGACGGAACTTACGTGAACGACGGCTGGGCAGGAAACCAGGGCGCCTCGTCCGTTTACTCGTACAACGGGACCAACGAGCAATATGACCTCGGAAACCGGGTTTCATTCCCCCTAATCTCGGGAATCGGCGCCCAGGAATACACCGACCCAAGCACCGGCATAACGTACCCGAACATGCAACAGTACCTGGACGATAACAGTCTCACGATTCCGCTCAATTCGATTACCAACAACACCCCGGCCGTCTCTTATTCAGACGGCAGCGGGAACAGTTTCCAGTGGATACCGCCCGCAGGCGGTAATCCGGGGAGACTTCTCGTCGAGGGAATCATAAGGATCGAGGGCAACCTGCGACTCGGCTCGAAGAGATCTACAATTACCTACGGAACAAGCGGCGGTCCCGGAGGCCGCGGCACACTCTATTCCACCCGCTCCATTGACGTGCACGCCAACCTGATTCCGGAGGACGGGATAATCTTCCCCACCGGCGTCGTCCTCGGCCTCCTCGCCGCGGAAGACATCGATCTTGCGACCAGCGGCGGAGACGCGCAACTAACGATGATCGGCGCGTTCTACGCGCAAGGAGTGATCACAAGCCGCAAACAGAACCAGATCGCAGGGACGTTTGTCGCCAACTATTACGACATGGGAACGAACGTTCCCAATATCTATCAAGTGCCCGCGCTTGCAAATCACTTGCCGCCGGGAATGCCTGGAAACGAGTCCATATTCTTCCTCAAGCGAAAGACGTGGCGGGACCGAGTGCCCGAGGGAACGGGGTAATCAAATGAATTCGCCACCAGACAACCGCCAGACCCACAGTCAGAGCCTGCGAGGTGACATAACTATGCGAACGTGGATCCGCACCTTATTGGCTGCGTGTCTGGTTCTGCCGCTTTCGGCGACGGCGAACGATGACCTGAGCCTCACCGCCATAGTGCACAAGCATGGACTAAGTTGGGAAGAGGCACTGGGGGCAGTTCTTTTGGCAGACGCCCTTGGACTCGACGCTACACTAATCGTAGGGACGCGCAAATCTCTCGGAGCGACGGTGTTCGAATTAGCCCCTGCGTTCGCGATGCATAAACATAGCGGTCGAGGCATACGCGGCATCTGGAACCAACACCGAAGAGGTCATGGATGGGGCGTGATTGCGCAGGAGATGGGCATGCACCCAGGAGCCTTCAACAAGAGCCGCGTTAGGCAGCGCAAGGCCAACGATGCCGAGTTCGAAGCAGTGATCTGGATCGGCCTTCTGAGCCGCCGTTACGGCCTAACACCGGAGCGCATATCTGGCCTGCGTGGGAAGGGCCTGCAGTGGGGTGATATCGCCGCCAGCCTACACATTGCGGCGGCTGCCAAAAAGGAGCCGGAAGCGGTCTTAGCACGATGGCGCAAACATAGAAACTGGGACAGAGCCAGGTCCGACTTCGGGGTGCCGGAAGAGTGGGCGTCCCAGAAGAGCAGACGCGGCGGGCGCAAGAAAGGCAAGGGGCACAAAGGGGACGGGGGGAAGGTTCCCGACGCACTTTCGGCGGGACTGCTGTAACGCTACTGCAAGACCGCTGGGTGAGTCGAAGCGCCCCCCCCTCACAGTTGCGCTGTCGCTTTGATACGCAGGTAATAGTTCACGAGGGCCGCGCCCAACTCTTCCGGCTCCGCGTCGAGAGTCCGAACCCCTTGCTGGTTCAGCAGCCGGTGGGCCGCCTCCCGTTCCCGCTGGTAGAGCGCCGCCGCTGTCCGCAAGAACGGGCCGGAGGGCGTTTCTATATCCGCCGCCAACTGCGACCTAAGATGAGGGTCCGAGACCGTCACAACAAGGCACAGGTGCCTGCGAGCGAGGGGTCCCAGCACTGCTAACATCCCCCTCGCGGCGTCCGGGTCCTCGATCTCCGTGAACACCACCATGAGACCCCGCCGCTTCCATCGAGCCGCAAGGTATCCGAACGCGCCCTTCGAGTCCGGCTCGATCGGCTGCGCCCGCAACGCATGCAGCGCCTCTATGATCGCCCCAACCTGCATTCGGCCGCGCTTCGGCGCTATCCAGCGCTCTACTTTGTCCGCATAGACCAGCAGCCCGACCTGATCATGCGCCGTGGCCGCGGCGTTGCTCAGCAGCAGGGCGGCGTCCAACACAAGATCGAGCTTTTCAGCGGGCCCGACTTCGGCCATCATCAGCCGGCCGTGGTCAATCACCAGGATCACCGGCTGGTTGCGTTCGGCCTCGAACTCCTTCACCATTAGCCGGCCTCGGCGCGCAGTGGCCTTCCACTCTATTTTCCGAAAGTCGTCTCCGGCGGTGTACTCCCTCAAACTCTCGAAGTCGGTGCCCACACCCTTTAGGCGTGAACGGCGGATGCCGATCTGGCGGAGGTGGCCCCGCTGTTTCAGGAGATCGAACTCGCGGACGGCCAGCAGGTTTGGGTAAACGCGCACGATCTCGCGCGTCGGCAGCCTGCTTTGGCGCGAGACGAGCCCGAGCGGCGCCGGCGCGCGAATGAAGGAGTCCCTAAAGAAGAAATCGCCCCTGTCGCGCGGGGTCACGTGGTAGCGCAGGTCCCGCGACTCCCCCGGTTCCAGCCGCAGGTCGAACTCTTGCCTGTCCGCCTCAAACTCCTCCGGCGGCTCGTCCCGCAGGCGAAACCTGATGGGAGCATCGCCGTCATTGGTCACCCTTAGCCGAACAAGGTTTGGAACACGGACGCTCATCACCCGGTCGAATCGTCGCTCCAAGCGCACCTGGCTCCCTTTCGGCGCCAGGAAATAGGTTGCCCATGCCAGCAAGAGCAGCCCCAAATGGTACGGCCAGACCAACCGCAGGACGCTCGGATCCATCAGCGCGATGAACGCGAGGAGGAGTCCTCCGGCAAGGAGGCCGAACAGCCGGCCGTGCAGAATCATGCCCGCCTCTTGTCAGGTACGCTCACGCCTGTGCCGGCCGAGTTCGCAATACTGACGCCGGAAAAGGTCGCCGTCCAATTTCGGGTCGCCGGGATCGGCTCGCGCACCATCGCTTACCTCGTTGACATTTTCCTTGTGCTACTCATCACGATGTTTGGGACCTTTGTGCTTGGCTTGCTCGGCCTGATCCTGCCTGGGCCAAGCCAGCTCATTATGGCCCTTCTGCTTCTTTTCTCTCTCTTCGGTTACTGGATCCTATTTGAGAGTCTCTGGAACGGGCAGACGGTTGGAAAGCGCTTGATGGGCATCCGCGTGAAGATGGCGGACGGGTCGCCTATCGTCCCGGCCGCGGCGTTCATGAGAAACTTTCTTCGAGTCGCGGATTTCCTGCCGAGTTTCTATACGGTCGGCCTCGTGTCAATGTTCTTTTCCGAAAAAGGCCAGCGACTGGGCGACATCATCGCCAACACCGTTGTGGTTCACGAGACGCGCAACGTCGAACCAGTTGCCCTAACCTCCCCCCTCACCGACGTCGAGCACCCACTCGAACCGCTCGTAGGAGACGTTCGGCGAATGACGCCGGACGAGTACGTTGCAATCAAGACGCTTTGTGACCGTTACCCCGAACTTCCGCCGCGAATCCAACGAGACCTTACAACCGGCGTATGGCAACCCGTCGCTAACCGGCTTGGCATCCCCGAGTACAGAGACATTCACCCCGTCTACCTGATGGAGGCCGTCGTGATGAAATACGCTCGCGAGCACGGGCTTCTATAAGATTGTGGATAAACTCTGTGGAAAGCATGTGCGCGGTTTCGGAATAGACAATTCAGCGGAAGACCTCTGCCGCCGACCGGGCCTACCCCAACAGTTTCCCACTTGATTCCCCTACCCCATAGTGAGTGATATGTAGAGAAGAGCACTGGAAACCTGCCCGTATCGCGCAAGCCTCGCACGCTTTCCACGCTTCTGCAGGACACAACAACAACAAGTTAATCTATCTTAAATGCTTGAGAACACTATTATACGGTGAGGATAAATCGTATGGCGGCTTCCCCTACAGGTACGCAAGCGGTCCTTCCGCTCGTAGATTTTACATGGCGTGGTTCTCGCAGAATCTAGGACTGGACGTCGGCAGGCGAGGGATAGGGTATCAATGCCGAAGATGGTTCTGGACAGGTCCACAGGCACACGCGAGTGCTCGGCGCAGTCACATAAGCGCGGGCAAAGGATCGTGATTGGGGTATGAGCCGAACAGGACCGCGACAGTTGGGAGGATTGCTGGCGCAGGCGCTCGGCCGTCCGGAAATATTGAAGAGGGCGCGAGCGCAAGCTGTGGCGCGCCGTTGGGCGGAGTGTGTTGGAGACATCCTCGCCAGAAAGAGCGCCCCCGAGCGGTTCGATGGTACGACACTGTGGGTGGCGGTCTCGAGCGCTCCCTGGGCACAGGAACTGCGGATGCAGGCCGGCGCGATCATGAGCCGACTGAACGAGATGGCGGGAGAGCGGCTGTTCGATTCAATTCGGTTCAGCGTTAGAGAGTTGCCGGCGGAAGTGACTGTGAAAGATGAAAACGTAGAGTCCGGTCCGGTCGAGCCGGTGCCATTGGATCTTGAGGTTAGAGAGGAGGCGCTGAGGGAGATCGGGGTGCGGGCGCTAGGACGGCTCGAGGCTGCACGCCGGCGGCTCCAAGACAAGGACCGGCTGGCGGATTAGCGCGCCGTGTGGGTCTGGGTTGAACGCCGTTATGGTCATCTGGCCTCCCGGCCGTTGCTTGCCGCAGTGCCCACGTTCCTGGCCGACCTGCTGATCCCATTCTCCGCCTGGTTCCTGCTCCTTGCAGTGCCTAGCTTTCTGCTCTGCAGGCGCTGGATGCTGCTGGCCGTGGCTCTGCTGCTTCTCGGGCTTGTCCGAGGCCATTTCGCCGTGCGGCCGCCGGACCCGCTGCCGTCGGGTGAGTACACGTTTCGGGGACGGGTAGTGAACACGCCTACCCTCGCACAGCGGTCTCAGCGGTTCGTATTGGACGTAGGGGACCGTCGAATCCTTGTGTACGCCCGGGCGGAGCGTCTGCTGGTCGCGGGTGACTGGGTCGAAGTGAGCGGCCAACTGGAGCGAATCGTACACTATTCTGACCAGGGTCCCTTCAACCGGCAGGCGCATTGGGAGCGCAGGGGCATTAACCAGCAGATCAGCGCGGCCTGGGGCGGCGCTCTCGAGGTGGTGGAGCCCGGTTCGGGGCTGGCCACGCTGGGCTCCGCGTGGCGCAACGCATCCTGGGAGCGTCTGCGTCGCCACCTGCCGCGCCGCTACGCCGGGGTCACGATGGGGATTCTGGCCGGACAGCAGAGCTTGGTGGACGAGGACGTGAAGGAGAACATGCGGCGCAGCGGCACGATGCATCTGCTTGCCACCAGCGGGTTCAACGTGTTTCTTGTTGCTCTTGGGCTCATGTGGCTTCTCTCCCACCTGCCCATACCGCGCTCGGCGCAGGTTGCGGTCGTGATCCTGCTTCTCATCGCCTATGCCGGGGCCGTCGGCGGCCGCCCGTCCGTGATTCGTGCAGCCATCATGGCTTCGCTGTTTCTGAGTGCGTATCTGTTCAGGCGAAGCCCGGACGGCCTGTCAGCGCTGGCCGCGGCGGCGATTCTCTTTCTGTTGGTGGAGCCGGGGGCGATATGGGACGTCGGCTTCCAGATGAGTTTCCTTGCGGTGCTGGCGATTCTCCTGTTCGTGCCGCAAGGCTTCCGCTGGATGCGGGGGGTTCTGGAGCGGAAGGTACAGAATAAGGGGGTGAGGCTGGCGCTCAATTGGGCGGGCACGCTTCTGCTGACGACCGTGGTCGCCCAGTTGGGCTCGGCGCCGTTGACCGCCCATTATTTCGGCATCGTGTCGCTGATCGCTCCGATATCCAATCTCATGACGGCGACGGCCGTGCCGTTCATCTACATCGGGGCCATGTCCGCGCAGGTTGCGGGGTTGGTTTGGGAGCCGCTCTCTCTGGGCCTGGACCTGATGATAACCGGCCCGTTCGCGGCGTGGATAGACTGGGTGAACGCGCGCCTGGGCTCTCCCGGTTGGGCGGCGCTCGAGTTCAATCCGGTCAGCGTATGGTGGGTGGGGGCGTACTATGCGGGTCTCATCTTGCTCAGCCGTCCGGATCGCGTCTCAGCTGAAGGGCCGGTCCTCACTTCAGCATGATCTCGAAGACGCCGACGTCGAAGTTCACTCGTCGGTTCTTGTCGCGTCTGCTACCGCCGTCGTCCTTGCCATTCGGACCGACGCTGTAGACGAGTAGGCCGCCCTCGGAGGCCAGATACGCCATTTCTCTGGCCGTGTCGAACGGGTCTGCTGTCGGCACACCGGCCGCGCGGGCCGCGTCCGCGAGGGTCGGCCATTCGCCCGTTTTGGCGCGGATGTGCGCGGCCGCGAGGGCGATTCTGGCGGCACGGAGGATCGCTGTCGTCTCCAGTTCTCTCTCCACCAGTCTCGCAGCGTCCGGTAAGTAAATGGCCGCGAACACGGCCGCCGGGTCCCACCAACGCTCTCCCAGGAGCCGCTCGTTCTCTTCACTCAGGGCCCGGACCCGCGCGGGGTCGTGCCACACTTCCACCACTTCGACGATGTGGCGGATGAACAGAATCTCCGCCTGGTCCGCCCTGGACCGGAACAGGCTGTCTACGAAAGGGTTCTCGCTATTCTCTTCCCCGGAAGGGAGGCCGCCGCCGTACGGCAGTTCGCTCCCGCTCAGTTCTCGGCGTTTGATGAGTCTAAGAGTCTGCCGTGCGGAGGCGATCTCGAAGCCCAGCGCCTCCTTGTAGTCCGGTTCGGGCAGGTGCGCGGCCAACTCGGAGAGGCGTTGCAGGGTTTCCGCGTTGGCATGGAGGACGGATGCGGTCTTCTGTGCGCCGCGTGCCCAGATTGCGATGCAGGCGGTGCACATGAACCGGGCAATCAGGAACCGCTCGGCGTTTGCATGGCGGACGACGTTTGCGGCAAGGGCCATGTCCCCCAGCGCTTCATCCGGCTTGCCCTGCTCCGCCCGCAGCAGAGCGCGGGCGGCGAACACCTGGGCCGCCGCCTTAATTTGGGCGTACCCGGGAAAGAACGCCGAGTACGGTTCTCTCATGTTCCGCAGAGGCGTGAAATCCGCCTTGGATGCGGCGGCTTCGAGTTCCTTCACGTATTCGGCGGCGTCCTCCAGCGCCCTCTCTGCGTCTGCCGCCGTGGCGCGGCCTCCGAAGTAGTCCTGCAGCGTCTCGAAATCGCCGGAGAGGCCAAGGCTGTCGATGGCGTGGTAAATGGGTGAACTGTCGTCGTCGGACGCCACATAAGACTCTGCGATCTCCTCGATGCTCGTCACCAGCCCTTGCGCCTTCGCGCGCCCGAGCAGGTCCGCCAGTTCCTCCGGGTCGGCGGCGGGGAACAGTTTGCGGCAGCCGGCCCAGCCGAGCAGCCCGAGGGCCGCGATCAGCCCTCCTGCCAGAAGCCGTCTGCGTCGTCGCATGGCTCAGTATCGCCCGGTTCTCTCAACCGAGCTCCTCGAACCGCCTCTTCCGTTCCTCGAGTTTCGCCATCGTCTCGTGCAGCGCCTTGGCCGCCTCGCGGTCGCGCTCGACGATCTCCGGTTTGGCCCGCTTCACAAACTGCGGGTTGTTCAGCTGGCTCATCACGCCCGCCAGTTCCTTCTCTGTCTTCTGCGCCTCCCGCTGGAGCCTGCCCAGCTCCCTGGCCGGGTCCACCAGGCCCTCGATAGGGAGGTGGATGTCCACGCCGCCGGCCGTGGCGCTGATGTGCACGCCGGGCGGCCGCCCGCCCTCGACCTTCTCGAACCAGGATTGTGTACGGATTAGTCCAGTATCGTCTTCGAAGCCCTCCAGATAGAGGGAGCCCAGTTTCCGTAATGGCGTGATTCCCACCTCTTGGCGGAGGTTTCGGGCCGCGCGGACGATTTCCATGCGCCGCCCCATCTGTGCCTCGGCCTCGGGGTCTGCCGGGAGGTCCGCAGGTTCGGGCCAGTCGGCGTAGCTCAGGTGCTCGTCCGGACCCACGCCCGGAAGTTTGTGCCACACCTCCTCGGTGATGTGCGGCATGACCGGGTGCATCAAGCGGCAGAAGGAGTCCAGGACCCTCACCAGCACGGCCTGTGGAACGCCCCTGGCGGCTTCGTCCTGCAAGCGGGATTTCGCGGCCTCGATGTACCAGTCGCAGAACTCTGCCCAGAAGAACTCGTGCAGGGCCTTGCACGCGTCCATCATGTTGTAGTTCTGGAGCGACCGGTCCACTATCTCGGAGCAGGCCCGCAAACGGCTGAGAATCCAGCGGTCTTCAAGGTGGAGGTCGTTTTCCCCTCCCCGGCCCTCCCCTTTTTGCTCCGCAAAACGGGGAGGGGGCGCGGAGGGGTCGAAGCCTTCGAGGTTCATCAGCGCGAAGCGGCTGGCGTTCCAGATCTTGTTGCAGAAGTTGCGTGCTTCTTCTATCCGCTTCTCGCCGAACCTGATCTCCTGGTTGTGCCCGGTCTGAACAAGCAGGCTGAACCGCATGGCGTCCGCGCCGAAGCGGTCTATGTACTCGAGCGGGTCAACGCCGGTGCCGAGCGACTTGCTCATCCGTTTGCCGTCTTCGGTGAGCACGGTCGCATAGATGTAAACGTCGCGGAACGGGACGTCGCCGGCCTGGTCCAGGCCGTCCATGATCATCCGCGCAACCCACAGGTAGATGATGTCGCGGGCGGTCACGAGGACGCCGGTCGGGTAGAAGCGCTTCAGGTCGTCGGTTTGATCGGGCCAGCCGAGGGTGGCGAAGGGCCAGAGGGCGCTGGAGAACCAGGTGTCGAGCACGTCGGGGTCCTGCGTCACCGGCCCGCCGGCCTTCTGTTCGGCCTCCTCCTGCGATACGGCTGCAATTGCGTCGCCCGCCTCGGTGTAGTAGACCGGGACGCGGTGGCCCCACCAGAGTTGGCGGCTGAGGCACCAGTCGCGGATGTTCTCCATCCAGCGGAGGTAAATGCCGGTGTAGCGTTCAGGGATGATGCGGACGCGCCCGGACTTCACGGCCTCAATCGCCGGTTCTGCCAAGGGCTTCATCTTGCAGAACCACTGCTCGCTTAGGAGCGGCTCGATCACCTGGCCGCTGCGGTCGCCGATCTTGAGCGGCACGTCGTAATCCTCGACCCGCTCCATCAGACCCTGCGCTTCCAGGTCCTCCACGATGCGTTTGCGGGCCACGAACCGGTCCAGCCCGTCGTACGGTGTGCCGGGGGCGATTACCCGCGCATCCTCGCCGATGCAGACAGGCACCTGCTCCGGGTCGTCGAAGTCGAGGCCCATGCGGCGCCCGACCTCGAAGTCGTTCGCGTCGTGGGCGGGCGTGATCTTCACCGCGCCGCTTCCGAACTCGGGGTCCGGGAACGGGTCCTCGATGAGCGGGATGACCCGGTCGGTCAGTGGGAGCCTCAATTCCTTGCCCGCCAGGCCCCGATAGCGCTTGTCGCCGGGATGAACGGCCACCGCCACGTCGGCGAGCATGGTCTCCGGCCGCGTGGTGGCGACCACCACGTGACCGGACCCGTCGGCATAAGGGTACCGGACGTGATACAGTTTCCCGCGCCTGGTCTCGTCCACGACCTCGATGTCGCTTACACTCGTTCTGAGGCCCGGGTCCCAGTTTATGACCCGCTTGCCGCGATAGATTAAGCCCCTTTCGAACCAGTCAACGAACACGCGCAGGACCGCGTCGTGGTATTGCGGGTCCATGGTGAAGCGCTCTCGGCTCCAGTCGAAGGCGAAGCCGAGGCGTTTGAACTGCTTGAGGATGACCCCGCCGGACTCCTCCTTCCACTTCCAGACCCGTTCGAGGAACCTTTCGCGCCCGATTTCCACTCGGCTGAGGCCCTCGTCCCGGAGTTGGGTCTCGATCACCTTTTGGGTGGCGATGCCGGCGTGGTCCGTGCCCGGCAGGACCAGCACCTCGTACCCTTTCATCCGTTTCCAGCGGCCGCAGACGTCTTGGACCGAGTAGCAGAGGGCGTGGCCCATGTGCAGGCTTCCGGTTACGTTCGGGGGAGGGATGGTGATGCAGTAAACCGGCCTTTCCGGATGCCGGTCACGGCCGCACTCCGGCCGGAAAAGGCCCGCTTTCTCCCAACGCTCGTACCACCGCTCTTCCACCCGTTTGGGATCGTAGCGGGTGGAGAGGTTCGAATCCGTCATTCGAATCCACCTTCCTGTCGTGAAGTTGGACGAGTGTACCAGGCATGGAACCAGACGAGGAAGGGGCCGGGGCGAATCGCCCCGGCCCCTTTGAGCCACGTGGTGGCTACCGGACTATGAACTTAGTCTCCGAAGTCATAGGCCGGCCGGAACAGCCAGGCATGACACCCGTCCCACCAGTACCACCCAGCGTAGCCGTCCTCCCAGTAGCCGGTGGAGGGGTCAACCCGCCAGTCGGTGAAGGGAGGGCCGGAACTGCCGCCTCCATTGCGGCCGCTGCCCTGGTTGGCGATGTTCGCGCCTATCCGGCGCCACTTGGCGTGCGTGTCGGCGTGGGACCAGTTGGCGCCCTTGTTATGGATCCACTTGGACCCGCCCGGATAACTCAGGTTCTCGCTGGTACCGTACATGCCGCCGCACGGCGGGCCGCCGGGCCTGTAGATGCACGGCGAACCGACCGTCGTGCACCGCAAGAACGGGTTCCAGAGTGCGAACCCGGTTATTTGGGTCTTGCCGTGGCCTTCCCAGATGACGGGAAGACTGGCAGGGTTCACGATGCCGGACGCGTTGTAGGTGTGTAGAATCCCGTTGAACGTGTAAGACACGTTGCGAGGCTTCTCGTTCGGGTTCGCGTAGTCGGCGGGGTCCACGCCGCGGTCCGTGCGGTCCCTCTTAGGACCGCTCGGGCAGGCGTATATCCCGTAGTTTTGGACGTAGGTGTAGACGGAGTTGACCCAATGGGTCAAGTTCTCGTTCCACCGGATGTTGTCTTGGCTTGGCCGCCAGTTCCACGGGAACTCGCCAAAGTCCGAGCCGTCCCGCCGCAGGCCGAGGCGATACTGGCCCGTAGACCCGTCCACGGTGGCCCCCAGCGGGTAGTGATCGTCATAGTCGGTCGTGTACAGATGCACGGCCTGCCCCAGTTGTTTGATGTTGCTCACGCACTGCGTCTGCTTGGCCTTCTCCTTTGCCTGAGCGAAGACCGGGAACAGGATTGCGGCGAGGATCGCGATGATCGCGATCACCACCAGCAGTTCAATGAGCGTAAAGGCTTTCGTTCGTCTCATTCTGCCCTCCTCGTACTAGTCAAGTGCCTGCCCTCGCCGGCTTCAAGCGCGGATTCTGAGGGCGGCTGCGGACAGTATAACAAGGTTTCGCGCTTTTAGCAACAGAAAAGTGGGCCGGGGCGCATCGCCCCGACCCACTTGAGCCACGTGGTGGCTACCGGACTATGAACTTAGTCTCCGAAGTCATAGGCCGGCCGGAACAGCCAAGCGTGGGCTCCGTCCCACCAGTACCAACCGGAGTAGCCGTCCTCGAAGTAGCCCGTGAACGGGTCAACCCGCCAGTCGGTGAACGGAG
>JADFGT010000029.1 GCA_022567555.1 Armatimonadota bacterium | reverse complement strand
ACACCCACCTCCAACTGCGTTACGAACGGCTCGTGCCCGGCCATGACGCCGAAATACCCCTCGACCCCCGGCGCGACCACCGACTCCGTGGCCTCGTCAATGACTTGACGGTCAGGGGTGACGACGCTCAATTGAAAAGTGTTCATGGTCCGCTCTCGTCAATCGTCAGTCGTCAATCGGCTTTCGGTCCTATACCGCCGCCAACTCCTTCGCCTTCTCCTTTGCGTCGTCCAGGTTTCCGCACATGAAGAACGCTTGTTCGGGCAGATCGTCTACTTTGCCCTCTATGATCTCCTTGAAACTGGCGACCGAGTCGGCGACAGTCACGTAGCGTCCGGTCATGCCGGTGAACTGCTCCGCGACGAAGTTAGGCTGACCGAGGAAGCGCTCGATCTTTCGCGCACGCGCGACGATCGTCTTATCTTCGTCGGAGAGTTCATCTATGCCGAGAATGGCGATGATGTCTTGGAGGTCGCGGTACCGCTGAAGGATCTGTTGGACGTCCCGCGCCACCTTATAGTGCTCATCGCCGACGAGGCGCGGGTCCAGGTTTTTCGAGATGGAAGCAAGCGGATCAACGGCAGGGTAGATGCCCTTTTCCGCGATTTTCCTTTCCAAGTACACATAGGCGTCCAGGTGCGCGAACGTCGTTGCGGGCGCCGGGTCGGTCGGGTCGTCGGCGGGAACGTAAATGGCCTGCACGGAAGTGATGGAGCCTTTGTTTGTGGAGGTAATCCGCTCTTGCAGTTCGCCCATTTCGCTGGCGAGAGTGGGCTGGTAGCCCACCGCGCTGGGCATGCGCCCCAATAGGGCCGACACTTCGGACCCCGCCTGTACGAAGCGGAAGATGTTGTCAATGAATAGGAGTACGTCGGTGCCCAGCTCGTCGCGGAAGTATTCAGCCATTGTCATCGCAGAAAGCCCCACACGGAGCCGCGCCCCCGGCGGCTCGTTCATCTGGCCGAACACCATCGCCATCTTGTCAATTACGCGCTGCTCTACGCCTTGCGCGTCTTTGAACGTCGTGCTCTGCATTTCCAGCCACAGGTCGTTGCCTTCGCGCGTGCGTTCGCCCACGCCTGCGAACATAGAAACGCCGGCGTGCTCCACGGCGATGTTGCGGATTAATTCTTGGATGAGGACGGTCTTGCCGAGTCCGGCGCCGCCGAACAGGCCGATCTTTCCGCCCTTGTTGAAGGGGCAGAGGAGGTCCACGACCTTCAGCCCGGTCTCGAGAACTTCGGTTTTAACGTTCTGGTCTTGGAAAGTGGGCGCTTTCCTGTGGATGGACAGCCGTTTCTCAGTGTGCACCGGTCCGAGTTCATCAATCGGCTCGCCCAAGAGGTTGAAGACGCGTCCCAGCACTCCGGTGCCGACCGGAACGGTGATGGGGCCGCCGGTGTCCGCGGCTTCCATGCCGCGCACCAGGCCGTCGGTGGTGTCCAGAGCGACGCACCGGACCACGTCGTCGCCCAGATGCTGGGACACTTCGCATATAAGGTTGATGTGCCTGTCCGGGTTTTCTATCTTTATCGCGTTGTGCAGTTCGGGCAGTTGCTCCGCCGGGAACCGGACGTCCACAACGGGCCCCATGACCTGAACGACTGTGCCAACCGTGGGCATTGAATCAAGCAGCCTCCCAAAGGAATCGGAGCCGTTCGCGGGATGGCTCCTGCTGTGATTCTACCCGCCGGACAACGGAACGGCACGCTACGCGCCGGAACCGGGTTAGCCGGCGGGGCCGGACGGCTGCGAGCCGCCAGCCGCCTCGGCTTCCAACTGTTTCTTGATGTGTTCCCAGGCGGGGTCATGCTCTTTGGGCACGTAATGCTGTGTGCCGGTGGTGTACCAGGGCTTCTCGTCGAGGTCGTCAATCTTCACGATCCCGCTGCCCTTGGTCACCGGGTCGTACTCTCCGAACAAGTTGGCGTATCCCCATCCGTACCAGACAGCCTTCAGGTCGCCGCCGAACCATTGCACCTTGCGCCATTTGCCTTCGAGGACCGCTTTCCCGGTGCCGAACCATGCTCTGCGACCCATGCCCTGAAACTCTTCGCGAACGTCTCCGGTGACCTTCGCCGTGCCCTGGAAGTTGTGGAGGAGAAGCCCTCCCCGGAAGGTCATCTCCACACGGCCCTCTCCTTCCAGTATGAAACTACCGATGGCGCACTCCAGCCGCATGACTCCATGTTTGCCGGAGGATTCGTAGTCGGCGGTACCGTCAGATTGCGGGTAAAAGACGGTGCTTTCGCCGGTGTCACCGGGACCGGCGGCATTAGTGGCGCCTGCCTCGTCCGATTCCGGGTCGTTCTGCGCACCGCCGCACCCGGCGACGAGCCAGATGACGGCCGCAGCCGACATTGCCGCCGGCCGGCCGAGCCCGAACAGTCTATTAGCGTGCATCACTGATCCTTTCTGCAAACGACGGGCCGAACCCGAGGGTTCCGGATTCTACCTTCCAGGGAGTGCTTTCCGGCCCGCGTATGGCGTAAAATGGGTGTGAGCGTGAAAACAGGAGCGATCATAGCGGTGCTCGCCGCCGGAGCTGGAATCGGGCTGAGCATCTACGCGTTTATGGCGGGCGCTACGCCCTACGTGACCGCCCGCGAGGCCGAGGCGAGGGCAGGGTCGCGCGTCCATGTGGCCGGGGAGATTGACCACGATTCCGTCGCGTTCGACCTGGATACCGGCGTGCTCGAATTCGAGCTCGTGGATGAGGAGGGGGTCAGGATGCCCGTGGTTTTTGAGGGAGTCAAACCGGGCAATTTTGACAGCGCCCCCACGGCCTCCGTCGCCGGCGAATTCGTGGACGGACGCTTCCATGCGACCGACATCAAGACTCAGTGCCCGAGCAAATATGAGAGCGTTGAGGAAGGGAGTTAGCCTGAGGGGCGTAAACTGACTGGGCGTAGCGGCCCACAAACGCACCTGCCGCCCGGATGTCAATCTGAATGACCGGCGTCGCCTCTGACCCGCAATGGACCAATTGACCCAGATCCTTTATCCGTCTCCGCCGTCCTGGGGGATGGCGGTCGGCTGGATGGGTGCTGCGGCCGTCTTCTTAGCGATCGCGTCCTACGGGATTTCGGCGGTCGCCTGGATTGCGCAGCCTCGTTCCCGCGTAGCCGGCCGCATCGGCGCCGTTGCGTTCTGGCTGGGCGCCGCGTTCGTTGCGGCGGCCTTTATCTGTCTGGTCGTTCTGCTGCTGGGCAAGCAGTACCAGTTCCAGTACGTTTGGACACAGACGGAGAACGACATGCCGTTCGCCTATCGCTTCAGCGCGGCATGGTCGTCTCAGGAGGGAAGTTTTCTTTTGTGGGCGCTGACCGCCGCCGTAATCGCGGCCATCGCTGCGAGGGCGACCGGAGCGTACCGCCGATGGTTTACAGTGGTCGCGTCCCTGGTGCTCGTCGCTGTCGTGGCCATCCTGGCCTATGAGTCGCCGTTCAGCTGGACCGAGATCCACGAAGACCTACGGGTGATGCTCCCGGCCGGCCAGGAGTTGGTGATGCCGCCGGACGGGCTCGGCATGAACCCGACGCTGATGAACTATTGGATGGTCATCCACCCGTGGGTCATTTTCATCGGGTTCGGGAGTCTGCTTACGCTGTTCTCTTGGTCGGCTTCGGCCGCGCTGTCGCGCGATTGGAAGAGTTGGATTCCGGCGATCCGGCCGTGGGCGATCTTTTCAATGGCCGTGCTTGGCGTCGGCGTAACCATGGGCGGGCTGTGGGCCTACGAGACGCTGGGCTGGGGCGGATTCTGGGCCTGGGACCCGGTGGAGAACGTGAGCCTCGTGCCGTTCCTTGCGACTGTTGCGCTTACCCACGGGTTGTACATGGGCGCGCGGGGCCGTTGGGGAGCATTGAGCCTGATTCTTGGGCTGTTGCCTTTCGCCTGGTTCGTTTATGGAACGTATCTGACCCGCAGCGGCGCGCTGGTGAACGTGAGCGTGCACAGTTTCGCGGAGATGAACCACGGCGCGCACAAGGTGCTGCTCGGGTTGGTGATCGCCGTTCTCCTGTTTTTGGTCGGCATGTCGGTACTCATTTTCCTGCGCAGGTCGCGGGTCGAGGGGCCGCCTGTGAAGCCTGCCGGCCACCGGGGTTCGGGCCTCGGGGTCGGCATGGCGATGATATACGGGGTCGCCATCATGGCCGCCGTCGGAATGTCCGTTCCCTTCTTCGGCGGCGTCTACAACGCGCTCTTCACCGAGCCGGGCGGTCTGTTTTTCAACGCCGATCTCGCCGCAAAGGAAGTGCAGGTGGTGGAGCAATCGGACTACAACCGGCAGGTCGTTTGGCTCTTCTTCCCGGCGCTGCTCCTTATGGCCGCGGCGCCATTCCTCGGGTGGACAAAGACCGCCGGGGCACGTTTCGGCGCGCTCGTGAACGCGTTCTTCATATCTGTGATACTGTTCGGCGCCGCCGTCATCGGGCTTGTGCGAGGCGGGCTGACGATGACGACCGACGGGCGGATGCCGACCGCCCAACTCGTGCTCTTTTTCGGTTTGGTTTGGGTCTGCATGTTCTCTGTGTCGGCCAACGGCCTCCGGCTGTGGGAGCGGCTGCGGGCTCGTTCCGGCGGCTTGGGTCCATTTCTGATGCACGCAGGGATCTCCCTTCTGATGCTCGGTCTTATCACCTCAGCGGCGTTTCAGAAGCAGGACGCGAGCAGTCTCACGCGGCTTCAGCCCGGCCTGCTGCAACTTATGCCGGGACAGTCCTACATAGTCACGCTCGAAGGCCTGCCCGAGAGCGAGGAGCAGCTTCTGGACAGAAGCAACAGACTCAATTTCACCCTCACGAGCACGGAGAGCGGACGGAAGGTGTCGCTGCACCCTAACTTCTACTTTGACGAGGGCCGGGAGATGTGGGTCAACAGGCCGGCCATCAACCGGATGCCTCTCTATGACCTGTACCTCACGGTGGAGGGGTTTGAAATACCGACGACCGAGTTGAGTTTGAAACCTGGGGAGACCCAGACCGAAGACGGCTACACCGTGAAATACGTGGCGCAGACCCAGGCCGGCGAGCCCGGGCAGCCGGGCACGCGCTTCGGGGCGCAACTGGTGGTTACGGTGAATGGAGAGGAGTTCGAGGCGAACCCGGAGATTGAGATATCTTCGAGCGGAATCATCAAGCACAATGCCATGATAGCCGGCGACATTGTGGTGGAGTTGGTCCGCTTGGATGCGGCTGACGGTACGGCAAGCCTGTCTCTTGTCTCCGACCCGGTTTTCCGCGTCCAACTGTTCTTGACTCCGCTGACGATGCTGGTCTGGCTGGGCGCAGGTATGATGGCGTGCGGGGGGCTGTTTGCCGTCGGGAAGCGTCGGCGCCTCGCCCACGATCAGCCGAGTGCCAGCGATGCGCTTGAACAAACTCCTGAAGTCAAAAGTGCACCACGCACGCGTGACCTACTCAAACCCGGAGTACGTCGGTAGCGTCGAACTGTGCCCTGACGTGATGCGGCGTGTCGGCCTTCAGAACGGCGAGGCCGTCCACGTCTGGAACGTCGAGAACGGCGAGCGGTTCGAGACGTATGTGTTCGGAGGGGAGTTCGGCGAAGTGGGAGTGAACGGCGCGGCTGCGCGGCGTGTCAATGTTGGCGACCGGCTCATCATCGCCGCGTTTACGTGGACCGACGAATCGGTCAATCCTCGGGTTGTGCTGCTTGACGAGGCGAACCGCGTGGTGAAGCGCATGCAGCCCTTTTCGCGCCATGGATGACCTGCCGGACATTTTGGAACGGAGCGGCGCGATCCTTAAGGGGCATTTCCTCCTCTCGTCGGGGCGGCACAGCGACACCTACTTTGAGAAGTTCCGGATTTTGGAGCAGCCGAACGTGCTAAGCAAGGTCTGCGCGCCGATTGCGGAGCGGTTTCGTGACTCGGGGGCTGAGTCAGTGGCCGGTCCGACCGCGGGGGGGGTGATAATCGCCTTCGAGATGGCGCGGCAGATGGGGCTTCGGGCGCTATATGTGGAGCGGGATGGCGGCGGCCGGGTGTTGAGGCGGGGCGCCCGCGTTCCGTCCGGATCGCGCGTGCTGGTGGTGGACGATGTGCTGACCACCGGAACAAGCGTACTTGAGGTGGTGGACCTGATTCGGTCTCTGGGGGCGGAGGTGGTGGGCGTGGCTGTGTTGGTGGACCGTTCGGAGGGGCCTCTGGATTTCGGCGCGCCGTTTTATTCGGCGGTGAAGGTGCAGGCGAAGAGTTACGCCCCCGACGAGGTGCCGGACTGGCTGGCGAAGATCCCGGTCACGGAACCGGGTTCGCGGCGCCTTGACATATAGCGGCGACCCGTCGAGTTTCACTGTCAGTCGGTGGACGCACCGGAGGGTCGCCCTATCCCGCGCCCGCCCGCGAGGGATCATTTCGGGACGACCCTCTGTCGGGGCGTTCGGGGGTAGAAGTATTCGACGGGTCGCCGCTACATTGAGGCTTTATCGGCCCGCCGGTATAATTCGCTACCCTGCCGAAGTGGCGGAATGGTATACGCGGCGGTCTCAAAAACCGTTGAGGGGTAACCCTCATGTGGGTTCGACTCCCACCTTCGGCACCATTTCAGTTTGTCGTGAGCGCCGACAGTCGGCTGGAGATTGCGGCCCGCATAACCACGAACTACAAAGTGTCTACTTCGTCACCGTATAAATCCGTACGAAGTAGTCGCTCCCGATCGTCACCAGGTAGCCGCTGCTTGCGCTCCAGGCGACCGGCGACCCCATGTAACTCTGGTTCTGGAGTGTTGCCACCGGCTTCAGGCCGTTCATGTCCCAAACGCGCACGGTGCCGTCGGCGGCGCTGCTGGCCAACAGGCGCCCGTTCGGGCTCAGACTTACGCGCATAACCCAATCCTTATGCCCCTGCAAGTATGAGATGCGCTTGCTCTTTTTCAAGTCCCACACGCCGACCTTGCCGTCCCGGCCGGCGGTTACGGCCCTCGTGTACGAGGAGTTGATGTCCACGTCGTTCACTCCGACGCCTCCGTGCTCGCCGAACGACTTGAGGAGCTTTCCGTTTGACGCGCTGTAAAGGCACATCCCTTTGCCGAGCGTGCCGACGATTATGCGCGTGCCGGCGCGGTTGTAGCGCGCTCCATAAAGGTTGATGCCGTTACCCTTTATGGTAAGCACCGTTTTGCGCTTGTTCAGGTCCCAAACTCTTAGTGTGTCGTCGTCGCTGGTGCTTAGCAGCCGCGTGCCCGAGCGATTGAACGCCAGCCATTGAATGCCGCGCTGGTGTCCCGTCAGCGAGAAGGAGTTTCCGCTTTTCACGTCCCAAACGCGGATCTCGGCGTTCTCGGCGCCGCTGGCTATGCGCCTTCCCTTCGGGCTCCACGCCACGGCGCGGGCGGGAAACTTGTGCCCTTTGAGCGTCTTCAGGGTCTTGCGAGTCTTGGCGTCGAAAACCTTCACCGAGTTGTCGGCCATTCCCGCCGCGAACCGATAACCGCTGGGTGCGAAGGCGAAGCAGAGCGCCTCCTGTCCTATCATCTTGCCGACCTGGTTTACCGAGTAGGCGGGGGCCGGCGTGGCGACGAGTGTGGCTGAGCAAACGAGCGCGGCAATCATGTCTTGTGGTCCTCCTTGATCATTCTTCCAGTCAGTTTGACCGACCGCACTCGGTTTTGTGTCAGATTCTCGGCCTCCCGGCAGGTCTACTGCGCCGCAGGCGGAACCCTTAGGCGATGGAGTTCATCGGCTGGACCTACGATATAGCTCGCGAGCAGTCGCCGCGCGAGGAGGTCCTGCGAGAGACGCTCCGCCGGTCGCTCGAAGCGGGCTATAACGCGATCGGCTTCTATCTCGAGCACCGTTTCGCATACGCGTCGGCGCCGTGGGCGGCGGGGCAGGGCTGCTTAGAGCCGGAGACGGTGAAGAGCCTGACGGCCGAATTCAATCCGCAGGGTCTTCGGATCATTCCATTCTTGAACACGCTCGGCCACATGGAGGGGTTCATCAGGTCGGAGGGGGGCCGGCGCCTTGCCGAAGGGCCCGCCGAAGGCTCCTTGCAGATCTGCCCAAGCCGCGAGGAGTGCATCAAGTTCGCGCGTGGGCTGGTTACAGACGCTATGGATGCGTTCGACGACGAATGGGTGCACTTGGGCGGAGACGAGACGACGCAGTTGGGTCAGTGCCCCGTGTGTGCCGGGCGCGCCGAGAAGATCGGGAAGGCGGGCATCTACTCCGAATTCTTCGGCCCGCTCTGTGAGTGGGTACTGCAAAAAGGACGGCGGCCTTGTCTGTGGGGAGACATGCTGATAGAGCACCCCGAAGCGCTGGAAGCGATGCCCAAAGAGACCGTCATTTTCGACTGGCATTATGCGCACGGGCCGCGCGCGAGCGCGCAGACGTTCCGTGAAAAGGGGTTCGACGTCGTCTGCTGCCCGGCGGTGCACACGTATGACTCCGCATGGTGCTTCCTTGACCTTACGCGACGGAACGTTGACGAGCATTTGCAGGCCGCGAACGACGTCGGCGCACTAGGCGTCTGCGTAACGACTTGGGAATTGAGTTTCTTCACCAACTACCCTTCTGTTCTGCCCGTTATATATTCCGCCGGAAGGCGATTGGCCAAGGGAGACGATTGGAACGAAGCGCTGGTGGAAGAGGGAGGCGACGCGTATGCGCGAGCGGCCGATATCTTGGGGAATCGCATCCCGGCACGCTCGGAGTTTCTGAGAGCGGGCACCTGGCGGCAGCTTCGCGACAGATTCGTGATTCGCCAGGACCCGTTTCATCTTTGGCGCGCATGGAGCGAAGAGGCGTGCGGCGAAGCCGGCGATGAAATACTGAGGCTGTGCGACGAGGCGGAACAGGACCTGGATGAGAGGCATCCGCTGCGCTTCGCCATTGACCTGCACCGAGTGGCCGTGCAGTGGGTGCGGCATGTGGAGGAGGCGCGCAACAGATACGCTGCGCGCGACGGCGTGGGGTGCTGCAAGGCACTGGCTGCGGGGGCAGAGGGCATTCACCGGCTGGGCGACCCTTTGCTCCAGGCGTGGGAAGAGGGCGGTTCGCGCGCCGACCCGCTGCGGCTTGTGCGGCTTTTGCAGCATATAGCCGAGGTAACCCGCCGGGTGTCCGACCTATCGCGGGAGATGCCCGAAGCCGGCCACCTGCCCGCATTTGAGACCCTGACCAGCCCGCCGTTCGTTCCATACGACCAGGCGGCGTGGCGGACCGGCCGCGACACGTAAGGGCGACCCTTCGCCGCCACCGAATATGGGTCGTCGCTACAGGAGGGCGAGAATGGCTTGATTGCAGAAATGGCGGCCTTCGCGTGTGAGGCGGACGGCGCCGTTTGACTGCTCAATCCATCCCTTTCGCTTCGCTTCCGCCAGCCCTTCCGGGTCGGGCTGCGCCAGGTTTAGGGGCAGGCCTTCGTTCAGCCGCAGGCGGAGCATGATGCTCTCGGTTCGCCGCATGCCGGGAGTCAGCGCCTCACGTTCGCATGCGAGGTCGTCGCCGCGTTCCACGGCTACGCAATACCGCAGGGGGTGCTTGATGTGGGTCCAGCGCACGCCGCCCACCCTCTCCACCGCTCCCGGGCCGTATGCGGCGTACTCCTCGCCGCGCCAATAAGCCAAGTTGTGCCGGCACTCGAAGCCGGGCCTCGCGAAGTTGCTTATCTCATACTGCCGGAGGCCCGCCGACTCCGCACGCTCGACGGCCGCGTCATACATCGTCGCCTGCGCGTCGTCGCCGGGCAACAAAAGCATGCCCTTTCGCTGAAGTTTGTAGAATCGCGTGTTCGGTTCGATTGTGAGGCAGTAGAGGCTGAGGTGTTCCGGTTCAAGGGTTGTCGCGCAGTCGAGGTTTTTCAGCCATGCGTCAATGGACTGGTTTGGAAGTGCGAACATCAGGTCCAGGCTAACGTTTTGGAAACCGGCGTCGCGCGTTGACTTCACCGCACGCACAATGTCATCGGCGCGGTGCACGCGGTCCAGAGCGGATAAGTCTCGATCTCTGAAACTTTGCGCGCCGATGCTGATCCGGTTGAATCCTGCGCTTCGCATTGCGCGGAACTTCGCGGCGTCTACGGTTCCGGGGTTCGCCTCACTCGTTATCTCGCACGGTTCGGCCGGAGGGTGTGTCTGCATGACGGCCTCAAGTATTGAGAGCAGCCCGTCAATCGGAAGAAACGTGGGCGTTCCCCCGCCGAAGAAGATCGTCTTTGCCGGCCTGCCCTTGTGCGGACTCCGGCGGATTTCGGTCACGATTGCGCGCGCGGTCCGGTCCATGATCTCCCCGTCCATTGCGTAACTGTTGAAGTCGCAGTATCCGCACTTGGACGGGCAGAACGGCGTATGAACGTAAACGGCGATTGGCTCCACGCGCGGATTCTACCGGCTTGCCCGCGCCGTGGACCGGCCGATTGGGGTGCGCGGGTATTCTCAACATGCGTTATGGGGGAAAAACTCCGCGAGATCGAAGAGCGATATGAGCAGGTGCAGAAAGACTTGCAGGACCCGGAGATCACCTCCGACATCGCTAATAGGAAGAAACTCGGCCGGCAGAACGCCGAACTCGAGCCGATCGTGTTCGCCTACCGGGAATGGCAGAAAACGACGGAGGAACTTCGAGAAACGGAAGAACTGCTATCAGACCCGGAACTGAAGGAGGAGTTGCAGCAAGAGGGGGCCCAGCTAAAGGAGAAACTTTCACAACTTGAAGAGAAGCTGAAATTGATGCTCGTTCCCAAGGACCCGAACGACGAAAAGAGCGTGATCATTGAAGTCAAGCCTGGGACCGGCGGCGAGGAAGCCGCCCTGTTCGCTGGAGACCTTTTCCGCATGTACACCCGGCTCGCGGAGAGAAGGGGCTGGAAATTCGAGGTCTTGCAGATTGAGCAGAAGGGGATGGGCGGCATCGCGCACGCCGTCTTCTCAATTGATGCGAGGGGAGCATATTCGCTTTTGAAGCATGAGAGCGGCGTACACCGCGTGCAGCGTGTTCCGAAGACTGAATCGTCCGGCCGAATCCACACGAGCGCGGCGGCGGTGATCGTTCTGCCGGAAGCGGAAGAGGTGGACGTACAGATTAAGCCGGACGATCTGGCCGTTGACACTTTCAGGGCGAGCGGCGCCGGTGGGCAGCATGTGAACAAGACGGAGTCTGCGGTTCGCATCCGGCATATACCGTCTGGGATTGTGGTTTCTTGCCAGGACGAACGCAGTCAGTTGCAGAACCGGGCAAAGGCGATGCGCCTGCTCCGCGCGCGCCTATATGAACGGCAGCTGCAGGAGATTCAAGACGAACGTTCGGAAATGCGGCGATCGAGTATCGGGAGTGGAGACAGAAGCGAGAAGATTCGCACTTACAATTTCCCGCAAGGCCGCGTCACGGACCATCGCATCGGGCTTACGGTTCACAACCTTAGCGCCGTTCTGGAGGGCGATCTGGACGAGTTTCTCACTGCGCTCTCGCAGCATGAACAGGCGGAGCGCCTGGCGAACAAACCACCTGACGCCCCGCCGCCCTTCCCGTAATCAGGAGTTAACCGCGCAGCAATTGCAGCACCGACTGCGGCAACTGGTTTGCCTGCGCGAGCACTGCCATCCCGGACTGTTGCAGTATCTGCAACTTGGTCAATTCGGTCACTTCGAACGCGAAGTCCGCGTCGCGGATTGTGGATTCAGTGGCGGTCAGGTTCTCGCGAGCGATGTTCAGGCTCCTAACGTTGCTTTCCAGGAAGTCCTTTTGAAAAGTGCCCACGTCGCCGCGCGTCCGCGCGAGCTGCGCGACCGCCGCGTCAATGATCCTCATTGCGTCCTCTGCTCCGGTGCGCGTGGTCAGGTCGAGGGTTGCGATGGAATTCGCAGCGACGACGCCGGTGCCGAGTGATCCGGAGAACAGGCTCGGTATCGAAAGTTGCGCCACCTGGTTTGCCTCAGGCCCGAACTGTATCTGGATTCCGCCCGCCGTTAGGATGCCCACTTGCGTGGCGCCGCTCATGGTCAGGTTCCCGTTCTCGGTCAGGCGGATGACGTTTCCATATGTGTCCGACAGAAGCAGGCCGCTTTCTTGAGGGCCGCGCCCGCCCTGAAACGTAACGGTTTCGGCGCCTTCCACAGTCGTGACGGTGACGTCGGCCACGGCGTCCGTGCCCGTGCTGGAAGCGAAAGTGGTGCTGTTCAGCAGGCCGTTGGCATCGGAGAGTCGCACGTCGAAGTCGGCGCCGTAGTCGGTTTGCGTAAGCGTGACGGTAAACGGTCCCGTTCCGGTGATCTGCGCTGTGACTCCGGTGACGGACGATATCTCATTGATGCGGCTCACGAAGTCCTGAAGAGTGTCGTTGCCGGAACTGACAAGCGTCATTCCGTTTATCGTTACGGTGCCGGCCGCGACGATGCTCGTGGTGGAAGCATAGGTCACATCGGTCGCAATCTGCGCCCGCGCGGCCTGGGTCGTGATGTTCACGGTGACCGGTCCGTTCGCAACAGCCTTGCCGTTGAAACTGCCGCTCATATAGATGCTGGAGACGAAATCCGGCTGCGTCACGGAGGCGTTAACGCCCGCAGTCCCGTCCAACAGTTTCTTTGTGCCGAAAGAGGTGTGCGCCGCGATTCGGTCAATGCTCTGAATCATCGCCCTGATCTGGGTCTGATTGGCCGCGAGAACGTTGGAATCATTTACGCCGGTATTGGCGGAATGGACGGCGAGCGCGCGCATCCCCCTGAGCAGGTCTTGTATTTCCTGCATTGCGCCTTCGGCGGTCTTGGTCATGTTGATCGCGTCCTGCGAGTTGCGGACCGCGCGGCCGATTGCGAGAATTTGTGTGCGCAGTCTCTCGCTGATGACCAGGCCCGCCGGGTCGTCGGCAGCCGAGTTGATGCGCAGACCGGTCGCAAGGCGCGTGAGAGGCTGGTTCAGTCTTTCGGTTGTTTCGTTCAGGTGGCGAAGAGCCCTCAACGCCGCCAGGTTCGTGTTTATTCGGATGCCCACTGCGCAGACCTCCCTAAGCCGGGAGCCTGTCCCGGCAGGTTTGCCTGTGTGGATTCTCGGCCGAATGTGGAATCTCAGTAGGTTCGGCGGTAGAGGGATGAGGCATGGTCGCGCCGGGGTTCGTCAATCGTCAATCGTCATTCGTCAATCGGCTATCCCACTCCGCCCAGCCGTGCCGCGCCATATCCACGCGGCCGTCCGGAAGGAATGCGACGCCTTCGGCGCGCAGGCGCTCCTGTTGCTCGTTCGCCATGCCGGGGCTGCGCTTCTGAATCGGCAGCCGCCCGTCTTTGGCGGCCACGCGCCACCAGGGCACGCCCTCCGGCGCGGACGCCATCCACCGGCCCACGACGTAGCCGCTCGCCGGATGCCGCAGGGCCCGCCCGACCTCGCCGTAACTGCTCACGCGGCCGGGTGGAATCCGCCGAACAACCTCCCAAAGCTCCTGCAAGTCCATCTCATACTGCTTTTGACTCCCTCAATACGTGCCGTATTGAGGGTTTTGTCGTTATGCCAACATTCTTCCAATGGGTGTTCTGGTCTGTGCACGCCGCCATACAGTGGAAGGAGGGTGGCATATAATTTCGGCCATGTTTTTGTAGTGCTTGTAGGCGCGCATCCGGGGTCGCAGATTACCCTCAACACGGCGCGTGTTGAGGGAGTGGAAATATCTCATCCGCTCTGCATTCGGCATCCTGCCCCCGCCTCGACGTAGAATACACGAGTTGGAACTGCATCCGAGCGTCAGCGAAACCTTCGAGCGCCTCGAACGAGAGGCGCCCGGCGTTCCTCTGCTCGCTCTCGGCCAGACGGTCCTTTGGGACGAGCCGCTGAAGGCCGCGCTTCCGGTGCTCGCTGAGCAGGCCGGACGCAAGGTGTCGCTGGTCGCGGGCGTTCATGACACTGACTACTTCGCTAAGCTGCCCGGCGGCTTGGCGGCGGGGGCGCGGTTCGTCGCCCTGCCGCACAACGACGGCTCCACGCGCGGCTTCTGGTCGGCGGCGGGCGAGTTCAGCGCGCTGTTCGGCAGCGAAACCCCGGTTACGCGCGAGGATTTCGTTCGCGCTGGCGTCTCCCTGGACCGCATAGCGCGCGGAAACCCGACAGTGACAAACGAGGCGACCGAGGCATGGGGCTGGCGCGGCATAGCCTTGAATGACGCGCGGCCTCGCGTCACCGGCGAGATCGCGGTGTCCGAAGTGTTCGAGTGCCTTCAAGACACTTTTCGCTGGGCGTTAGACATGACGGTGGACTGCCTGTGCGAGCCGGAACAGCGGGCGGAGGGCGAGCGGGCGGCGGAGCGGCTTCAGGCGCTGCTTCGCGACGTCCGCGAAACTTGTAAGGGGCAGACACTCGCCGAATACTACGAGTGTCTGCTTCCCGAACTCCACCGTTTGCTCACCGGTGACGGCCGGTCCACCACCTTCGTCCGGACATCCAAACTGCTGCGATTCACAAGAGAGACCGCGTCGCTGCCCCGATTCGCGTTCGTAGACCTTTTCTTGAATCCCAAAACCGCCGCCGCCGCGCGCGACGCTTATAACGCGGCGGTCGCCGCGTCGGAGACTTACACGTTGGACCGTTTCGGTGTTGGGGCGATACCTTTCGACTTGGTGATTCCCGGCGAGGGGCGCGGGACGGTGCGTCTGACCAAGAAGGCCCTTGTGGTGATGACGCCGAATCCGAAGTTCGTTTCACTCGAAACGCCTGTGGAGTCGGTTCAAGATTTGGCCGATGTCGTCGAGGAGGCGTTCGGGACGTGCGCGCTGGTCGGCAAGGCACTCACCCTAATTAGCATGTTGTCGGCCGAATATGTGTTCGCGTTTCATGAAACCGCGTCGCCTTATGTTTCTTTGACCAGGCGTATGCATAATATCCTCCGCAAGTCGGGCATAAAGGTAAACGCATATCCGATTCTGAGGGTCGCGCATGAAACGTGGGATTCGCTTGATGCGACCGACAGGTGGTTCAGTTTGCCGGAGCCGTTCCGGCGGCCTTTCGGAGCGGAGCACCTCTCCGGCCACTCGCTTGCGAAGTCATGGAGATGCGTGGCCGGCGAAGAAATGGAAAACCTGCGCGTATTGGGTGCGGCGCGCAGCCCGAGCGCGCTCATTCATACCTTGCATCGAATAAAAGGAGGCCGGTGGGAGACGCTGGCGGCGGAATATGAATCGGTGGGCCAGACCGTGCGCCCGATACAGGCTGAAGTGAAGCGAGTTCGCAAGAATCTGGCGGGCGTTTATGATCGTCTGCGCGGGGTCAAGCGCGAGTGGCAGGAAACGGAGCGGGCGCAAGGCGAACACTTCCGGTCGCGTATCTTCGGGCGAACCCCGGCAGCGAAAGACGTGTCGAAGCGGGAAGAGTTCGCGGCGAAGATTGTGGCCCTGCGTGATGAGCGCCGCCAAATGCGCGCGCGGTTGCGCGAGCTGTGGGCGAAGCAGGAGCGCACGGCCGGCATAGCGGAACGCCGGGAAGCCCGTGGGCGCCGCCGGGAGATTGAGCGCGAGGCGGAATTGGCGCGGCTTCGGGTCGTTCGCGAGGGCGTCATCGTCACAAGGGGCCTCGCGCGCGCCAACCGGCGGCCGAGCGCGTGGTGGCTGGCGGTCGTGTCGCCGGACGGCGCATGGTTCCGGCGCATGATGGAAAAGATGGAGTTACGCCTGGAACCTCTGGTCGGAGAGTTGAAGTGAGCGGGTTGCCGTTTCACAAATACGTGAGCCTCGGAAACGACTTCGTTCTCATCGGTGAGAGCGATGTACCAGGGGGGGGCCTCGACGAGCTTGCGCGGAAGCTGTGCGACCAGCGGTTAGGGGTCGGGTCGGACGGGCTGTTGGTTTTCTATACTGACGATGATCGCGCGCGCATGCGGATGTTCAATCCGGACGGCACCGAAGACTTTTGCGGAAACGGCCTGCGGTGCGCGGCGCTGCACGCCCGTCGCCAGGGCCACACGGGCGACTCGATTACGATCTTGCACGGCGGCAGCGAGATCCACATCACATTTGCTGTCGGCGGCTGGATAGACGTTCTGCTTCCGGCGCCATCTTTCGAGCCGAAACTTGTTCCGTTGGCCGACGGCGTCGGTGAACTGTTTGACAGAGAGGTCGCTGTGGAGGGCCGCAAGGTGAGGCTATGCGCACTTTCAACAGGCACCACTCACACAGTCGTTCTTCGCGACGGGCCGCCGAGCGACGAGGAGTTCGCGGAAGTGAGCGCGGCGCTGGAGAACCACGCTTGGTTTCCTGAGCGCACGTCGGTGATTTGGGCGTGGGACGAGGGACCGAAGAAGATTCGGATAAGAATCTGGGAGCGCGGCGTAGGCGAAACTTTGGGCTGCGGCACCGGGAGCGCCGCGGCGGCCGCCTGCCGGTTCAGAAAGAACCCGAACCTTCTGGCCCTCGAGGTGATCAACCCGGGTGGCGAGGCAGCCGTGGCCCGGGGCGCCGTCGGCGGGATCTTGGTCAGCGCCCGCGCCCGGCACGTGTTCAGCGGCGAAACGCTTGCGGCGGGAGCGAGTCTCGCGCCGCGCGCCGTGGCGGATTAGAAGGGCCGCTTTGCACAGCGCTTCGGTCATCGCGACACAACAGAGTCGTGGATGGGTTGCGGCGTGTAAACCGAAAACGACAAACTCGACAACGTCAATCGCGTATCGCTTTACGCTTTCTCGACTACAATCTTCGCGCGGCCGGCCAACTCCTCAATCAGAAGTTCGAAAGGGACCTCCATGCCGTCGCGCAGCCAGCCGAAGGGTACGCGAAGACCGGTCACATTCAGCCAGGCATACGGCTTGATCCGGAGCGCGCCGTCGCGTGTGACCACTCGGTATTCGCCCGGCCTCATCGTCTCGATTGCGCTTATCCGGTCATAGGAGACGCATCGCTCGGAGGAAGCGGTGGTCACTTCGATACGGTCGTCGTAGAGTCGGTATTCGAGATGGCCAAGGCGGCGCACGGCGACCTGGACCAACGCTCCCTTTCCCTGGCCGACCACCTTTCCGACGGTCTCAAGTATCACCCGGCCTATCTCGCCGCCGGGCACTCGGGTTGGTGCGTTCGTGCGGCGCATCGATCCCGCGCCGATCTCCAGCCAGCGGGCGACGTCGGCGGGGCGGTACCTGATGGGTCCGGCCATGCAGTGGGATACGCGCTTGCCGCGCAGGGCGTTGCGGCCATCCCTCCACCGTCTTGCGCCGCAGAACGGAGAAAGTGGTAGAGAACGGTTCCCCCTGGTCTGAAGGCGTCGCACTGCGCTTGCTGCGCGACCAGGGGGAACCTCAAGGAGGGGGTTCGAGGGCCGATAATTCGGAAAGGTATACTTTCCGTCCCGCGTGGGGATGTAGCTCAGTTGGGAGAGCGCTTCAATGGCATTGAAGAGGTCGTGGGTTCGAATCCCGTCATCTCCACCAGTTATCTCCGATTCGCCATTATTTGCTGTATCATGTCCGTGTTATGATCGGCCCAAGGTTGGTTCTCGTACTGGCCGGTTTCTGCATCGCGGCGCCTCCGGCGTCAGCGCAGGTGTCGCTGAGCGTCAATCTCTCGCCTGAAATACGGGCTGCAAGAGCGGGTAGCGTTATGGAACTGCTCAGCGAACAGAGTGGAGTCAAAGTGCGCGTCGCGGCGCCGCTTGCGGACGAGGTTCTGGTGCTCAAGGCGAAAGACGTTCCGCTTTCGCAGATCATGGACCGGCTTGCGGAGGTCCTGCACGCCGAGTGGGAGGAGGCCGAGGACGGTTACCTATTGAGCCGCCCGAAAGACCTGCAGGAGGAACTGGAGCGGAAGGACCACGCGGAAAGAGCGGCAGCGATCCAGCGATACCTCGATGAAGACGCCAAGCATCTGGCCTCTTTGGAAACGGCAGAGCAACGCGCGCAAGCGGCGACTAGGTCGCTAAGGCAAGTGTTGATTGACCGAAACAATCGTATCCGGAACGAGTACGGTTCGTTTTCCCCGGACCTCGACGCGCCCGCGGACCTTCTGCTGAAGCGCATGCTGATTTCGATCGGCAGCGATGAACTGGCTTCCATTCCTTACTATAAGCCGGTCGCTTACAGCACCCGGTCGACGGCCGCGCAACGGCCGCTTGGCCCGGAGGCAGCCGGATTCATACAGGAGTATATCGAAACGGAAACGGCCCTGCTGGGTCTCCCGGACGACCCTTCACTCTCAGACGACTTTATACGGCCGTGGGTGGACAGGGTGTTCGGGGCCGCGCGCAAGCCGGGCGGCGTCGGCAAGGTGCTCGTTTTCTGCTGGCAGTATCGGGACGCGCTGCATTGCGTCAGTGCTGTCTACACCAAGGACGGCAGCGTCCGTTCGATCGGCTTCAGGCGATACCGGTTGTCAAGACGAGGGTCTGGGGATGGCAGCGACGAGGTGATAAAGCCGGGCGGCGACGTGAGTCTATCGGCGCTCTCTCGCGAGTTTCACGATCTCTTTCCACATGACCCGAATATGTACTTGCCTTACCAGATGGACCCGAGCCCGAAACGGCTCAGCGCCGGACTCCGCCAATCTCTGCTGAACCCGGAGCAGTCCGATCCGCTCTCCTTCACGGTGACCGACGCGGTGTTTGGCGTGGCGGATGCATCAGACAGCATGCTCGTCGGGTGTCTCAGCGATTCAATGCTTCAGAGCGTAAGGCAGTCAATCAGCGGCAGTTCCGTTAGCCTGGGATCATTTGTAAACCTCGCGGAAAACGCCGGCGATTCAATCGAGAGAAAGGACGGATGGCTAGTGATAAAGCCCCGGAACCCGGTCGCATGCGAGCGCTATCGGCTCCCGCGCGACCCGCTTGGCAGATTCACGAGGGCGATCCATGAGGCCGGGAAGATCGGGCTCAGGTCCTACTCTCGTCTTTACTTCGAGTCTGGCGACCCCGTCCCTGCGAGCGCCCTCGACGATCACTACATTTGGATGCTGGTTGCGGCGGGTGTGAGGCCGATGACCGGGTCTCCTTTGGACAGGTGGCTGTATTATCTCCTCGGCTCGCTGAGCGATTCCCAGTGGCAGCTGCTAAACCGAGGACGTGTGATTGACGTCGGCGCTTTGTCGCCGGTGCAGAAGGGGTTCGTACAGGACTGGGCCGCCTCGGGTGTTTCCATCACGCATCGCGCGCCGGGTCCGGAGAACGAAGACATACCCGACCTCATGCTCCCCGGGAGCGAGTGCATTCCGCTCGGCGTTCGGTCAGGAACCCCGTTCACAGTCGAGCGGACGCAGAGGACGGCGATCGTCAACGTTAAGCGCGCGGACGCCGACGCGACCGATGCCATATTCAATTGGCCGCTGGACGCTTCAAAGATCGGCCAGATCGCCGGCGACTTGATCCACGGAAACGCGGTTTCGGGACCGGGCGACCTGATGTCCGGGACATACCGCCTCGGCTCCCAGGAGTGGCTGAAGTTCACGATAGAGATTCGCCCGGGAATCATCCTGACGAGGGATTACCGGGGAGAGACGACTTATGAGGCCGATGCGAAGCCTATGACCTACGATCAACTGCCGGAGGCGTTCCGCCTGGAGATTGGCCGGCAGATTGAGCAAAGGTTGAAAGATATAGGATAGCCGGGAACGGCCTGCTGTGAGGGACGGATCGAATGGCCCTGTGTGGGGCGAACCGCAGCCGTTGCGCGCCTTGAATGCTCTTCCTAACCTTCGACAGCACGATCTGGTCAATTCCGAAATAGTGGCCTACGGAGGCGCCGTCTTTACCAACGCATCTGAAAGTCAGGTGGATCTGTGGCAGCGGGGACAGGACCGTTCAGCAGCACCACCGTCAGATTACGACGGTCCGGAACGTCATGGAGACACGTCTGCCCCTCGGGCGACGCACTCCACCCACGCGGTCGGCTTTCCGCGCGGGTATTCCGTGAGTCCACTTATAGCGGCCGGAGCCGGAGAGAACGGTGAGGCTGCGCGCGGGCAGGTCCACGTCGATCACGGAACCGCCGCCGACAGGACGGAAAACCATCGTGCACGGAGCACCGAGGGAGAGGCTTGCGATGATAGGCCCGAAGCAGGGCTCGCAGTCCACGTGCGCAGCGATCCCTTGTCCGGGAAGGTACTCGTTGACGATGGCCTGGTCGGGAGGGACGTTGAACCAGCCGTCGGCCACGAGCCGGTTGCCCAGTTCCTTCAGCCACACCGGCAGAGGTCCGAGCCGCATGGACGGATCCACGCTCCGCTTGCGGTAGTCGTATCGGTACCCATAGTGCTGAACTCGGCGGGCAAGGTCGTTCGACCACGGGGAAGCGTCGACACTTCGCAGCAAGGATGCCTCGTCATCAATCGAGACGTAGTCGCGAACGACGCACACGCCGGGTGGCATTTCCGGCGGCTCAGCCGTGCCGGGTCCGTACAGGCCAGGATTCATTGTGCGGACACCGTGTGGGCCTGTACATCGTACGTAAGCGATCCCGAAGCCGTATGGTTCGGATCGAGCTCGAGATCACTTGGCACGGGGTAGGTGTAGGTCATTTCATCGATCTGAGGCTTCCAGTCCATTCGACCTATGAACGCACGATACCAGTAGTGGATGTCTCCGTTCGGCATCCAGGCGGCACATTCGATGTCGATGTTCGTGTATACGGACACGACTTGGCGGGGCCGCATTCGAGAGATAGTGCCACTCGCGGCGCGAGCAACCTCCTCGATGATCTCATACTCCAAGTTCTGCCCGAAGAAGTACGAAAACACGAGAAAGAGCCGATTTGCGCGGCCGGACCCGAGTTCGGCGCAGCTCATCGCACCTTGTTCTGCCGTAGCCTCGAGTGCAAAGTGCCCCAGGTCCAAAGTGCGTACAGCCACCTCGGCCAGGTTGCGCATGGACTGACTCCGCTCAATTCCGACAAAGGTCGTGGCGGCAAGTGGACGACCAACGGCAGCCCGCTCAAAGCCGAACAGTGAAGTTGCTGGACCGCATCCGAAGTCTAGGATCAAGTCGTCGGCACCGGGTTTCGGAATCTTGCGGTTTTCATTCGAAAGCGCTTTGACAAAGGCGTGGAAGTGCATCCCCATGTATCGGTAGGCATAAAGGCAAGCGTGCTCAAACGTAGGAAAGTCCCCGCGACCCCGCTGCAAAACCTCGCTCCGAAGGTGTAAATCGAAGTTCTTGCCGTGCATTCGCTGGAGATCCCGGACCCAAGCGGAGGCTCTCAGATGCCTCAAGACGGTGTCGATGAATGTTTCAAACACATCTTTTCGGCACCCAGACTCGCGCAACGTCAACCGATCTAGCTGGGCAGTCGCAGATTGGGGTCCGACCAGTCGGATCTGCTGTGCATGCCCCGGGTGAGTACACGGCCACGGTAGTGCAGCAGGCACCTTCGCCTCACGGAAACCCGCCGTGAAACGGCCTACACATCTCCACTACGTCAGGGCGGTTCGAAGAGCCTGAGTTGCGCTAAGACGTCTGGCCGAGCGCGGTCTGCAAGAGGCAACAGCGCCTCGCCGCTGGGTTCATGACGGAGGAGGTTCCGCACCGCGGTCGCCTGGTCGCGATCGGCATAGCAATACCGGCATCCCTGCGGACACGTATCGTATTCCCCAATGTCTACCTGGCTTCTGGCGGAGCGGGTGGGATTCGAACCCACGACTCGCCTTTCAGCGAGTACGCGATTTCCAGTCGCGCTCCTTAGACCAACTCGGACACCGCTCCGCTAACAGTGTTCTGTTTTCAGTTTTCAGAACTGGGCCGACTACGCTGTCATTATGCGGCATGACCGGCGCACGGTTCAACCGCGGGTCTCTTTCGGGCAGGGGCCCTCGCCGGTCACAGAGGCCGATCGGGAGTCATGTTCCGCCAAACTGAATTCTGAAAACTGAATACCGAAAACTCGCTAACTCCTCGCCCCCCATAGGAGGCGCGTGCGCAGTTTCATCAGGAAGTCGCTGCGGTCCACCATCACAAGGCGCGTCACCCGCTCGGACCGGGTGATCACCACGGTATCACCTGTAAGCATGTTGAGCCTCGATTGGCCGTCCGCCCATAAGACCGCGTCACCGCGTACGCCCACGCTCAGTTCGATTCGGCTCTCGGGCGAAAGCACCAGGGGGCGCGCACCCAACGAGTGCGGGGTAATGGGTGTCAGCACCATCGCCTGCACCCTCGGGTCCACGACCGGCCCCCCCGCGCTCAGGCTGTAAGCGGTCGAGCCGGTGGGCGTGGCCACAAGGATGCCGTCGGCGGGATAGAGCGCGACGTCCTCCCAATCGATTCGGATTCCGAACACGGTCATCTTGGTGGCGATGGACCTCTGCACGGTGACCTCGTTCAGCGCATGCAATGTAGCGACGACCTCGTCCTTGCGAATCAGTTCGCCTTTCAGCATCATCCGGTCATCGAACTCAGCCTCGCCGTCTAAGAACTGGCGAATGGCCGTTCGCACCTCTTGGGGCTCGCACTGTGTTACGAAGCCGAACTGGCCGAAGTAGACGCCCAAGATGGGCGTCTTGGTTTCGCTGCAGTAGCGTCCTGCGCGGATGAGAGTCCCGTCTCCGCCGAAAGTAACCACCAGGTCGGCGCCGGCGATCTCCGCGAGCGTCACGCAGGACTCGTCGAGGGCGGCGGCGCTTTCATGGTCAAACGCGACCTCGACGCCTACTCCGCGCAGCCACTTCGCGGTGTCGAGCGCGGCCTCGACCGCGTCCTCCCTTTGGAGGTTCAGCAGGAAATTGAGTTTCGGCATCGCGGGCTTAAGACGCTGACTGAATCCGCTGGAGGTTGCGCTTCGCGTCGGCGTAGCCCGGGTCAATCTCCAGGGCCTTCTTCAACAACTCGATTGCTTCGGCCTTCTTGTTCAGCCGCTCCAGGGTCACTGCCAGGTTGTTGTACGCCTCTGCGTAGCGCGGATCGGCGGCGATGGCGGCGCGGAACTGCTTCTCCGCCTCTTTCATCTCGTTCGCGCGGTAATGAAGTAGGCCGGTTCCGTTGAGCGCCGCCGCGTGTTTCGGGTTTCCGAGCAGGAGTTGCCGGTAGTGGTAGCCTGCCCCCTCGAAGTCCCCGGTCTGATACAGGGCGTTCGCGAGCGAGATCCTCACGTCGTGGCGGATCGGATGCGCGTGGAGGACCTGCTTCCACAGTTCGATGGCCTCCGGCACCTTGTCCAACTTGACCTTCGCGGCAGCCAAGTTCAGTTTCGCTTCTATGCCCGCCGGCGTCAGGCCGAGGAGTTTCAGGAAAGTCATTTCGGCGTCGGCATAGCGTCCGAGGTCGAATTGCGCCAGCCCGAGATTGGTCAGGGAGTCCAGGTCGGTGGGGTTAATCGCAAGCGCTTTCTCGTACGAGGCCACGGCGTCAGCCGTGCGACCGGCCTGCGCCTGCAGTACCCCCAGGTTGTACCAGAGCGCCGGGTCGTTCGAAGTGACCTGCACGACTCGCTCGAGCATAGAGAGCGCGTCTTGCATCCGGCCGACCGCTGAGTAGGCCTGTGCGAGGCCGGCGACTGTATCGCTTTCGTTGGGCTCCAGTCCATTCGCCTTTTCAAGATATGGAACCGCCTCGGCCGCTCTGCCCAGCCTCAGGAGGGCGAGGCCCGCGTTCTGGTTGAATGAGGAGCGATTCGGGCGCAGGCCGACCGCCTTCAAGAACAGGTCGGCGGCCTCTGAGTGCCGCCCTTTGGCAGTGAGCGCCGCACCCAGGTTATTGAGCGCAAACGGGTCTTCCGGTCGAAGTGTGAGGGCCTTTTCATATGCCCGGACGGCATCGTCTGTGCGGCCCTGCTGTTGGTGGATGTTGCCGATGTTGTACCAGGCGTCGAAGAAGTCAGGACGGATTCTGACGGCCTTCTGATAGGTTCGGAGCGCGTTATCGAGTTGCCCCGCGGCCAGGTAGGCGCCGCCCAGGTTGTTTATGAGTTCCAGGTTCTCCGGCGCCAGCCGGGCTGCCTTCTCCAAAGGGGCGATCGCCTGATTCGGACGGTTCTGCTTCAGATACAGGTATCCGAGCCATTGCAGAACGTCGGCGTTCTCAGGCACCTCTTGGGCCAGATCCTCCAGTTTCTGCACCGCTTCATCCAGTTTCTCCGCGTGATACAGTTGGATGGCCTCGTTTAGGCGCTCTTGAGTCCCAACCTCCTGCCCAAAGACCGGCGACAGAACGATGAGTGCGACGAGGAACGCTGCTGCGCGTGCATGCTTCATAGCCTAACTCCTTGTTGGCTTCGAGTGGCCCATTGTACCGCCCTCAAGAGGTCGATGCGAGCTCAGAACGCGGTCTTCCGTTGCCTGAGGTGGTCCTCGACCAGCGGAATGTCGGATTGCTTGTCCACGTCCAGCGCCAGTTCCGGGAACGCCGTAGAGTAGCCGCGGCTGCGCAGCCGCAAGACCGAGGATACGCGCGCCTCGGCATCGGCGAGGCTCAGGCGTCCGAGCAAGAACCAGATCCCGAACCCGAGACCGAACATCGTGGCGAGCCGAACGACGTTTCGGCGGGAGTTCAGTACATTTTCCACCCATCGCCAGCGGTCCAAAACGACCTCGCGGTTGCACAGGGCGGCGCTGCACGCGGTGATGGTTCCGTCGCGGGTCTTCAGGTACATCCATCTGCGCTTGGGGCAGAACCTCCGGATGTGCCGCCGTTCCACAAACGGGAATACGAAGTCGGCGTCCGGGGCGTGGTCTATCAGGTCGTCCACCGATTCGCGCGTGATGAGCGGTAAGTCGCCGGAGAGAATAAGGATTCGCCGGCCCCCGTCGAGCGCCTTCAATCCCGCGCCCAGGTTAGACGTGATGTCGCCCACTTCGCGCACGAGCTGCGCGCCGGCGTCCTTCAGCGCTGCGGAGTTTAGGCTCTCGTGGCCGACCACGGCGATCCGCTGTATGCGCGGGCAGGAACGCAGCGCCCTGACCACCCACTCGACCATCGGCGTGCCGAGGATCGGAATCAGCGCCTTCCGTTTGATGCTCCCATCAAGTCTGCGGAAACGGCGATACTCCAGTTCACCGCCCGATAGAACGAGCGCGTCCAACATCCCTTCGTGCGATTCTATCAGTTCGGACGGTCGAGATGGGCTGGATTGAGCGGCAGGGCCGCGCGCGCCCTGGTGAATGGGTCTGTCCGGCTGCCACTGCGGCCCGGTCCGGGGCGGCAAGCGTGGTGTATTTGGTTGTTGTGGATAGAATGGTCACGTCATGAGAATCTTGGTCGCCGACAAGTTCGAGGAGAGCGGCCTGGAGGCGCTCAATTCCTCCGGCTTCCACGTCGTCTACAGTCCGGATCTGAAAGAGGAGGCCCTACTCCGGGGCATCGAGGCGGAGCGGGCGGAAGGCCTCATCGTGCGGAGCACGCGCGTGACCGAGGGCATGATGTCCGATTCGCTGAAACTGATCGTCCGCGCCGGGGCGGGATTCAACACCATAGACATCGAGGCCGCGCGCCAAAAGGGCATCCGGGTGAGCAACTGCCCCGGCAAGAACGCGCGCGCCGTGGCCGAACTGACGTTCGGGCTCATTCTGGCCCTCGACCGCCGCATCCCCGACAACGTCATCCAACTCCGCGAGGGCAACTGGAACAAGAAGGAGTTTGGGAATGCGCGGGGGCTGTACGGGCGAACCATCGGCGTGATAGGCGTCGGGAACATTGGGCAGATCGTTCTGCACACGGCGAAAGCGTTTGGGATGCGGGTTGTCGCATTCAGCCTTGACGTAGGGGTCGAGGGCGCCGCGGCGCTCGATATTGATTTGGTGTCGAGCGCGTCCGAACTGGCCGAGCGGAGCGACATCGTGACTGTGCACTGCGCCCTTACGCCGGACACGGAGGGCATGTTAGGCGTCAAGTTCTTCGCGGCGATGAGACCGGGCGCTCTCTTCGTGAACACAAGCCGCGCCGAAGTGGTGGACCAAGACGCGTTGCTGAAAGCGATAGAGGAGAAAGGGATTCGCGCGGGCCTGGACCTGTTCGAGGGGCAGCCGAGCACCGCCGTCGGCGAGTATTCCGGGCGGTTGAAGGACAATCCGAACGTGTATTGCACGCACCACATCGGCGCCAGCACGCGGCAGGCGCAGGAGGCGGTCTCCGAGGAGGCGGTGAGGGTATTCAGGGTTTTCGCCGAGACGGGCGAAGCGCCGAACTGTGTGAACTGTTAGGGCGATCGGCGGTCGGCAATTGAGGAGACGTCCGCGAAAGAGGGGAGACGCTCGGCTGTCGTCGAACCGTATCCTATGCTTCAACTCGGTTTCGTCGGTCTCGGCGTCATGGGGGCGCTGATGGCCGGACATCTTCTGAGGGCAGGACACTCCGTTCGGGTCTGGAACCGGACCGCCTCTAAAGTGAAACCCCTGAAAAAGCAGGGCGCCCAAGTCGCGGCGGGCTTGCGCGGACTGGCGGCGGAGTGCGACCTTATCTTCATCTGCGTTACGCGGGCCGAAGACGTGGAGCAGGTGGTCGAGGAAGCCCTGGCCGCCGCGCGGCCCGGCACGCTGTTCGTGGACCACTCCACCATCGCACCCTCGGCAGCGAAGCGGTTGGGTGAGCGCCTAAACTCGCTGGGACACCGTCTGTTGGACGCGCCCATAACGGGCGGCTCGGTCGGCGCGCAAAAGGGCGCGCTGACGGTCTTCTGCGGCGGCGGCCAGGATGATTTCGAGCGCGCCGAGCCGTTCATTAAGGCTTACTCTAAGGTCGCGCGCCTGGTCGGACCGCAGGGCAGCGGCCAGATGATGAAGATGGCGAACCAGATTGCAGTGTGCATCACCGTGCTCTCGATGGCGGAGTGTCTGGTATTTGCCCGGAAGGCGGGGCTCGACCTGAAGGAGTGCATCGAACTGATCGGCGGGGGCGCGGGCGGAAGTTGGTCGCTCTCGAACTACGGCCCCAGAGCGGCGGCCCGCGACTGGTCGCCGGGCTTCTCGGTGGCGAATCAGCAGAAGGACCTGGTGTATGCGCTGGAAGCGGCGAGAGAGTTCGGCGTGGCGCTGCCCGGCACCGCCATGGTGCACCAACTCCTCGCCTCTCTGGAAAACGAAGGCCGTGGCGGAGACGCGTCGGCAGCGCTCTTCGAGGTGATCGAGGGCCTTTCCGGTGGCAGGCCTTAGCGCCCCCGGGCAGCGTTCGGCGGCCTATGCGCCCGTGACCGCGATCCCATCTATCTCTATCAGCGCGTCCTTGGGAAGACGCGCTACCTGCACGGCTGCGCGGGCCGGCGGCTCGCTTCCTATCATCCCACCGTAGATCTCGTTCACGGCGGCAAAGTCGTCCATGTCCTTCAGATAGATCGTGGTTTTGACCAGGTTCGCGGTGCTCATCCCGGCGGAATCGAGGATCGCCAGCAGGTTGCTGAGCGCCTGGCGCGTTTGCTCCTCGATCGTGTCTCCGGCCATTTCGCCGTCCGGGTGCATCCCCAGTTGGCCGCTGACGAAAAGGAACTTGCCCTCCGCGAAGACGGCCTGGCTGTAGGGGCCGATTGCGGCGGGCGCCCTGCTCGTGTTGTGTGTGTGTCGCTCCATTGTGTGTCTCCCGTGGGTTCGGGTCCCATTCTACAACCGCGAGCCGGCAACAGAAACAGGATAAACTGGGTTCGGAGATTTGCACGTGTCTAAAAAGAATGAAATTCTGAAACAGGAGCAGGCGGTGCAGGAGGCCCAGGAGATCTTCATTCGGGAGTGGGGCCGCATGAGCAGCAGTTGGGGAATCAATCGCACGATGGCCCAAATACATGCGCTTCTCTTCGCCACCGGCGTTCCGATGAGCATGCAGCAGATCTGCGAGCGCCTCCAGATCAGCCGTGGGAACGCCTCGATGAGCCTGCGCAGTCTGATGGACTGGGGTGTGGTTCGACGCTCCCGCCGTCCCGGCGAACGCCACGACGTTTACGAGAGCGACACCGACGCTGTGGCGATGGTCGCCCGCGTCGTTCGCGAACGGAAGCGGCGGGAGATTGACCCTACTGCCGACGTGTTGAGGACCTGCCTTGAGACGCTGCCGAAGAGTCCGAAAGAGCCATCGGTGCGCACGTTCCGCCGCCGGGTGGAGGGGCTGCTCGACGTGTTCGACATGATGGACATGGCGTTCCGTTTCTCCATGAGCACCGACGGCCGCTTCCGGTTCATAGTGAAGCAGCGGCAGAGAATACGCGCCCTGGTTGAGGGATTCGCACGCAAAGACCGCGAAAAGCCGTAAAATAGAAGTAGCCGTGTTTGGCCTTAAATCTCCCGCCGCCGTCACATTCTTCGGGATTGCGATCGCCAGCCTTGTGCTGGCCGGTCTGTTCGCCAGGCTGAGTCCGCTGATCGGCCTGCTGTTTTCGTGCGGCGTCATCTATTTCGCCGCGGCGGGCGTGTTCGCGCTGCGCCGCGACCCGTACGATCTCCGGCAGTTGAGAGACGTCCACGAGGAGGAAGAGGTTAGGAAGGCGAGGATGGAGGAGACTCCCTCGGAGGGTGACAGCGTCTACTGCCCTTATTGCAGTACAGTTTACGCATCAGACCTCCCGACGTGCCCGCAATGCGGCCGCTCGGTGAACACTTAGCCTCCGGCGGTCATCTCCAGAACCAGAAACAGGACGCGTTCGCCGTCGTTCTGCTGGACGACACCAACGACACCGCGTTTCCTCCTGATTTCGTCTACGAACTCGGCCGTCTCGAGATCCCCACACTCGATCTGACGCGCCTCGGACAAACCCACATCCTGTACGACATGCATCCCAGCCCAGTCGGTCACCGCGAAATCGCTGCGGCCATTGCCTCATCGCTTCTCACACCGCTCGTGTACGGACGTGCATCGGGCCAGACTCTTCACGATAGCTCCGCCAGCGATCATCGTTGAGCTGGGCCTGTTATGAGCGCGACGTTCTCGATCTCAGGGTACCTGGCAGCGCACGGGCGCCTGGCGCCAACGCTGGACGGGCAGGCCTTTCAGGCCGGCATCGACCTCGTCAAGGCAAAATTCGAGGCCGGGAAGCAGATCATCACCTGCGGCAACGGGGGCAGCGCGTACGCCGCCTCCCACTACATCACCGACTGGAACAAGATGGTGAGCCTCGCGACGGGCAGGAAGTTTCGCGGGATTTCGCTGTGCGACAGCATCGGG
>JADFGT010000106.1 GCA_022567555.1 Armatimonadota bacterium | reverse complement strand
CGTTTCGAGAACCGGACAGACGCAAGTCCCGGCTTCGGTAGGTCGCGCAGGGATCGGCGGCTCCACCGAGAACCTCCCGAAATGACGCAAGTACGGCAAACAAAAAGGGCCGCCCTTGTTCCCCCGTTCTTCGTCGCAAGAACGATGCATACGCCTGCTGACGCCCCGCCCCAGACGCGCTGGGATTGCCCGCCCCGCAGCCCTGACGCCGAAAACGCCCTCTCAACGGCGCTCGGACTGCCGGCCCTGGCGTGCGCGGCGCTCGTTAGCAGAGGCTTCACATCACCGGACGAAGCCGAAAAGTTTCTTGAACCGGATCTAAAAGACCTCCACGACCCGCTACTCCTCCCCGACTGCGACACCGCTGTCAGCGCGATCATGTCCGCCAAAGAGAACGCGGAGAAGATCTTCATACACGGCGACTACGACGTGGACGGCGTAAGCAGCGCCGCCATCTGGGCCCGAGCCCTGAGACGCCTCGGCTTCGACGTGACCGCCCACGTCCCGCATCGCATGAAGGAGGGCTACGGGATACACGAGTCCGCCGTGCGGGCCGCGCACGAGGCCCGCGCCGCGCTCTTTCTAACGTGCGACTGCGGATCGTCCGCGATCGAGGCGGTCAAGATGGCGCGCGAGGTCGGAATGCGTGTGGTCATTACCGACCACCATGAAGTAGGCCCTGCGCTCCCCGACGCGCAGGCCGTGGTCAATCCGATCCGCGCCGACAGCCGTTATCCGTACCCCTATCTAAGCGGATCCGGAGTCGCGTTCAAGGTCGCTCAGGCGGTCGCCCAAGCGTGCGGCGCCTCCGCCTCGGGGTTTCAGCGCGCGTTCCTCGACCTGGTTTGCCTCGGGACCATCGCCGACGTCGTCCCGCTCACGGGCGAAAACCGCGTCCTCGCGCGCCACGGCCTCCAGCACCTGGCCGAAACGAAGAAGGAAGGCCTGCGCGCCCTCATGGAGGCAGCGTCCATAGACCCCACAGACGGCGTCTCGGCCCGCGACGTCGCCTGGCGCCTTGCCCCGCGCCTGAACGCCGCCGGCCGCATTGACGACGCCGCGCACGCCCTCCGCCTCCTGCTCACCGAAGACCCGGACGAGGCGCGGCAGCAGGCCGAACTTCTGAACCGCCACAACGATGAGCGCAAATCCGAGCAGAAGCGCATACTGAGCGAGGCCGAAGAGACCGTCGTCAGCAAGGGCCTTCACCGGCGAGCGCTCATGCTCCTGTACTCCGACGATTGGCACCCGGGAGTGATCGGCATCGTGGCGGGCCGCCTGGCCGAAAAATACAACCGGCCCACGCTCGTCGCCTCGGTGGACGCCGAATCGGGCACCGCGCGGGGTTCGGCCCGCAGCATCCCCGCGTTCAACCTCCACCAGGCGCTGGCGGCGAACCGCGACCTGTTCCTCTCTTGCGGAGGCCACGCCCGCGCCGCAGGCTTCACCATCGAGAACAGCCGCCTCGACGAGGCAGCCGAGCGGCTGAACCGATACGCCGCCGAATCCCTAACCCCCGAAGACCTGATTCCCCGATATCGGGCCGACGCCGAGGTCCAACTCGCCGAACTGACAGACCCGGCGATAGAGGCCCTCGAGCGCATGCGCCCGTTCGGCGAGGGCAACCCGGAGCCGGCCTTCATCCTGCGCGACGCCGAGTTCTCATGGATCAAGCCGACCTCGAACCCGCAGCACGTGCGCTTCGGCCTGGTAGGCCCGGCGCTCTTGTCGGGCATCGCGTTCGGCATGGGCGACCGCTTCACCGGCCTCCAGCCGGGAGACCGCGCCGACCTCCTGGTCCGGCCGCAGATTGACACTTGGAACGGGCGCAGGCGGCCGAGGCTGACGCTCGTGGATTTCCGGCGCAGTGGGGACGGGCGATAAACGATTGACGATTGACGCGCGGGGAATGTGATGCTCGGCCCCCGGGCTCGACACTCTTGTCGGGCGGTGTGATGCGCAGCAGGAGTGTCGCACCCACCTGCCCGGTCTCCTTGAGCAGGCTGCCGTCAATCGTCTATCGGCTATCGCCCATCGGCACCCTCACGCCGCCCGATCTTCGTCACACTTCAAGAGCGCATCCACGGCGTCCGGGTCGAGGGCGGCGCCCTTCATTGCCTTCAGGGTTTCGCGCGCTTCCGCGTCTCTCGCGTGCTCCTGCTCACCGGCGGCGTCCTTCAGAGTCTCATACGTGTCGCAGGCCGCTACGATTCGCGCCTCGATGGGGATCTGCACGCCGCGCATGCCGACCGGATACCCCGAGCCGTCCAGCATCTCTCGGTGGGCCGCTATGGCGGGCGCCACGTCCGGCAAGGCCGCGCGAATGATGCGGTACCCGCGCGCCGGGTTTGCATGCACCTGCAGTTCGGGGGTTTCGCCGCTCAAGCGGGCCGAAGTCTCCAGGTCGGGAGGCAGGCCGATCCTGCCCAGTTCGTGCAGTTCGGCGGCAGCGACGATCCGGTCGGTCTGCTCTACGTCAAGCCCAAACGCCCGGCAGACGCCCTCGGCTGCGCGGGCCACTCTCAGCGAGTGCTCGTAAGCCCCCGGAGAGAGGCGTCCGAGCGCCCGCCCGAAGCACTTCACGTACCTGCGGGAGGCGAAGAATCCCGCCATCGCCGCCGCTGCCTCAAGGGCCGCGTCACCTGACGTAAGTTGGTCTTCCTGGGGGTCGACATCGAAGTTGAACCCCGCGACGTACACGACATGACAGACCAAGAATGGCGGCAGCCTGACGGCGAGGACATCCCCTCCTCCCGGAATCTTGACCGGCACCGGTATCGGCACTCCGATGGGCAGGTGGCAGGGACTGACGGCCTCTTCGAGCGCCGACAAAGGAAAGGAGGGCGCACCGAAGGCGTGCCACGGCTCGCCCTCCTCGTGCTGATACAGTAGACAGTCGAATTGGGGGCGGCCGGGCGGCATCAGCCGCCGAAGTTCCCGCATGGCCGCCGCTGGGCCGAAGCCCGGCTCCTTCGCCTTCGACCGCAGATCGCTCCTACCCAGCGTCTCCAAGATCGACTGCGCCGCGCGCCGGCCGACCGGCAATCCGCGAGGCTCGGCGCAGGCGCCTGCCCGGCGGGCCTCCGGCATCACATGCAGCAGGCGGTGCGGGCTTTTCAGCCTCTTCTCAACAGCCCGCATGACCGCGCGAACCTGCAAGCGGCGGACGCCCGCATACTCCGCCAGAGTGCTCTCCGTCCATTCGGGAAGCAAACCTTCGACCGGGGCCGGCGTCACCAGGCCCGCGACTGCTTCGCCGAAGAACACGCAGGCTGTGGTGTCCCAGTCCTTGTGCGACGGCGGGCGATGGTGGCCTTCGACGGCCTGCACGACCGACTCCTGGATGCCCCAATGACGGCAGATGTGGCCTCCGCGCACGTCATGGCGCCCACCCAGAACGCGCTCCTCGTAGCGTCGCACCGGCGCGCCGGAAAACCGGCATTGTCCCATCAGCCGCGACCATTCGACCGGGGCATTCGCGGCAAGAACCGGGTGGGCAATATCGTGCAAGAGGCCCGCAAGGTAGGCGGCCTCGGCGGTCCGGTTGGAGAGACCGAAGCGCAGTGCCCAATCGGCCGACGCCTCCGCGCAGGCCACGCTGCGCCTCCAGAAGCGCCCCCAGTCCATTTTCTGAGAGACCAGTGGACCGAGCCAGAGCGCCAGGAACTCGGCGATCTCGTACGGTTGCGCGCTGGTTCCGGCGAACCTGGGCGCGGGCGGGATGTGGCGCAGAATGTCAGAGTCGAGCGGCGTACCCTTGGGCATCAAGCCTTATAATCGGCTCAGCCGCCATGCGGGCTTATTGCGAAAACGGACCGCCGGTCCCCGCGACGCGGCGCAGGGTGCCGCCCGACCGATTCGTCGGGTCAGCGACAACGGCGACTTTAACCTGCCGCTTCTCGCTGCCCCGGACTACCGTCAGGTCGGCAATGCCGCCCACCGGGAGTTGGAACAGGTACGCCGCCAAGTCCAGATGAGTGGCGATCGCAGACCCGCCCGCCTGCACGATGCGCTCCCCGGGCGCAAGCCCGGACAGCGCAGCCGGACCGCCGGAGACGACCTTGCTTATGAGGGCTCCTCCCGACCGGTCGGTGAGGAAGTAGATTCCGATCCACGGATGGCTAACGTGGCGGCTGGGGCCCGTCAGACCCTGAATCACTCGGCGCAATACGGGCACGCCGACCGAATAGGTCGTGGCGGCCGGACGCGGACCCGCAGCCTTGAAAGACGCCATCCCACCCCGGGCACTCGCGCTCAGGTCGGTGCGCCCGGTTGTAAGCGAGGCCATTAGGAGGCCGACCAGTTTCCCGTCCGGGGCGAAAACGGGGGCGCCCGCCAGCGCCGCCAGCGACCGCTCCAAGCGGAACTCGATGAGCGGCGTAAAGCGCCGGCTCGGACCCAAAACCCCGGCGACCCGAACCCGCGTCACTTCGCCTCGGGCCGGGCCCGAAGGCAGAACCATGAGCACAGTCGCCGGCGGGTCGGACGACGCGAGCGCCGCCTGCCGGAGGACCCCGGCGGGCGCACCGACCACCTGCAACAGCGCCAGGTCCGTCACCGAGTCGAAGGCATCCACAACAAGTCCGAAACGCCCGGAGCCCGCTGTCTCTCCTTGAAGGCCGCTGCGTGGCGTGCCGATCGGGTTGAACGCGACCTCTCCGCTGGTCAGCGCGCGGCCGTCGGACGTGACAACCACTGCCTCGCCAAGCAGAACGCCTGCCTGGTAGACCCTTAGGACGCTGGGGGCGACGGCATTCGCCAGCTCCTTGCTGAGCGGCGCCGTTAGGCCGTCCTGTGCGGCGTGCGCACCAAGAACCGCGACCGAAGCGCTAACCACCGATAGCAACATCATTTGGTGACATCAACTCCGTAGCGCCCTTGGTCCCGTCCACGCCCGCGCCTTCAAATCGAATAACGATGAGTTCACCGGCCGTTTCCGTGGGCACCCCGGACGCGGTCAGCGGCGATGCACCGGCAGGGGTTGTGTCCGGTGCGGGCACAGGTTTCTCAACTTCCGTCTTCACCGGAACTCGGACGACCATCGGTACGGTTGCATCCTCGGCTGCGGCGTTTGTATCGCGGTCTGGAGCCGGCTCAATAACGTCCCCGCTCTCCAATGACGAACGCTGGGCTCCGCGCTCATTGTTAGCGGCGACGACATCTGTCCCGAAGCCTCCCGGATCGCTTGGGCTTAGCGGCCCCAGGATCGCCCAGACGGCAAGCGCGCCCGCGGCCGCCGCCCCAGCGGTGACTGCCCACCCCCAGATTCGGCGCCTGGCGCTCCGCAGTTCGCTGGAAAGGATCGCTCGCCGCAGACGCTCCGGACCCAAAGAGGCCTCGGGCGCCTCCGGCAGCGCTTTCAGCAGCCTGGCATTGCGGCGGTACTCCTCGTAGGTGGCCCGGCACCTCCGGCAGGACTCTAAGTGCCTCTGAATGCCAGGGGCCTCGCCCATGTCCAGTTCGCCATGCGCGAGGGAGATGATTCCTGATATCAAACTCTTACATTTCATCCCGTTTTCTGCTCCCAATCGCTCAGCAGGGGTCCGAGCCGGTCGCGCAGCGCCCGCCTCGCACGCAGGACGCGCAACTTCGCCCCGCCGACTGAGCAGTTTAGAATCTCGGCAATATCAATATATTCTCGTTCCTCAAAGTCTCTCATAATCAGCACGCCTCTATGATGGGACGGCAGGGCCCGCACCGCCCGCCGCACCACGTCCGCCCTGCGGTCACGTTCCAGTTCATCCACCGGGTTCACAGACCTGCCTGATGTCATCCACTCAAGTTGTCCGGCCGCCTCCTGGTGTTCGAGCGCGCTCCTACGTTTGATCATGCGCGCCCGGTCGGTGCACAGGTTGGAAGTGATTCGAAGTATCCAGGTCGTGAACTTCGCCTCCTTGCGGAACCGGTACAGGCTCTGAAACGCCCTCACAAACGCCTCCTGAGCGATGTCCTCTGCCTCGTCCCGCCGCTGGGTCATCTGGTAGGCGAACCGGAAGACCGTCACGCGGTGGCGATCGAACAGGCGCTCGAAAGCGGCGTAGTCTCCCTCGCGGGCCGCCGCTACCAGCGTCTCGTCCTCAAGGGCGAATTGCCCCATCTGACTTGCCGACACGGCCGTCGAATCCATCGGTTGTTCGCTGTCCTCGTGTGCCATTGTCTTGACGCTCGAACCGCCTCCGAGTTACGATGAGAGTGGGCGCCCACATCTTATGACGCGAGAAACCAGGCGAATACTCGGTCTGTCCGCCCTCGAAGCGGCCCCTCGGCTGCTGGGAATGGTCCTGCGAGTGGACTCGACGGCAGGTCTCATTGTGGAGACGGAGGCCTATTCGGAAGAGGATCCCGCCAGCCACTCCCACGGCGGCGAGCGCGCCCGCAACCGGCATATGTACCTGGCTGGAGGCCACTTTTACGTCTACCGAAGTTACGGCATCCACTGGTGTCTGAACCTGGTCATCGGGCCGGAGAGAAGCGGACAGGCCGTGCTGATCCGGGCGCTCGAGCCGCTGGACGGCATCGAGTTGATGAAGGAAAGACGCGGCATGACGGAGTTGCGGCGGCTCTGCGCGGGACCGGCCAACGTCGCCAAGGCGCTGGGCGTCAGCGGAGAGCACAGCGGTCTGCGGCTCGGGAAAGGGGGCCTGGACCTCCTGGCAGGACCGAAACCGCGTGACATACACGTCGGCCCTCGCATCGGAATCACCCGGGCCGTGGACTGGCCGCGCCGGTTCCTGATCCCCGGCTCCAAGTTCCTGAGCAGGCCGCCGAAGAGGGTTTCCAAAAAATGACGGTGCAAACTGGACAGATCTGTGTTATCTTATAAGATGAATGGTCCCTCGTGCAGACAGGCAGCTGCCAGGAGGGGGCTCGCTCTCGCGGGCCCCCATTCTTTTTTGGTCGCGGCGGGATCGGCGGAATAATCGGAACCCCGGCCCTGTTGTCGAAGCAGGGAGGGGAGGGCAGAGGAGGGGGTCCTTCCGCCTTTCCCGTCGCCCGTTGGACGGGACGCGCGTTCGATAGAGTTCGCGCTCCCATGCCGAATGGGACCTCGGGCCCCCTGGGCACCTCACATGGAAGTAGAATCCGGCAGGAAAGCAGTGGGAACGTTTCTCGGAACCAGACGGCGCACGCGCGAGGTTCGCGTCGGCGATGTGACGGTCGGCGGCGGGCATCCGATCGCGGTCCAGAGCATGATCACAGCCGAGACCCGCCGCGTTGAGGAGTGCGTGGAGCAGATCGTCGCGCTGCATAAGGCGGGCTGTGAGATCGTCCGCGTCACGACCCCTACCTTGGGCGAGGCGCACTGCCTCGAAGAGATCCGGGCGAAGGTGACCGAGCGGCACGGGCCGGTGCCGCTGGTCGCGGACGTTCACCATCAGGGATCGAAGATCGCGGTGGAAGCCGCAAAACACGCGGACAAGGTGCGCATAAACCCCGGACTGTTCGTCTTCAGAAAACCTCAGCCGGGCAAAGAGGAGTATTCGCCGGAGGAACACGAAGCCGAGCGCGAGGCAATCGAAGAGAGCCTTGTGCCCGTCATCGACGCGTGCAAGAAACGCGGTATCGCCATGCGCGTCGGCGTCAACCACGGATCGCTGGCGGAAAGAATGTTGGTGACTTACGGCGATACGCCGAATGGAATGGTGGAGAGCGCGCTGGAATATGCGCGCATCTGCGAGAAGCATGAGTTCCGCGAAATCGTGATTTCGCTGAAGGCGTCGCGCGTGCCTATCATGCTCGCCGCGAACCGGCTGCTCGCGAGCACGATGGACGAAGAGGGGATGGAGTATCCGATTCATTTAGGCGTAACGGAAGCGGGCGACGGCGAATATGCGCGCATAAAATCAGTGAGCGGTATCGCGACACTTTTGGCGGAGGGAATTGGCGACACGATTAGGGTGTCCTTGGCCGAGGACCCGTTGAACGAGATTCCGGTCTGTTACGACATCTTGCAGGCGCTCGGATTGCGGCGCACGAAGACGGAGTTTATAGCGTGCCCTTCGTGCGGGCGCACGAAGTTTGACCTGCCGACTGTTTTCAAGAAGGTGAAGGAGGCGACTTCGCATCTCACCGAGCTGGACATCGCGGTCATGGGCTGCATAGTGAACGACCCGGGCGAGATGGCGGACGCAGATTACGGCTACGTGGGCAAAGCGGGGGGCATGATCGCGCTGTATCGAAAGAGCGAACTTGTGAAGAACAACATCCCGGAGGAGAGGGGGGTGGAGGAACTGATTAAGTTGATGAAAGAGGACGGCGCTTGGGTGGAGCCCAGTGAACACAGGTGCGAAGAATGACAGCTGAGCATAGTGACCGAAAACGGAAACACACTTCTGAGTTTGGGCGCGTGCTCGTGCCAGCTACCTGCAACGGTGGTCCTGTTCCCATTTCCTCTACGCGTCTCCGCTTCAGGGGGGGCATCGACGTTGGAGAGTGCGGCTTTTCGCTCCCTTGCGGAGTCCTCTTTAGGATGGGAGTGAACGTATGGAAATGAACCAGGAACTTCCACCAGTCGACGTCAACGTCACTTGGCAGCCGAGCAACCCAACATCGTGGGCAGATGCGCTGGGACTGATACCGCTGCCGTTCTTCTCCGATGGCCGAAATGACCGCCCAGGCGGATTTGACGGCTATGCTCTCTTGGACGGAAAGCCGGCAACGCTCGTGCTATTCGACGGCGACGAAGTAGACAATTCGGATGCGCGGTCGCGCTTGTGGTCTGCGGACATGCGACACGGCTTAATACCTGAATCGAACGGCTCC
>JADFGT010000176.1 GCA_022567555.1 Armatimonadota bacterium | reverse complement strand
GACACGCCGGCCGAGGTCATCGCGGAAGCCGGGGAGCCGGTCGCCGAGGAGCCGGCCGAGGTCGCCGCCGAGATCGAGGAGCCCGCCGCCGAGAAGACGGCCGAGATTGCCGCCGAGACCGAAGAAGTGATCCTCTGCCGCGAGGCGCATCCAGCAGCGCACTTGATCGCCGTCCCAGGACATGCCCTTGCCGGCATCTTCTGCGGCAATCACCTTGCCGTCAGGCCCGAGGAACGACAGGCGGCAGGGTGTTTTGCGAATGCGAACCCGCACTGCCTTGGTGATCAGATAGAGAAACTCATCGTCCTCCTCGAATTGCCAGGAGGCTGCGCCCGACGCCTCCTGCACGACTGCCCAGGAATGATCCCGGCCGAAGACGCCTGACTGCGACAGCCGGACGCGGATCGTGCCGGACTCTTCGGGGCTGATGTGCAAAGCCGCATTGCCGCATTCGATAAGGAGGGCATCCGCCTCGATGCGGTGACCAGTGACCGGGCCGAGCGATTGCCAGCCGTAGGTTTCGGCATTGGTTGACATGGTCAGGCCGCCGTCCTTTAACATGCCAAACAATGTTGACTCATACTTCTTGATGACCGCCGGCGGTCCCAACCTCTCCACGGGGGAGGACAGGTGGACTGCGACCGGGGAGTTGAACCGGTCGACGGGCAAGAATCAAGCCCACCCAAACCCCAAGAACAACCGACCACCCACGGCTAGCAGTCCGTGGTGAAAGTGCTTCGAGGGCAGCGGCGCGACATTTCGCGTCAGATCGAGGGAGCGAAACGTAGGCGAATCCTAAAGATTCGCTGAGTTTCGTGTACGAAGAGCTGGCGTGAAATGGCCGCCGATGGCCCGAATGACTTTTGCCACGGGCTGCTAGGGAATGGGAACGGCCTACCCGTAAGAATTGGCCAAGCTGCGGACGACCTTCGCGACCGGCCGGCCCTTGGCCAGTTCCACCTCCGCTTCCCGCAGCTCCCCGATGATCTGCTCAGCCGGGTGCCTTTTCTTCGCCATTGTCTGACCTCGGCAGAGCGCACGGACGAAGCGGCCCCCCAGTCCTGTATCGCCATAGCTCGCGACGATGTAAACTATCGCCAGTCGGAGAACGGCGTCCGTGGATCGTAGGGCGAATACCGGAGGGCACTAGCTATGTTCGGACGGGCAATCGGCGCTGCGGGGTGGGGTGTTGGGTTCTTACTCCTGCTCACCGCGGGCGAAGGTTGCCGCGCACCGTCGAAATCGGTCCCGGCCGTCGCTGGAGACCTGCCCGCTGAAGTTGGGCCCGCGGAGGCGAAGCGACTCATGGCGAGGGGCATCCAAGTTGGTAAGTTAGCGACCGAACTCATGGCCCAGGCGGGGCATTCGTAAGGCGAGTGCGCTTTCGACTTGAGCTCGACGCGAATCAATCAGAATGGAGATCTACTGATGCGAGTGAACTATGCAATCGTCTATGTAAGCGACATGAAGCGGTCCGTTAAATTTTACAGAGATGTACTCGGTCTTCCGCTGAAGTTTGAAACGCCGGGTTGGACTGAGTTTGCGACTGACGGGGCCACGCTTGCCCTTCATGCGTGCAAAGAATCAGAGGCCGACGCTGACGAATACGAAAGACCCGGTCGCTGGCGCTCCGGCTTCAGCGTTCCCGATTTGGATGCGTATCATCAGCGAATGGTGGAGAATAACGTGCCGTGCATTCAGGAGCCCGAGGATTTGTTCGGTGCTCGAATCGCGCAGTACCTGGATCCGGACGGCTTGCCGTTCTCCGTTGGCGAGGAGCGGCAGAAATCGTAGCCAGCGCCGCTATGCCGGCGCGACGTGTGCCACAGGTCGCTGGCTGGGCATCGCCGACCGCCAAAGCCGACTTTGATTTTACCCCGTCGATGTCGCTGTTCGTGGACTGTCGGGCGGCCCGCGAGCTCGACAGACTGTTTGAGGCCCTCCCGCCCAGTCTGCTACGTGCCTTCGTGCCTGTGTGCCTACGTGCCTTCCCCCTCCCGGCTTCTCCGAGAAATTCGCCTGGGTCCAGGATAAGTACGGCGTCTCATGGCAGTTGAATCTGCCACATGCAGCAGAGAAGTGAGCTGGAACGGGTACCGATCTTCCTGCTACGGCGGCGGGTTGAATGATCTGGCGGAGCTGAGCTTCAATCTCGCAGAGTATCAGGACGGAGGACGCAGGCTCCTGGACCGAT
>JADFGT010000105.1 GCA_022567555.1 Armatimonadota bacterium | reverse complement strand
TTTCACGAGGTACCGCCGCGTGCCGGACCAGGGGGCCCCGAAACCGAGCGCCAGCACACGCTTCCACTGCACGATGAACCGCACTTCCGGATTGTTCGCCACGCGCTCCATCTGGTTCACGTTCAGGTCGCTGAACGGGTCCAGGTCGTTCGCAGCGTTCAGGAACACCATAATTGTCCATTTTGTCCGCTGCGTTTGGAACGGCTCGACTGTTATCACGGCGGTGTTCGTAAGGCCGGAACCGGTCTCCGTGGCGCGGATTATTCCCTGCCCCTCCAACTCACCGATAGCGATCCCATCCTGGTTCACGGAGACTTTGTTGTTCAGCGCCTCCCACAAAAAAGAGCCGGGAGCCACGAACGTGGTTACTCCGTTAGCGTCTTTGCCGACCGCGTACAGCTGCATGCTTTCCTGCACGCTGATCGTGGCATTGCTCGGCGTCACCGTCACGCTTGCAACAGGGCGGCTGACAATGGATTCGTACCGGTTGTTGCTCCGGCTCGCAACGACCCGGTCCTTGAACACGCCGGTGATGGTTCCCTGGCCGTTCTGCTGCGAATAGAGCGTCGCCTCTATCTCATAAACGCCCGCCGTTATCGAGGGAAACCGCAACGTTTGCACGGCGCCGGACTCGTTGTTCATCAGCCGCGTCTGGCTGGACCCGCTCTGCGGGTCGGTGAGCCGGACCAACTGGCTTTCGCCGGTGATCCCCTCCAGCGCGAAGGTCCAGTCGCTCTCATAAACGAACTCGAAGAACTTCGAGCCGCCGCCGCCGCATGAGACCGCGGCCAGAAGGGCGGCGCAGGACAGCCCGGTGAGGATGCGTCTGAAGAGAGGCACATATCGTATGACGAGTGTGCGCGGCGCAGGTTCTCATGGAATGCCCCTTCCGGGGCGTTGACAGCGGGCGGCCCAGTGCGCCATAATCCCTCCTTGCGCCTGGACGGCAGACCCATGTACGCGATAGTGAGAACCAGCGGAAGGCAGTTCCGTGTCAGCAAGGATGACACGATCACGGTGGATCGTCTGCGGGGCGAAGTGGGCGACAAGGTGGAACTCGCAGAGGTGCTGCTCATCGGCACCGGCAAAGGCCACAAGGTCGGCACGCCGTTCGTGGCGGGCGCTAAAGTTCAGTCGGAAATCGTCCGGCACACACTGGCGCCCAAGATCCGAGGGTTCACGTTTAAGCCGAAGAAACGCGTCCGGCGGCGCTGGGGTCACAGGCAGCAGCTGACCGAACTTAAGATAACGAACATCTCAGCTGGGAAGTCAAGCGATGGCACATAAGAAGGGAATGGGCTCGACCCGGAACGGCCGCGACAGCATAGGCAGGCGGCTCGGCGTGAAAAAGTTCGCCGGCGAACGCGTGCGTGCCGGGCACATTTTGGTCAGGCAGCGCGGGACGAAGTTCTTTCCAGGCCCGAACGTCGGCATCGGCAACGACCACACGCTGTTTGCGCTCATGGACGGGCTCGTGAAGTTCGAGGGCCCCCGCAAACGCCGCCGCATCGCCGTGTATTCCGAGGCCTCCGGCTAAGATCAGTCCCGCTAAAAGACACATAGGCGCACGCAGTGCCGTTGATACGCCGTCTCACGCCTGCTGCAACCGCTCCAGATAACGCGCAATGAGATCGTACTCAAGGTTGACCGCGCCACCCGGCTCCAAGCCCCCGAGGTTCGTGTTCTCCAGCGTATGCGGGACGATCCACACGGAAAACCGCCCCCCCTGCGGCTCAACCACAGTCAGACTGACGCCGTCTATCGTTATGCAGCCCTTGTCCGCCAGGAAGCGCGCCCCGTCGTCCGGCGCCTCGAACTGAAACTCGGTTCCCGTCTCCCCCTCTCTGCGGCCCAGAAACCGGCCGGCCGCGTCCACATGACCCAGAACGAAGTGACCGCCAATCGGTTCCCCTGCTCTTACCGCCGTCTCCAGATTCACCCTGTCCCCCCCCTGAAGGGCACCGAGGTTCGTGCGCTTTAGAGTCTCCTCCGAGAGGTCAAATGCCAGATTATCGCCGCCCAGGTGAGTAAGACAGCAGCCGTTGACCGCCACGCTGTCTCCAACCCGCACCGTCTCGCATAATTCGACCGATACCTCCAGCCGGCTTCCCGCCCGCACAATCGTTCCCACCGCCTGCACGATTCCGGTGAACATCAGCGCTCCACCCTCGCCGTGATCTTCAGCCCGTCCCCCAACGGCTCGCACCGCAAGCCGGTGAGCCGCCAGGCGTCCGCCAGCCGCTCGACGCCTTTGCCCTCAACCCAGGCCGTTCCGGAGCCGAGCACCTTGGGCGCCATATGCAGTTCCACTTCGTCAACCAGCCCCTGGCTGAAAAACGACTCGGCGGTCCGCCCCCCCCCTTCCACAAGGACACCGATCTGGCCGCGCCGCGCCAATTCCATCAGAAGCGCATCCAACCGGAAGGCGCCGCATTCACGTGTATCGCACAAAAAGGCCTCGGCATGGCCGGCTAACGGGACCGTCACCTTTCGCGCCACAACCCAGAGCGTCGGGGCCTCGGGGTCCGATAGCAGCCTGCAATCCGGCGACAGGCCGCCCTCTGGGTCAAGCGCGACGCGAAGAGGCTGGTTCTTAGCCGGCGCTTCCCGGACCGTCAGCGACGGGTCGTCAGCCGCGACCGTCCCCGAGCCCACCAGAACGCAACCCATCTCGGCCCTCAATGCGTGCGCCCTCCGCCGGGCCTCCGGCCCGGTGATCCAGCGGCTCTCCCCGGAAGCGGCCGCAATGCGGCCGTCCAGCGTCACAGCCGCCTTCAGCAGCACGAAAGGCCTCCCCAGCCGGTACCGAGCCAGGAACACGCGGTTCGCTTCCGACGCCTCCTCCTCAAGCAGCCCCGCTTCCACCCTGAGGCCGGCTTCACGAAGGCGTTCGTTCCCCCCGGCTGCCTCGGCGTTCGGATCGGGCGTCGCGCACACGACCCGACCGATTCCAGCCCGAAGAACGGCCTCGGTGCATGGAGGCGTCTTTCCGTGGTGATCGCACGGCTCCAGGGTCACGAACATATCGGCGCCTCGCGCCAGTTCGCCCGCGTCCTGCAACGCCACGACCTCAGCGTGGGCCCCCCCGGCGGCATCGTGATGGCCGCGCCCCACAACACTTCCCTCCCGCGCGACAACCGCGCCGACGCGAGGATTGGGCGCAGGGAAGCCCTTGCGCGAGAGTTCGACCGCTTCACGCATGAAGGACCGGTCAGCGTCACTCCACCGCGCCGTCATCGTCCTTCTTCTTCGGAGGTACCGCGGCCAGAAGGTCCGCCAGGTTCTTCATAGACTCGTCAACGAATCGCTCCCGCGTCCGTCGAGCCAGCAATACCGCGCAGACAGCGGACCCGAAGAAGGTGACCGACACCGCCGCAACATACAGTGCGATCCGAACCGCGTACCGCGCCTGCCGTTCGCGCGCCTCAACCGCAGACTCGCGGCCAGGTTTCGCGCCCACGAACCAGGGGTAACTAAGCAGCAACCCGAAGCCGAGGAGGACCAGCGCCGTCATCAAGATGCGGATGCTTCGCATACGGCCCTCCTAAGCGCCGCCAGCCGCTCGGCCGGCTCGCCGGAGAAAGTGTAACTCCCGGCCACCACAACGTCAGCGCCGGCTTCCACGGCGAGGCGCGCCGTTTCCACGCCTACCCCGCCGTCCACCTCCACGTGGTGGTTCGGCGCCCATTCCCTAACCTGCCGCACTTTCTCCAGACACCCGTGCAAAAACTTCTGCCCCCCCCAGCCGGGGTTCACTGTCATCACCAACACCAGGTCGGCCGACTCCAGCACGTCTCTGACGGCCGCTGCGGGCGTGCCCGGATTGATCGCCACGCCGGCGCTCATACCGGACTCGCGGATCTGCTGCAAGACCCGGTGAAGGTGCGGGCATACCTCGGCATGTATCGTCAGGCGGTCCACCCCCGCCTCCTTGAACGCCTCAATCTGTGTTTCGGGGTGTTCGATCATAAGGTGGCAGTCGAACGGCTTCCGGCTGAGCGACCGCAGGGCGGCGACCGCCTGTGCACCGAAGGTGATGGGCGGCACGAAGGAGCCGTCCATCACGTCCAGATGTATCCAGTCGCAGTCAGCCGCCTCCAGGGCCAGCACCGCTTCGGCGAGCCGCCCGAAATCCGCTGAAAGAATCGAGGGCGCCAAGATAGTCTTCATCCGCTTGAACCCTCCTTGCGGATCGTCGGACCGAGGAACCCGTTAAAGAAGATCCTGAAAATCGCCTCCCCGCCCATGCCCTCGATCGCTTCGAGCACCACCTGCTCTCCACCCTCGCGCGTCTCTTCGAAAATCACGCGCTTCTCCCGCCGGGCGTCGGTCATCTCCACCCGCACGAGCACCGGTTCGCCGGACGGTCCTTCAACCTCAAACTCCAGCGACCAGATATTCGCAAATAGGTCTTCCGGGTCCACAGGCGGCTTCTCCGGTCTTTCCTCGCCGGTGCTTACCGTGAGGGTGATCAGGGTTCGCCGCTCTACTCGCTCACGCGCGCCCGGGTCCGTCGCTATTATCCGCCCGCTCTCGACAGAGCCGCTTCTGGCCCAGCGTGTGCTCGGGTCAATCTGAAGGCCCTGCGCCTCAATGCGCCCTCTGGCCTGGGCGACGGTCAATCCCCTCATGTCCGGTACCTCGACGGTTCTGCTCCCACGACTGAGTCTCACGCTCACTGAACTGCCCTCGCGAACAGGAGTGCCGGGGGCGGGGTCCATCGATATCACAGTCTTTGGCTGAGGATATTGGTTGCTGTACTCCTCGCCGACGTTCTCAAGCAGGAGATTCAGGCCGCCGGCCGTCTCGCGTGCCTCGGCAAACGGCATGCCGGTCAGCATGGGCACCTTGACCACACTCGCCTTTGTCAGGTTGAAATAGATGTAACTGCCCACGCCGAACACCGCCATGCCGGCCAGCATATAGACTACGGCCTTCAGCCACCGCGGCACGTCAGCCTCGGGCATACTGGCCGGCTTCCGTCCGGACTTCGACTTCTTCGCCTTGGTTTTGCGCGCGCGCTTGACAAACGACTGCGTGTGAACCGCCTCCCCCAACCGTCGTTCGCGCTTCTTCTCGGCGAAGGTCTTGGCCGGGACCGGTTCCGGAGCGGCGGCCTCCTCGTCGTTGATCGGCCACTCCAGTTTTTTCCCGAATCGCAGGGCATCCAGAAGGCGCCGCAGGTCGCCTAAGAGAGCCGTCGCCGAACCATACCTATCTTTCGGGTCCTTCGCCATCGCCTTCGAGGCAATCTCGTCCAGCACATGCGGCACGGCCGGGTTGAATGCCCGCACGCTCGGCACGGCCTGTGTCTGGTGCCTCGCCAGAACCGCAGCCGGCGTCTGGCCCGAGAACGGCTTGCGCCCCGTGAGAAGTTCGAACAGAATCACGCCGACGGCGTACACGTCGGACGCAGGAGTCGGCATTCCTCCTTCAACGATTTCCGGCGCCAGATAAGGGGCCATCCTATCCAGAACGACCCCGCCCGCCGTCTTGCTCGCGCCATAAGATGTCCACAGGCCAAAATCAATCACGGATATGTGCCCTTCCAGAGTGCTGATAACGTGGTCGGCGCTCAGGTCTCCGTGCAGAACGCTTTGTGTTGCGGCGTGCTCCAGCGCTTCGCAGATTGAAACGCCGATTTCGCAAGCGACGGAAGGCGTGAACGGCGCCACGCGCCCTATCCGTACCGCGAGTGAGGAACCCCGCACGAGTTCGCAAATGAAGAACGGCCGCCCTTCATGCTCGTCCACTTCCAGCACGCGCGCGATATTCGGATGGTCAAGGACGCGCGTTCGCTCGACCGTCGCCGCAAGCGCCTGCACAAACTCCGGTTCCCGCGCAAACGGGTCCTTTACGAATCGCAGGCAGACGTCCACGTTGCGCACCCGGTCCCGCGCCACGTAGTTCTGGAAGATCGGCGACGAGGCCAGTTCCTCGATGATCTCATACCGGACCCGGATCAGTTCACCGATCAAGCCGTGCCTCCACCCTCCTCATCGCGCAGAACCGAAAGCGCTACGCCCACAATCAGCAGCAGCCACCCAAGCCAAAGATTCGAGGGCCCGACGGCTTCGTACCAATCTTTCACGTCGCCGCCCGAGAGCTGATTCACCTGATGGATGAAATAACCCCCAACGAGGACCACCCACGCCAACACAGTTACCGCCGACCGAATTATTCCGATGTTGCTCATAGGCTCTGAAGCACCTCCTCAACGATCGTCACGTCTACGTCTCTGACCAAACGGCAGGAACCGACGCCGTCCAGCAACGACATCGCCATTTTGCCGCCCGAGGCCTTCTTGTCGCGACGCATGGCGGTCACCATCCGCTCCACCAAACCCTGTTCCGGCAGCCGCGTCGGCAGCTCCCACGCTTCCGCCACGTCTTCCAAGCGCTCACGTGCCGCCTCCGGAGTCAGGCCCAGTCGCCGCCCAATCTCCGTCTCGGCAATCATACCGACCATCACCGCCTCGCCGTGCGCAAGGCCGCCGTACTCCTGCGCCTGCTCCAGGGCGTGTCCCACCGTGTGGCCGAAGTTCAGCACTGCTCGTATCCCCAACCGCTCCTCCGGGTCCGCTGCGACAATCTCCGCCTTCAGTTCGCAGCAGCGACGGATGACCGCTTCCAACGGACTTCGCTCAAGACGCCTTAGCCTGCCGGTGGAAGACTCAATCCGGCACAGGAGATCCGCATCGCGAATGAAGCCGTACTTAATCGCTTCGGCCATACCGTTGCGATACTCCTCGTCCGGAAGAGTAGATAGGAACGCCGGGTCGCACCACACTGCCAGCGGATGGTGGAACGCGCCGACCAGGTTCTTGCCTTCCGGCAGATTGATAGCCGTCTTGCCGCCGACAGCAGCGTCTATCTGGGCCAGAAGAGTGGTCGCCACCGTGGCGAAACGAATCCCCCGCATATAAGTTGCTGCCAGGAATCCGCCCAGATCGCCGATAACCCCGCCCCCGACCAGCAGCAGCATCGAGCGGCGGTCCGCGCCCTTGGAAGCCAGCCAAGAGTGGCACCGCGACCAAACTTCCGGACTTTTTGCGGACTCCCCGGGAGGGAGCACAAGCGCCTCGCCCAACTGCTCGAACCGCGCGCCGTGACGCCGCCACACATTCTCGTCGGAGAGCAGGAACAATGACGTATAGCCGTGCTCACGCAGGACCGAAAGCACGCCTTCGGCGTCCACGCCGCCCACGTGAACGGGATACGCCTGCTCCCCCACCCGAAACTGTACGGTCGTCATCGCCCTGCTGTCCGCGCGATATCGGCGATCACGTCAGCCAACTCCTCCGCGGTCCGGCCTTCCACGTCTAATATGACGTCCGCACACTCGTAAACGGGTGATCGCTCATCAAGCAGCCTCTCCAGGTCTTCCTGCAAGTCCTCGCTCAGCAGGGGCCGCTGCCCCTCGCTGCCCTCAACACGTGCGGCGAGGACAGAAGCCGGACAACGAAGATATACAACGCGCCCTGCACGGCGCATCGGAGGCCAGTTACCGGGATCCATAGGCGCCCCGCCGCCGACGCTGACAATCAAGCCTCTCCGAGGCTTGATTGAGGCCAGGGCGTCGCGCTCCAGCCGGCGGAACTCCTCTTCCCCGTTCTTCGCGAAGATCTCGGCGACGCTCAGTCCCGCCGCCCGCTCGATCTCGCCGTCGAGGTCCAAGAGCGTTCCGCCAAGCCGTCCCGCCGCCAGGCGCCCGAGGGTCGTTTTGCCGGCGCCCATCATGCCGATCAGTACCGCGCTCATGGGTCTCAGAAGAAACGCGAGCGGCCGGATGGGGGTTCCGGCCGCTCCGTGAACGGAGGTAACAGCGCCAGGATCTTAGGGCGACCCGAGTCCGGACTCGCCCTCATCCACGATCTTCGCAGTCACGAACACGAGAAGTTCAGTGCTGATGTCATCCCGCGCAGTTGACCTGAACAAGTTTCCGATGAGCGGCAAGTCGCTCAGGATTGGGAACCGCTGCACGGTGAACCTCTCCTGCTTCCGATTCATGCCGCCGATCACAATCGTCTCGCCGTCCCTCACGCGTACCGTTACGAACGCGAACTGCGACAGCACGTCCGGAATTTCAGTGCCGTCCGGGAACCGGCGGATTTCGCCGAACTCCGATATCTGCGGCGACATCGTCATGGTGATGGTGCCGTCGCCGTTGATGCGCGGCTGCACGCTCAGTCCGCTCGCAACGTTGATCGGGAACAGCTGCGGCGCCGAAATCACCTGCCCCTGTCCCACGGCTACGATCTGGTTCAGAAGAATGAAGGTCTGGATGTTAGTGAAGAACACAACGGGCTGGTTGTTCAGGGTCCGCGCGAACGGCGCATTCACCACGGTGCCCCAGCCTTCCAGCAGGAGCGTCCTGAGGCGCGTCGTCACGTTTCCAGACGACCAGTTCACGAAGAACGGGTCGCCCGCGCGGGCTTGGGTGCCGGGCGTGTTGCCGATGAACATTGCGCCGCGCTGGAAAAGCCAGTCTATGCCGAAGTTCTGTACGAGCGACGAGCTCGTGGTGATGTATTCGACCTTGATGAATACCTGTTTGGGCGCCACGTCGAACATGCGGATGAGGTCCTCCAGCTCCTGCACAGCGGCGTCCGTGCCCTGCACGACGAAACTGTTGTCCGTCGGGTCATAGACGATCTGTGTGATGTCTTCGGGGACGAACCCTACGCCGCCCTGCAGCTGCCCGAAGCCGCCGCCGAACTGGCCGCCGCCGCCGCCGAAGCCGCCGCCGCCGCCCTGCCCGAAGCCGCCG
>JADFGT010000001.1 GCA_022567555.1 Armatimonadota bacterium | reverse complement strand
GACTACCTGGACACCCGGATCAAGAACACTCCCGCAGAGCTCGACCACGAGGTCGTCGATGAGCTGCTGGACCGGATCATCGATGAGCACGGTTTCAAGTATGAGGGTGACCTGATCGAAGCCTGGGGCCCACCGGTTTACCTCCATACCGGGTCGTATGGGCTGGCCGGATATGCCTTAGTGGAATACGTGGTGTGCGGTGAGGCGGACGTAATATTGGTTGCCTTAGGTATCGGCCCGTATCGGGATCCTCTGATTCTGTTTGAACCCGCTGAGATGCTGACCAGCGAGATGCTCGGGAATCCGGTTACGAGTATTGCGATTTCGTCGGGTTCATGGTTGTCGAACGAGGACCCGAATAACGTCGAACCCCTCCTGTACTGCTTTGACGGCCCGGGCGAGGACGCGCGACGGTGGAATAAGCACGCCGTACGCCTGGGCGAACGACACGTCCCGATGGTCGCTCGCCGTATCCACAGCCGATATCCGGTTGTCGCCGCAGAAGCGCGCTTGAGCGAACGGTAGGTCGGCGCTCACGACTAAGACCCGAACATTGTCCGGGAGGTCGCCGGCCTCTTCATTGAACTTCTTGGTGGCCGTAGCGCACACGCTCGTATCCAAGGAGGGCACTGCCGACAGCAAGAGAGTCTTCCCTTTGAAATCCTCGAGAGTGACGTCTTTCAGGCCCTCTTTTGTCGCCTGGTGAAGGCGGAAGTCGGGCGCCTTGTCGCCGGGCTTCAGTTCCGGTCCTTCAAGCGGCAGCGGGTTGCCGCGCATTCTCACGGATCTGCTCATCGGCTCGCTCGCTCAGAAATCAATGAGAACGGAAACGTCGTATCCCCTGAGAGCATGGCGGCCGGATAGAGCGGTGAGGCCGATCAAGAAAGTGAAACCGGCGACTGTGGCGTCCAGCCGCTCCACGAGTTGTGCCGTGGCGAGAGCCGTGCCGCCCGTGGCCAGTAGGTCGTCAACGATGACCGCGCGGTCGCCCGGTTTCAGGGCGTCCCTGTGCATCTCCACAGTGTTCGTGCCGTATTCCAGCGCGTACTCTTCTGAGACGCGGCTGCAGGGCAGCTTCCCCAGTTTTCGAACCAGGGCGAACGGAAGTCCGAGGCGCAGCGCCATGGGCGCACCGAACAGAAAACCCCTCGACTCAATCGCCACCACGGACGTGGGATTCACCCGCCGGGCCGCCTCCACCATCCGGTCCATCACTTCATCGAACGCATCCGGGTCCTGAAGGACGGGTGTGATGTCCTTAAAGAGGATCCCGGCCTGTGGGAAATCCGGCACGTCGCGGATCAGTCCTATCGCCCTCAGCTCCGCCATCACCGCCGGCAACTATACCCTTCGCCCTCCGCTCCGTCAGCCGATGCACAATGAAAGGCAATGCCCCGCCTGTCCCGCTTCCCCGCCCTCAGGCACCGCCACTACCGGACGTACATCAGCGGCGCGTTCATCTCCCAGGTCGGAAACCAGGTGCAGGTCTGGGCGATCATGTGGCACGTCAAGGAGATCACGGACAGCGTGTTCCTGGTCGGCCTTCTCGGCGCGGTGACCATTGTTCCGACTCTCGCGCTCTCGCTGCTTGGGGGTGTAGTGGCGGACCAAGCGGACCGGCGGAAGGTGATGCTGCTGACCCAAAGCGCCTTCTCCGGCGTGGCCCTGGGGATAGCTTTCCTCACCCTGACCTCATCAGTGCAACTGTGGCAGATCTACATGGCCGTGGCCCTTCATTCCGTCATTCGAGCGTTCGACATCCCGGCCCGGCACGCGCTCGTCCCGACCCTCGTTCCGAGGCGGGACTTTCCAAACGCGGTGACCTTGAACAGCGTGAGTTGGCGGCTCAGCGACGTGCTTGCGCCGCTGGTCGTCGGCGTTCTGCTGTGGACGGGAGGAGTCACGCTGGGCGGCGTGCACTTTGACGGCCTCAGCGCCTGCTACTTCCTGAACCTGCTCTCTTTCGCCGCGATTCTGGTGGCCGTCTGGCGCCTGCCTGCGCGGACGCCGCAGTTTGAGAACGAACAGGCCGAGCGGATTCGGAGGGTGCGCGACATTCTGCCGGCCGTTAGCGACGGCATCAAGTTCGTGCGCCGAACGCCCGTGGTTCGTGGCTCCATGTGGATAGATTTCTGGGCGACGCTGTTCGCGACAGTCGAAGGGCTGCTGCCTTTCTTTGCGGGCGCGGAATTCCGGGTGGGTCCATTCGGCTACGGCCTGCTGGCGGCCTCCATCGCTCTGGGCTCGCTGTTCGCCTCTGCGGTAATGGTCATTCTGCCTACGGTGAGAGGCCAGGGCCGAGGGGTCATCGCTTCAATTGCCGTCTTTGGGCTTTGCACGGCGGGCGTCGGAACCAGTCCCTGGCTGCCGCTTACACTGCTTTGCCTGGCAGGAGCCGGCGCAGCCGACACCGTGAGCACCGTTTTTAGGCAGACCATCCGCCAACTGGTGACTCCCGACCGGCTGCGCGGACGAGTGACGGCCATCTCGGTACTTTTCCACCGTGCCGGGCCCGAACTGGGCAAGGTGCAGGCGGGCGCCTTCGCCCAACTCCTCAGCGTGCGGCTGGCCGCCTCCCTCGGAGGGCTGGCCGCTGCGCTGGTCGCAAGCCGGTGGTGGCGGGGCGGCGCCCTGAAGGCGTACGAGCACTCGGATTCCGAGGAAATCACCGGTTCTTGAGGGTGGAGCCGAACTTTCCTGCGCTGGAACCCGCCAAATGGGTGTATGATGTACTGAGGCGTCTCGGACGCCGGCGGCAGTGCATATGGTAAACGTCAGTGCAAGACAGGGTGCGATAACCGACCTCCGCGAGGAGGAGGCGCAGCTGGTTCTGCGGACCCGGCACGGGGATGACGGCGCGCTGAGGGAACTTGTGAACCGCCACCGAATCCGGCTTATCCGGACGGCGGCGAACGTCCTGCGCGACGCGGTGGAAGCCGAGGACGTGGCGCAGGAAGCGTTCCTGAAGGCGTTCCGCGAACTCCACAGATTGCGCGACGACCGTGCCTTCGGCTCCTTCATCTACCGCATCTGCGTGCGGCTGTGCGTGGACCGCCTGCGGCTGAAGAGGGCGGAGCCTACGGCGCTGGAACCAAGCCAGAAGACCCCCGCCGGCTCAATCGAGACACGCGTCGTGATCGAGAAACTGCTTGCCAAATTGCCTCCCGACCTGAGCGCGACCCTTGTTCTGCGCGAGGTTGAGCAGTTGAGCTATGACGAGGTCGCGCGGGCCATGAACGTGCCGGTTGGCACGGTTCGCTCTCGCCTCCATACGGCAAGAGAGCGCTTCCGCACACTCTGGGCCGCCGCGAACGAATGGGAGTAAGGATGGGGCTTCGCCGATCCTGCAGACGGTTTCGGAAACTGCGCCTGTCGTCGCCAGAGCGCGGACTTCGCGTCGGCGAGCAGACATTCTGCGCCGAGCATGTGCACGACTGCACAGGGTGCCGCCGATACGACTCGGAACTCTCTGCGGCCAGGGAGGCGCTGCGGTCTTCGAGCGTGAACCACCACGGTCCCGCCGAGTTTGCCAACCGAGTTGTCCGGGCCATCTCGCGCGACCGAATTCGCCGGCAGTTTGAAGTTTGGCGGCCCACGCTTATCGGCGCCGTGACCGCGGCCATCGCCGTCGGCGCCGTGCTCCAAGTCTTGACGCCCGACCCGGAGTACGACGCCCGCTCTCCTGAGGGCACGGCAGCACTGCCGGCGCCCAGCGAAACGCTGATCTTCGACTTCGACCTGCCACGGACCCCGGAACTGGAGCCAGACTCCACCGACGGGTAGGGGCGCCCCGATGAGCGCCTGGCAACGGCTTCTCCTGGGCTTCAGCATCGGGGGCCTGCTCACGCTTTTCGTGCACCCTTTTTCGCGCGCCCTCCTGCTCCACCCCTTGCGAGGCGATCAGATCGAGGGCCGCGTTCGCACCCACCCGCTTACGAACGACGCCCGGCAGATTCCGGTGCCCGGAGACCCGGCGCAGATGACGGACGATGAGGTCTACCTCACCGGGCATCTCATCGCGATGAAGGCCGGGCGGGAGCCGGCAGCGCCGATTCCGGAAGACCATTACGAAGTCGCCATGCGCTTCCTGCGCCAGGCCGAGGCACGCGACAGGGACAACGCCTACTGGCCGCAACTGATCGCCGGCCTCGCCGTGAGAGCGGACCGCCCGGAGGCAGCGGTTGAGGTCTGGGCGCGCGCCGCCAGACTTTCGCGCTGGGAGAGCGGCGCCGATAGGATTTCGCGAGACCTCTGGGAAGGCATCGAGGCGGAGGAGGGCATCCGGTTGGCGTGGCAGGGGCTGTTGGCGTTGCGGAATCGGCCCGAAGACGCCTCACGGCTCATCGCTCGAGTTCCGGAGGCCCTGCTCGCATTCCCGGATGCAGACGATGCCGACGATGAAACGGCAGCCCGTGCTCTTTCGATTCTCAACGCCGGCCTGATGCGGGACGGGGCCGATTCCCTCAGAACCGGACGCCGTGCCTCGGAGATGGCCCTAAGGGCCGCAGGGTTGCCGCTGTCAAGCGTCATCAAGGAGCGCCATGCCGAACTGGAGCGCGAACGGTCGCAGTTCGAGCAGAAAGTCGCGGCCGAACTGGGCGACGGGGTTTCCGGCAGAGTGCACTCCGAGCTGCGCCGGTCAATTGACTGGCTCGTTCTGCTCGGTGATGAGGAGGAGATCTACAGGCGCCGCCAGGCACTTGCGGCGCAGACTGCGTTGACTGCGTCTGTACCTTCCGCCCTGCTGTTCGCCGGAGCCATGTTGGGTGGGCTTGCGCTCGCCGGACTGCTTCTGCAGGCAGCGTTCGGCGACATCCCCCACCCGGACGCCCGTCTCCTGTTCGCGTCCGGCCTTGCGCTCGCAGCACTCTTGCTGCTTGCGGCGTGGCCCTGGATGCTCGCCGTGTGGTCGGTCATTCTCGGCGGCTTGTTGGCCGTGCCTCTGGAGAGGGCCCGGCCCGGCCCTGTCGCATGGGGCCTCTTGACCCGTGGCGCCCTGGCAATGATTGCGCTGGTCGGTCTGTTCCTCCTTTGCTCATGGGTCTTCTACAGCGCGGCCAGCGCACAGGTCCTCGAACCTGGGACAAGCCCGGGCGAGCGTCCGGCCGCCGCCCCTGAGCGGTGGGCGCACCTTGCCCTGTTCGCTCTGTCGCTGGCGGTTCCGCTGGCGGCAGCCTGGGCCCGCATGAAGCGACGGCCGATTCTTCTTGTTGTAGGAAGCGCGTTCGCCCGGGTCGGTTCTCTCGGCGCAATCGCAGCGTTGGCGGCCTGCGTGATTGCCGCGCCCATCTGCCTCTACCTTGACGTGAGCGCCCGGGCGGAGGTGGAATCGTGGATCATGAACGAGCCTCAGGCTTTCAAAACAGACCAGCCGTGACCACAGCCACAGACCGCCTCGTCAGACGCGCCCGCACTCAGCGGGCGGCGCTCCTGACCGGCCTCAGGAAGAATCCGACAGGAGAAGCGTGGTGCCGAAAGCACACCGCCTTTGCAGACCGCATAGTGCGGGCAATCTGCCGGATGACGTCACCTCACGGCGCGCCCCCCACGTTCGCGCTGGTGGCGACTGGAGGTTACGGACGGCGTGAACTGGCCCCAAGAAGCGACATCGACATAACATTCATCCCCCTTGACGAGCAAGACACCGAGACTGAGCAGGCCGTGCGGGAGACGTTCCGCCTGCTGATCGCCGTCTTCGCGGCCCTCGAGTGGCCGGTCGGGTACGCCTACCGCCTGGTTTCGGACTGTCCGGCTCTCGATGCAATCACGCGCACCGGACTGATGGACGCCCGCTTCATTTGCGGTTCGCGCGAGGCTTTCGAGGGGTTCAACGCGGCGTTTGAGGAGACGTTCCCGGTTGCCGACTTCCTGATCAGCAAGATCGAGGAGCGAGAGGAGATGCGCTCCCGCTGGCATGACACGCCCCGTGTCGCGGAGTTCCACATCCGGGACGGAGCGGGCGGACTGCGCGACCTGCAAACTGCGCGGTGGTTCGGTCATGCCCTCGGTTTCCGGCCTGTGAACCCACTGCGCTGGGAGCGAGAACTGCTCCTGAAAGTGCGCAACGCGCTGCACCTCGCGACCGACAGAAAGCAGGACCAACTGGTTCGCACGCGGCTGCCGGCGGTCGCGAAGTGTATTGGCCTATGCGCCGACAAACTGGCCGCCGACGTGATGCGGGCCGGGGAAGCGGTGGAAGCGGAGTGGATGAACGCCGTGCGGCGGGCCCGCCGCGCAGCGTTTGTGTTGGCGCCGGGCGTGGTGGCCGCCGGAGAAGAGTGCCACGTGGCACCGGCCGCGAACCTTGCAGACGCCGCTGTCGGCGTCTGCCGCGCAGTGCGCTTGGGGCTCCGCCTGCGCCCGTCGCCGGTGTCGGACGACCTGGGCGACGCGCCACGGGTCATAGAGTGCATTACGTCAGGCGAAGCGGCGCTAAGAGGGTTAGACTCTGTCGGGCTGCTGGACCGCCTCCTTCCCGAGTTCGCGGCCTGCCGCTTCCTGATGTCCCGCGACTCCATGCACCGCTACTCCGTGGCGGAACACTCGATGCAGGTCGTGAAGGCGCTCGACGGGATGCGCGGCCGCAGAGAGTATGAGGCGGCCTGGTCGGAGGTGACCAATCCGCGCCCGCTCTACCTCGCCGCGCTTCTTCACGATGTGGGCAAGGCAGACGTGTCGGCCTCACACGCGAAGACCGGCTCGGCGATCTCAGAGCGTGTCTGTGTGCGGCTCGGCATGGCCGGAGATGAGAAGGATTCCACGGTTTTTCTTGTGAGAGAGCACCTGACTTTCCCGCAGGTCGCCCGTACACATGACCTGGCGCAGCCGGAAACCGCGTTCAACCTGGCGAAACTGTGCGCACGGCCGGACAGGCTGGCGATGCTCTACCTCCTGGCTGCGGCCGACACATCGAGCGTCAATGAAGAGGCGTGGACGCCGCAAATGGCCGCCTCAGCGGCGGAACTTTACGAGAAGACGCGGCGGGCCCTCGGCTTGGAGAGCCCTCCGGAAGACCCGGCCCTCTATTGGAGCGGTGCGGTGCGACGCCTGAAGACCGCCGGCGTCGAGACCGAGGCGGTGGAGGAGTTCTTGGAAACGATGCCGACGCGCTATCTGCTAAGCACGCCGCTTAAACTGTTCCCTCTGCACGCCGACTATGTGCGCAGGGCGCGCAGAGGCGAAAGCACCGTCGTCTTTCACCACCGGCCTGAATCCCACACGACCGACATAACCATCTGCCGGCGCGACCTCGCCAGACCGGGCCTGCTGAGCCGCATCCTGGGCATTATCTATGCGCTGGACCTGACCACCCACGCGGCACGGGCCGCTTCCACGAAAGGGTCGAAACCGGTCGCACTCGACACGCTCTCGGTATCGTTCCAGGGACGCCCGCTGCCACAGGGCCTTTGCCGCCAAGTGTCCGCCGAACTCAAGGACCGCCTCGGCAGCGGCAAATCCGTGGACGCGCTGTTGCGGAAGCACGGCAAGGACCCCCGGCGGCGCCAAGAGATGCTGACCCACCGCTTTTACGAAGGAGATTTCGGAGTCTTGGAGGTGGAGACACCTTTGGGACGGGGCATGCCGTACCGTGTCGCGAAGATGCTCGCCGGACTCGGCTGGAACGTACAGGTCGCGCGGATAGGTCAATGGGCCGGGCGCGCCGTCGCCCGCTTCTACCTCGATTTGCCGGGGGGAGAGCGGCTCACCAAAAAACTGGTAGTCAGGGCGCTCGGGCCTTGCGCGGAATAGGTATATTCGGGGGCCGCCGTCATATGCGTGTACTGATTTTCGGATGTGGAAGGACGGGAGCGGCGCTCGCCCGCATGCTTGCGGGGAGCGGCCACTCCGTAACGGTCATCGAACAGGACCCAAGGATGCTGGACCGCCTTGGCGAGGGTCATGGCTGCCGCACCGTGGTGGGCAACGGCCTGGATGAAGACGTGATGGAGGCCGCAGGGATTCGCGAAGCGGACGCCTTCTTCACGGTAACTCGCGGTGACAACACAAACCTCATGGCAGCGCAGATTGCCCAACTCCGCTTCAAGGTGGCGCGCGTCTGCGCCAAAGTGAACGACCCTCTGCGCGCGGCCGAGTATCGCAAACTGGGCGTTCTGTGCATCTCGCCGAACCTCCTGACGGCGGGAATGATGCAGTCCTGGCTGTTGGAGGAACCGTTCCGCTCGGTTGATTCCTACAATGAACTCGAAGAGGTAGAGAAGGTTACGTAGCGATGTACGTTGTCGTTGTCGGAGGAGGAAAGGTCGGGACGTATCTAGCGAAGCGCCTTCTTTCAGAAGACAAAGAGGTGCTCATTCTGGAAAAAGACCCTGACCAGCATGCAGTGCTGCAGGCCCAGTTCCGTGAAATCGCGATGCTGGGCGACGGCTGCGAAGTGCGCGTCCAGAAGACGGCCGGCTTCCAGCGTGCCGATGTCGTGGTGGCCGTTACCGGCGAAGACGAAGACAACCTGATTATTTCGCAGATGGCCAGCCGGACCTGGGGGGTGGACCGAACCGTGGCGCGAGTCAACGACCCGAGCCACACGTGGCTGTTCCAGCAAGTGGGCGTGTCCGCCACCGTCAGCGCCACCGACGTGATCTATCACCTTATCGAACAGGAGATCTCGCCGGGGCAGCTCATCCCGCTCGCCGCTCTCAAGATGGGGAACATCGAGGTCGTAGAGGCGACGCTCACCAGCCGCTCTCCCTCGGTCGGGCGACGTGTGAAGGACCTCGAACTTCCTCCCAAGAGCAACATCGTTTGGATGCACAGGGGAGACGAGGGGACGATAGTGAACGGTGAAACGGAGCTGCAGGCCGGCGATCTGGTCGTGGCGCTCGTCCCAACCGAGCACGAGGCCAAACTCAGGGAGATACTTTAGGGCTGCCCTCTACGGAGTTCGGACTGAGCCGCGTGCGCCTTCTGCCAATTATACGAGGGTGCCCGTCCGCGCCCTGTGGAATCGTCCAAGCGGTCGGATTCTTCTCCGCCATTCGGGGGACCACAGTCAATGACGCTCGCAGAAGCAAAGCAGCATATCGGCAATCGCGTCGAAGCCGAGTACACAGATCGCCGAGGCAACGTGCTGACGGGGTTCGGTGAACTCCTTGACGTTGAGTTTGTGCCCATGTACGGCAGCAGCCTTGTATTCGATTTCGGCGAGGTCTCTCTGGACCGGATGGTGGCTATGCGCGACTCCCCATTAGACAAGGCGGCGTAACGTTTACAGCGCCCGGGACCGGGTGCGACTTGCGGCCGGAGACCGGGGAGGCTCCGGCCGCTTCAGTTTCCCTCACGCAGGCTGCCGATCACAGCGCCCCTATCCGGCGCCGCACCAATTCCGCCCGCGAAAAGCGAGTAGGCTTGAGGGCGAGATGCTGGACGAGAACGCCACGATCACGATTATGATGCTGGTGATCATATTGGGATCCATCAGCCTTCATGAGTTCGCCCACGCCAAATCCGCCGATTCAGCGGGCGACCCGACGCCCCGCGCCATGGGCCGTGTGACCCTGAATCCGCTGGCACACCTCGACCCGATGGGGACTATCATGATCGTGATCCTGGTCATGTCCCACATTGGCATCGGATGGGGGAAGCCGGTTATGGTGAACCCTTCGCGCATGGAGAACCCGAAGTGGGACCACTTCCTGTCGGTGCTGTGGGGCCCGACAACAAACCTCTTGCTCGCCGTTGGGTTCGCTGGGCTGGTCCGTTTTGTTGTGCCGATGGTAGGTAACGACGCGTTCTGGTTGTTCTGTATGCTGGGCGCCCAAATAAACATCTTTCTGTGTCTCTTCAACCTGCTGCCAATCGGTCCGCTTGACGGCCATTGGCTTCTCGGTCACCTGCTCCCTCACCCGTTGGGGGCCCGGTATTCGCACTGGAGCCGAACCCAGGGTTCGTTCGTTCTCATCGGCGTCATCATCCTGGACCAACTGGTGTTGCGCCGCGAGGGCCATCCGGGCATTCTCGGCACGATCCTGTTCGGGCCGGCGAACCGGATTCTCGACTTCCTGGTGGGCGCTTAGATCCGCCGCTTCGCGAACTCTTTCGCGAACTTGCGGTCCTGCTTCTCGTACTCATTATGGGGTGGGGCGGCCGCGCCATAGAAGCATGTGTCTTTGCCGATCCTTACGGCCCATGCCGCGTCCCCGAAACTGTAGTGCCACCACTCATCCCGGCAGTTGGAGAAGCCTGCCCCGGTCATCGCTTCGTAAAGGACCAGCCTCAGGCTCTTTGTCTCTTCCGGCAGGTCGTCCGAGAACGTCGCCGCCATGGAGAACTTGTGCCCCTCACCGGAGAGATCGAACGGCTCCCCGCCGGAAGAGAGCAGCCACACGTCCAGCGCGCCGCCGGTCGAATGTCCGGGCGGGGCCTTCTGATCGCACGGCGCGAAGAACCTGTTGGTCTGGCGCCGGAGCGTGGAATAGGGCCACTCCGGGTGCTCCTCCTTGAGCTGGCTGAAGTACCGGTCGTAAATCAGTTTCTGCCGGTCAATTGAGCGCCATGCCTCGCGGAGGCCGAGCGAATAGCCGTTCGGCAGGCGCCGCCGCGCTTGATCGAACATAGAGGCAACGCGCTCCCTCAGCCACGGCACCGAGGCCGCGCGCAGAACGGAAAGGTCCGGGAAGACCTTGCGCATATCCACCAGCGGTTCGCCGCACTCGACGAGCCGCACGCGGTTCAATGCGGCCACCGGCTCGGCGCCTTCCTTGCGCCGCACGACGTTATCTCCTGAAAAGGAAGTAGAGGAACAGCAGCGCGCCGGCGACCCGGAAAGCGTCCTGCGAAGAGAAGCCGCGCGCCGGATACGGCACGTCCACGATGTCTCCCGGCTGAAGCCGAAGGTCCTCCCCGGCTCCTTCCGCTACCTTTACGAGATCCACCACGATTGTCCTGGGTTCCCGGTCAACCTCTTTGCGGACCACCTTCACCTTGCTCAGCCGCGCGCCCTCGAACGGGACGGCGTCCTGTACCGCCTTCAGCAGCGTCAGGTCGTCGCTGTGAGGCACGAGTCCGGGCCGCTGGACCGCCCCTCGCACATAAACGTACTCGGTGGCCGGCCGGACTGGGACGGTGACCTTATCGCCCGGCGAAAGCGGGACGTCGGCGCCCGCCTCGCTAAGGTTCACTGTGGTTGAACTGCCCGCCGCGAACTGCACGGCGACCCTCTTCGGGTCGGCGTCGGACCTTAGGCCCCCGGCCCGCTCGATGGCCTGAGTCAGAACGAGGCCCTCGGTAAAAAGGATGATCCCCGGCCTGACGACCGCGCCCAGAACCGCCACGTCCAATCCCGCCACCTTTAGAGGAATGAACACCCGGTCACCGGCCTGCAACTTAGGCGACTCGGCAGGATCTCCGTCCTCATACTGCGTGAAGTCCACGATGTCGGTGCTGCCGTCCGCGTGCGTGATGCGGACGGCGGCGAGGTCGGCGACCAACGTGGGCCCGGCGAGCGCGATGACATCGGCGAGGGTGAGGCCCTCTCGGTAAGGGAGTTCTCCGGCGTTCAACACCGCACCGCCGTACGTGACCGGCAGTTGGTCGCGGCCTTTCAATGTGAGGGTGATGGTCGCGGTCCGAAGGATCTGCTGGGAGACGAGCGTGGTCGAGATCTTCCCCGCCGCCCTCTCTTCGGTCATCCCCTTCACCTCGACGGCGCCGACGAACTGGAGGAGAATCAGGCCGCCCGACGTGATCATGTACTCCCCATCGAGCGCCGGTTCTTCCACGCAGGTCAAGACGACAACGTCACCCGGTTTCAGCACAGGCTGCGACGACGAGCAGACCGCGGCTGCCAGAAGAGCGAAGAGAAGAAGAGTCCGCTGAAGAGTGTGGGTTCGCATCATTGTTGGCTTCTATGTTTGACAGCGGTTTCCTGCCGAAAGTGGCCTGACAGCCCTTGAGGCCCTTGGGAAAGCAGCCCCAGCACTCGTCTATCGTCTATCGCCTATCGCTCCGGACCCCCTTCTCCGATTCGCTCCCGCGAATGGGGGAGGGCCGGGGAGGGGCGCGCGGGTGCGCAGAGCGAGGGGTGAATCGGGTGGCGTGGACATGGTGGCATGAAGGCTCGGGCCGAATCTGCCCATCGCTGCAACCTTGTCCGCGTGAGGCCCGTATCGCTGCGCAGTGCTTCAAGAGGTCACGGCCCATGGACAAGGACGGTGCGAGGCTCCACCGCGGTTCTGCTCCGTCCTTCTGATGCCGAGCCACGGTCACTCATGGGCCGTTCGTGGACAAGTCGGCTTGCGAGAGGCGAGTTCCCACGCGACGGAGAGTCGCCAACATGTCCACGGCACACGGTCTTGACTTCACTCATCCCGGGCACCCGCCGGGTTGGGCTGCTCGCCGGGCGGCCAAAGCACGTCTCTGAGACACGCGGAGGCTGTAGACTGTCCTATAGGATTAGGAGGGGATCATGCAATCGGCTTGGAAGGTAGGACTGTTCGTCGTCGCTTTCGGCGTGCTGCTCATCTTTGCTTACTCGCTTGTCGGCAGCGCCCTGTTCCCGAAGGAGGCCGACGTCTACTACGTGGAACTGGACGATGCCGGGGGCGTCGGGCCCGGCGCCGTGGTGACCATCGCGGGCGTGGAGATCGGCACCGTGGCGAGTGTCCGGCTCGAAAGCGCGAATCGAGCGAGGATGACCCTTCACCTCCGCCCGGGCACGTTCGTTCCTAAGGACGCGGTGCTGGTAATCCCGAGGAGCCTTTTCGCCCTGGGAGAGTCGCGGGTCGAGATCCACTCGGAGAAAGGACGCGACGCCGGCCGCCTCGAACCCGGCGGCACCATAACGAGGAGCGTTGTTGCAACTGTCCTCGAGTCTTATCTCCCGGAGGGCGAGGAGACGATTCGAGAACTGAACGCCACGCTGGCCGCGGCGCGGGAGTTCTTCAGCGATGCGGGGATGCGGGAGCGGCTGTCCTCGGTTCTGGATACGACCGAAGCGACCATTGCGGAAACGGGCGCCTTGATGAAGGAAGCGCGCGGCCTGATTGCAGAAAACCGCGACACGCTGCGGAGCGCGCTCGAAAACTCCGCCCTGGCCGTAGCCGACCTTCGCCGGGGCATCCAAGCCGTGAACGAGATCGTGGGCGACCCTCGCGTCGGCGAAAACGTCCGAACGATGCTCGCCACGCTGCAGGAAACCGCGGCCCGCGCCGAGGAGTTGGTCGCGAACCTGAACGACCTCGTCACGGACCCCGACCTGCGCGCCGCGATTGAAACGACGATGATGAACGTGGAGGACATATCAAGAACGGGCGTCGCGATCGCCGAGAATACACGGCAGATAACAGCGGACGGAAAGGTCGTTTCCGCCAAGGCGATCGAATTGGCTGACCGCGCGAACGAGATCGCGGACGAGGCGACGGCCCTGCTAAGAAGATTGAGCGAGTTCGTCGAGCAACTGCCGAAGGAACTCCGGCTGCCGAGGACCACGTTCCGTCTGGAGACGGCCCGCAACCTGGACGAGAACGTTTTTCAGACCGATGTACTTGTCACTTACCCCGTGAAAGAGGGCGCTGCGCTCTATGGCGGTATGTTCGACATCACCGAGTCGAACCTCATGACGCTGCAGTACGGGCAGCATTACGGATCGTCGGTCCTTCGGTACGGCATCTATGCCTCCAAACCCGGAATTGGGGTAGACTGGCAGTTCCTGCCGGCGGTCAATATCTCCGCCGACCTGTTCAATCCAAACGATCTCAGGTTAGACGTGCGGGCGCGTCTCGGTCTGGGCACCGAATGGTACGGATGGATCGGAGTAAACCGGTTATTTGGTGCCAACGAGGGAATGGTCGGGATCGGCGTGAAGCGATAGGCAGGAGATCGTTGTCATGAAGGTGGTCTTGAATCAGACGCTGCCCAAGGTCGGCAAAGAGGGCCAGGTGGTCGAAGTGGCCGGCGGCTTTGCGCGGAACTTCCTGTTCCCGCGCGGCCTTGCGACCGTGGCGGACAAGTCGGCACTGAAGCAGTTGGAACGGCGGCAGGTGAAGTCGGCGGCTGTGGCCGAGCAGACGCTCTCCGGCGCGGAAAAACTGGCGGAAAAATTGAACGGCCGAACTGTCCGCATTATCGGCAAAACCGCCCCCGGCGCGACCAAACTTTTCGGGGCCGTCACGTCTGCCGACATCGCGGACATCATCAAGGAGTCCCTGGATGTCGAGATCGACCGCAGGAAGATCGCCCTCATGCACCCGATTAAGCGTCTGGGGGTCTTTGAAATCCTATTGGACCTGCATCGAGACGTAGACGTTACGATCCGCTTGGAGATCGCTGACGAAGAGGGCAACTTAGGTCTTGACGTTCCTCAGGAGGCTACCGAGGAATACACCGATGCCATGGAACAGGCCGAGCTGGAGAAGGAAGCGGCGCGGGAAGTCGGTGCCAGAGGGATAGAGCAGGCCGCGGAAGGCGAAGAGAAATCTTCAGATAGCGAGAAAAAAGAAAAAATCTCCGAGGAAGAGAGTACCGAAGGCGGCGAATAATTAGGGGATGGAAAACCCACCCTCCCCAACCGCCGCGGTCACCGCACAGCCGTCCCGAACCGCCGCTGTAATCTCGGAGCGCCTGCCTCCGCACAGTGATGACGCGGAAGCGGCCGCACTGGGGAGCATGCTGCTCAGCCGCGAAGCCGCAGACCGGCTGATTACGACTCTCACGTCGAACGATTTTTACAACACTCTCCACCAGGAAATCTTCAGGGCGATGCTCGCAGTCACCAAGAGCATGCGCAACGTGGACACGCTCACGGTCAAGGAGGAACTGGCTGCGCGCGGCACGCTGGCCAAGGTCGGGGACATGGTCTATCTGATTCAACTGGCGGAATCGGTGCCCTCACCGGCGAACGCGGAACATTATGCGGAGGTCGTCATTGACCTGGCGATCCTGCGCGGCCTGCAGTCCGCCGGCCATGAGATCGTGAACCTGATACATGATCCGGCGACCGACGTCGAACAGAAGGTGGACCGTGCGGAGCAGACCCTGTTCAATGTCGTGAGGAGGCGCCTCGGCAAGGACTTCGAGCCGCTTGAGACGCTGACGCACGAGTTCTTCCGTGACGTAGACCGGGTGGTCGAGACCGGCGAACCGATGTTCGGCCTCGAGAGCGGCTTCGCCGACATAGATGAGGTGCTCACCGGCTTCTACCCGGGCAACCTGATCGTTGTTGCCTCCAGGCCCGGCATCGGCAAGACGTCGCTGGCCCTCGCCATGGCCCTGAACGCAGCCAAGAAGGACAAGGGCGCCGTCGCGCTGTTCAGCCTTGAGATGTCAAGCCTGGAAATCGTCCGAAGGCTTGTGTCCCTCGAAGGGCGGGTGGACCTGCACGTCCTCAAGCGACTCAGGGCCGGCCGCCTGTCAGACGACGATTACCAGAAATTGATTGACGCGTGCGACAAACTTTACAAACTGAAAGTCTTAGTGGACGACACGTCTGACCTGAGCACGTTCGAGATGCGTGCTAAGTGCCGGCGCCAGAAGGTTGCGGAGGACGGCCTCTCCCTGGTCATCGTGGACTACCTCCAGTTAATGAGGGCGAGCAGGAGCGCAGAGAGCAGGACGCAGCAGATATCGGAGATCGCCCGAGGCCTCAAGAACCTCGCGAAGGAACTAAGCGTTCCTGTTATGGCGCTCTCCCAACTTTCCAGAGGTATCGAGCAGCGCGACCCTCCGATACCGCTGCTTAGCGACCTTCGGGAGTCCGGCTCTATCGAGGCGGACGCGGACGTCGTGCTGATGCTCTATCGGGGAGGCGCAGCGGACGTGGACGAAGATGAATCCGGAGCGCCGGAACAACCCGACCATACGAGAGCGATTCCGATTGACATGTTCATCCGAAAGAACAGAAACGGGCCGATAGGACTCATCACGCTGGCCTTCCAGCCCGCGTACACCCTGTTCAGCAACGCGGATCACGAACTGAAGCACGGCCTCGGCGACCGGATCAGAAAGAAGGGGCAGTTTCGGTGAACGTCCTCGTGGTCGGCTCCGGCGGCCGCGAGCATGCCCTGGCCTGGAAGCTGGCACAGTCACCGTCGGTGGAGCGGGTGCTTGCGGCGCCCGGAAACCCGGGCATCGCCCAGGTCGCGGACCTTCACGACACCGACGCAACAGATTTCGACGCCATCGGGCGCATCTGCCGCGAGGAGAGCGTGGACCTGGTCGTCGTCGGCCCTGAGAGGCCGCTCATAGCGGGGCTGGCCGACCGGCTCGCGGAATCGGGCTGTTCAGCCTATGGACCCAGCGCAGCGGCCGCGCAAATCGAAGCGAGCAAAGCGTTCGCCAAGCGGCTGATGACGGAAGCGGGCATACCGACAGCGCGCTTCGAAACTCTCACCGATTTTGCGGCGGCGAAGGAGTACGTTGAGAGCGAGCACGAGGCGGGCCGGCAGGTCGTCGTGAAAGCGAGCGGCGAGGCTTTCGGCAAGGGCGCCATCGTATGCGACACAGCGGCCGAGGCGATAGCGGCGGCCGAGCGCATGCTCGTTAGGGAGGAGTTCGGCGAAGCTGGTCGCACCGTGATCGTGGAGGAGCGATTGTTTGGCCGGGAACTGAGCCTACTCGCGGTCTGCAACGGGAAGGAGTACCGCCTGCTCCCGGCGGCGCAGGACTACAAGGCGGCCTATGACGGCGGCCGAGGGCCCAATACCGGCGGCATGGGCTCCTATTCGCCGGTCGCGTGGATACCCCAGGACGAGGTCGAACAGTTGGCCGAGACCTTCATCGCTCCGGTGCTACGCGTGATGGAAGCCCAGGGCACACCCTACATCGGAACGCTGTACGCCGGGCTCATGGTGTGCGAAGACGGCCCCCGGGCGCTGGAATACAACGTGCGGTTCGGCGACCCCGAGACCCAAGCGATACTTCCGCTCCTTGAGAGCGACCTGGGCGAACTGCTGCTGGCAGCCGCCCTCGGCATGCCCTTGCCGCAGATAACCGTTTCCCCCGAGGCATGCGTCGTTGTGGTCATCGCCGCGAACGGATACCCTAGCACATACGAAACAAACATGGAACTGCCCGACCTGGACGTGGGCCCCGACGTCATCCTCTTTCATGCCGGAACCGCAACGCGGGGCGGTAAACTGGTCAACAGTGGCGGTCGAGTGCTGAATATTGCTAAAATTGCACGGGACGCTTCGACCGCCGCAAGAGGCGCATACGAAGCCATCATAGGCCGGTTCCAAGAGCCCTGGCGATACCGAACCGACATAGGGAGGCAGGCGACTCTCACGGCCCCGAGACTTGGAGAGACACAGCAAAAGGGAGAGTGACTTAGTAGAACATGGCAACCAAAACGAAGGCAGGTGCGCAAAAACCCGCCGATATCGTGGATCAGCATATCGGGCCCATCTGGCGCATCGCAGAAACATACGGCACGAGCGGAAAACGCTTGGCAAAACAGGTGGAGGCGCGCCTAAGCAAGAAAGGCAGCGCCTTCGCCCGGGCGGTCGCAGGTGCCAGGTCTGACCGGCAGCGCGCGCAGATCGTCACCTTGGCGGCATGTCTGGAGGCCGACGGCAGCGCCCGCCGCCAGGAAACGGCGGAAGGGCACCCGAACCCGGCCAAGTTCGCGTTTGCCGTTGAGCGACTTGACGATCCGGTGCTGCGGGACACGCTTTATTCGCACTATTGGTCCGGCGCTTCCCTGCAAAACGTTGCTAAGCATCAACGCTTGCGCACCATCACGACCCAGCAGAACCACAAGAGGGCACTGAAGCACGCACTCGGCAAAAAGGCCGCAGCGGCGGCCGACGACCTCCTGGAGCAGTGGAAGTCGCGGGCGCGGAGAAGGCCCGCGGCCCGCGTAAGCGAACAGGCGTTGCTCAAAGGAATGAGCAACCAAAAGGAAGCGCTGAAACTGTCTGTAGCAGCGCAGGAACTGCTGGTGGACGCCCTGGCCGCGACCGCCCGCGAATCCGCGCTGGAAAATGAGTTCCTGCTGGGTTCGCGCAGCCTGCGCGGCATTCGCGGAAGGCCCTGGATAGAGCCTGGAAGGAGGGTCGGCCTGCTCGAACGCCCGGCACGCATGGCCGCCGAGGACGTCGCCGAATATGACCTCACACGAACATACAACATCGCCAACCCGGACCAGGGATGGACGGTCCAGATGCGGCACAGGTTTGTGAAGGAGGGGCCGCAAGTGGTTGACCTAACGTGGATGGAAGGGAATTGCGGCGTTGTGGTAATCGGACCGGGCGGCGAGTTCCTGGCCGCCTGCTCGAAGAAGTCGCCGAAGTTTCGGCTGCCGCGCGTCTCCGTGCCGTATCGCTTCACGCTTCGGCCGCTCGGAAAACTGGATTGATCGCCCGGTACCAAACGCCGCAGATGGCTGCGATCTGGAGTCCGAGCGCCAGGGCAGAGGCCTGGCTCTCGGTGGAGGTCGCGGTCTGCCGCGCCAACGCCAAGGCCGGACGGATCCCCAGAGAGGCCGCGGAGACGATAGCCGAGAAAGCCGGTTTCGACCTCGACAGGATGGCCGAACTGGAGAAGGAGACCCGCCACGACCTGATGGCGTTCGTGCGCAACGTGGCCGAAACGGTCGGCGACGAGGGCCGGTACGTTCACTTCGGTGTCACCTCTTACGACGTCATTGACACGGCGCTCGCCCTGATGCTGCGCCGCTCCGTGGACCAGGTCCGGTCCTCGCTCTCAGACCTGTCCGATGAGGTCAAGCGCCTGGCGGTGGAGCATGCACACACGCCGATGATAGGCCGCACACACGGCGTCCACGCCGAGCCGATAACGTTCGGCTTCAAACTCGCTGGATGGTTCGCCGAACTGCGCCGCGCCGACGGCCGCCTGCAAGCCTGCCGCGAAGAGGTCTCGGTCGGCAAGGTCGCCGGCGCGGTCGGCGTGCACGGGATAGTCGGGCCCGACGTGGAGGAGGAGGCCTGCCGCCTACTGGACCTCCGCCCAGACCCCGCGCCCACCCAGATAGTCGCCCGCGACCGTTATGCCAACCTGATGAACGCGCTCGCGACGCTGGCCGGGACCCTCGAACGGTTCGCCACCGAACTGCGAAACCTCCAGCGGACCGAGATACTGGAGGTCCAGGAGGAGTTCGCCCCGGGCCAAACCGGCAGCAGCGCCATGCCCCACAAGCGCAACCCGTGGCACAGCGAGACCGTCTGCGGCCTGGCGCGGGTCGTGCGGGGCAACGCCGCCGCCGCCCTCGAATCGGTCTCTACCTGGCACGAGCGCGACCTGACCAATTCGAGCGTCGAGCGCATCGTCTTCCCCGACACGTTCCACCTGATTGACTTCATGCTTCAGCGGCTCGCGGGGGTCCTGCGCGGCCTGCGCGTCTTCCCGGAGCGGATGCTGGAGAACCTCCGCAGGATGGGCGGCCTGGTCTTCAGCGAGCACCTGATGGCGGCGCTGATTCAAAAGGGAATGTCGCGCGACGAGGCTTACAATGTGGCGCAAAGAAACGCCGCCCGCGCATGGGAAGGCGAAGACTTCCAGACGTGCGCCGCCGCCGACCCGGACGTGAACTCGCTCCTTTCTCAAGAGGAGATAGAGAAGGCTTTCGACCTGAACCACCACCTCCGGCACGTTGAACACACGCTCCGCGCCGCAGGTATCCTCGATTGACGCCCTCGTAGCTCAGGGGACAGAGCACCGCTCTCCTAAGGCGGGTGTCGGGGGTTCGAATCCCTCCGAGGGCGCCAACCCCTCTTGTCGCGGAACCGCCTTGCAACGAGGCTGTTGTGCCGTGTTGACCGCAACGCTATGGAGTGCGGCACTGAAGTGTCGCACTCCATACTCTTCCCGGTTACGCCCTCCTGCGCTTCCGCGCGACCAGGGCCGCAAGGCCAGCGCCTAGCGCCAGCATGCTGGCGGGCTCGGGGACAGGCTGGATAGCGATGTCACCTGTCTCGAAAGAGAGCGGCCCAGGGCCGATGTATCCCACCAGTGTCCCAGCGCCGGTGACCAGGTCGATCGTGTACAGCTTTGCTTCGTTGCCCGTGTCGACGGTAACCGCCCCGAGATACCACGTGCCATCGCGTGACCAATCGATCGTCATCCCTTGGCTGAAGCTGGTGTCGGGACCAATCGGGCCGAGCAGAGTCGCCTCAAGACCGCTGTCACCACCCAGTTTGTACATCTGGTCGGTCAGGAGGTCTTGAACGTAGAGTATGCCGGCCGCATCGGCCGACAGGCCCACCGCCACAGCGCCGGGCGTCATACCCGTGATGTTTCCGATCAAGGAGGCCATGCCGGTCTCCAAGTTTACCCTGTATATGTAGTTGAGGCCTTCTCCAAAGGCGAGCCCGAGCATCTTGATCTTCTCTCGGTTCCACGAAAAGTCCGTGATGATATGTGTGCCCGTGCCTCCACCGCCTATGAACGTCGCCTGGCCAGTGTCGGGGTCCACGCTATAGAGCCCAGGTGAGCCTTCTTGACAATAGGCATACAGGCCGCCGGAGACTCCGGCGTAGTCCAATGCGCTAAACAGGCAACCGTTGATAGTTGAGCTGCCGATGACTGTCACATCACCCGGCGTCGATACACCGAATCTGATCAGGCGATTCGTACCGGTGAGATTGTCATAGGCGTATATTACCGTTTGTGCGTTTGCGGTCGGCAGCAAGAATGCGCCCACCACAATTGCCATCATCGTCCTTTTCATCATTTTCCTCCTCCCTTTTGCAACAGTCGTTATCTCATGTAGCCAAGCCCGCAGTCGGCGCGGACCGGCCTTCAGAGTCGCCTGCCCGCCTCGCCGCCCAGAGGCGGCGAAACCAGAAGACATGCGCACTATAGCCGAGGTCAGGAGTGCCGGCAATCCCCGGGGGCCCTTTCGTCCGAAAACCCAGCAAATTGACCGGGCAGCCCGCGGGCGGTCCCCATGCCGTGTTTGGCGAAAGAACATGCCGTGTTTATGCCACCACCGTTCCACTCGGTGGTGGCTGCGCGCAGAAGGGGGAGGGCGACGCAAGGGAAAAGGCCGTATAATCCGGCGCATGAGTTCGGTGACGCAAATCCCCTACCCCAAGGTCCGCTGGGACCTGAGCGCGCTGTTTGACGGCATAGAAGACCCCCGCATCGAAGAGACCCTGAGCGAACTTGACGACAGGGCCGGGCGGTTCGGCGAGAGGTTCCGGGGCGCCCTGCTTAGGCCCGGCCTGGACGCGGCGACGCTGCTGGCCGGGGTCCGGGAGTTGGAGGCGATAGCAAACGACCTGTCCAAACCGCTGACCTACGCGAATCTGCTTTTCTCAACGGATACGGGGGACGCGAAGTCGGGCGCTTTCCTGCAGAGAATGATGGAGCGCACCAGCGAGATCCAGGTGAAACTGATGTTCTTCGAGTTGGAGTTGCAGGCTCTCTCCGAAGATGCCGCAGCGCGCCTGCTGGAAGACGAGGGCTTGGAAAGGTATCGCCATTGGGTGAAGAAGGCGCGCACGTTCTCGCCGTTCCGGCTCTCCGAAGCGGAGGAGGTTTTGCTGGAGAAGACGGCGAACACGGGGAGCCGCGCTTGGGTGCGGCTATTTGAAGAGGTCACGTCCAATCATCTGTTCTCGCTCTTGCGTCCGGGCGCGGAGAAAGCGGAGGAGATGAGCCTTCAGGAGGTGCTCGACCTGTTTCGTTCGCCGGAGCGCGACGTTAGGCAGGCCGCCGCCGATGCCCTCACCGAAGGACTTTCGCAGTTGGAGCGGGTGCTTGTTTTCACCTTCAACAACCTTCTGCAAGACAAGAAGCTCGAGGACGATCTGCGCGGATACGGTTATCCGGAGCAGGGCCGGCACCTGTCGAACGAACTGGACAAAGAGACGGTGGACCTGGTTGTCGGCCAATGCGTGGACAATTATGGGCTGGTCGAGCGGTTCTATAACGTCAAGCGCGAGGTCCTCGGCCTTCCTGAACTGACGCACATTGACAGGTATGCGCCCCTTTTCGACACCGCCGAAAAGGTGGAGTACGACCGCGCGAAGGGCATTGTCCTGGACGCTTTCGGCCGCTTTTCCGAGGAACTGTCCTCCTCCGCAGCGGAGTTCTTTGCTGAAAACTGGATTGACGCCGAGCCGCGCAAAGGAAAGACGGGGGGGGCGTTCTGCAGTTTCAATACGCCGGACACACACCCGGTGGTTCTTATGAGTTACATGAACAAGATGGACGACGTGATGACTCTTGCGCACGAACTGGGGCACGGCGTGCACGCGAGCCTGATGCGCAATCAGACGTACTTGAACTTCCACCCGACGCTTCCGATGGCGGAACTGGCGAGCACGTTCGGCGAGATGCTCGTTTTCGACAGCCTTGTGCAGGAAGCATCGCGACGCGACAGGCTTGCGCTGTATGCGGAAAAGATTGAAAACATCTTTGCGACTGTTTTCCGGCAGGCGGCGATGTACCGGTTTGAGCAGGCGTGCCACGTGGAGCGGCGCGAGGGCGGGGAACTGACTGCCGAAGGTTTCGGCGAACTTTGGCAAGAGCACCTCCAGGAGATGTTCGGCGATTCGATAAAACTTGGCGGCCAGCACTCCAATTGGTGGAGTTATGTCGGCCACTTCATCTTCGCCCCATTCTATGTTTACGCGTACTCTTTCGGCGAGTTGCTCGTGCTTTCTCTTTATCAGATGGCGAAGCGGGAGGGACCCGCATTCGGCGAGAAGTTCATCCGGCTGCTTTCGTTGGGTGGATCACGGTCGCCGCAGGAACTGATGGATGTGGTGGGCGTTGACCTAAAGCGGCCGGAGTTCTGGCAAGGCGGGTTCGACGTGATAGAGAACATGGTCGCGGAGTTCGAGCGTCTCTGGCAGGAAGAGAGGCGGCCGGGAGGCGAATCATAGGAAAGGCATGCGCAAGGTCGGAGTTTTAGGAACCGGCGCCATGGGCCGCGTCCACGGGCGCCATTATCTAAAAATCCCGGACACCGAACTGCATTTCCACGAACGCGACGCGGAAAAGGCTGCCGCGTATGCGGAGAGATTCGGTGCGATATCGGCCGACTCAGGAGAAGAACTCATAGAGAGGGTGGACGTGGTGGACGTCTGCCTGCCGACGCACCTGCACTTTGAATACGCGGCGATGGCGCTTCGCGCCGGCAAGCCTGTGTTTTGCGAAAAACCGATGTGCCGCACGACCCGCGAATGCGCCGACCTGGTCGAACTGAGCCATAAGACCGGCGTGCCCGTGATGCCCGCCCAAGTCGTCCGCTACTTCCCGGAGTTTCGCCGGGCGCGCGAACTGGTGCGGGAAGGCGCCGTCGGCGTCCCGGCGGCGATCCGGACGCGGCGGGGCGGGGCCTATCCGAGGGGCTCGGAGGATTGGTTCGGCAAGTTCCCGTTCTCAGGCGGCGTTGTGATGGACCTGATGATCCACGATTTCGACTGGATTCGCTGGACGTTCGGGGAGGTGGAGCGCGTCTTCGCCCAATCGCTCACCTTCTCCGGCATCGAGGAGTTGGACTACGCGCTGGCGACGCTCACCCTCGAATCGGGGGCGTTGGCGCACGTTGAGGGAACGTGGGCCGACCCCGGCGGTTTTCGAGTGACCTTCGAGATCTCCGGATGCGACGGGTTTATCGAGCATGACAGCCGCCTGGCCGCCGCCCTCCGCACCACGACTGCCGGCGGTTCAGTCTCCGAGAGCCCCCTGTTCCCTGCCGAAGACCCGTACTACAGCGAAATCAGAGCGTTTCTAGACGCCGTCGATGCCGGGACGCCGCCGCCGGTCCCGCCGGAGGACGGCTGGGCGGCCGTGGCGCTCTGCGAAGCGGCCATCGAAAGCGTCCGGACCGGCCGCGCCGTGAAGCCGGCCCACTTGTAGCGCGCTCCCCCCTGCCCTATGCGGTAGTCTCAGAGGGCGTGCGTATTCCGATGCTCCTCGCCGCGTTCTGTCTGGCCGCCGGCCTTGCAGCGCAGCCTTCCGGCTCTTATGATGGCGCGGACTGGATAGTGAATGGGCACCGTACGCTTGTGTGGAACGGCGCTCCCTATCTCCCCGTCGGGTGGCGCCTACAGGGCGACCCGGACGTCATCCGCCGCGCCGCGCAGACCGGGCTGAAGGACGCGTTGCTGGAACTTCCGCCTAACGGTTGGGACCCGGCGATAGAAGCCGCCGAATCCGCAGGGCTGCGCTACCTGGTAACCCCTAACGAACCGGCCCCGCGAGCCCCCGCCTTCCTGATTCGTCCGCAGAGTTATCGGATTCAGAATGCAGAGAAGGACGGCGAATACCGCATCCCGCTGCCGGGCGGCAGGAGCGTCTACTACTTGCTCCTGACAAATCAAAACTTTTCGATCGCCGACAAGGGCTGGACGGACGTAATTGACGGCGTCGCTACAGTCCGGCTGAACGTGCGTTACGCGAGCCGTGGCTACCTCCTTCTGGTGTACCCACGGCTCATCCGGAGCGAAATGACCGACTACTGGGAGCGGTTCGACGCCCGCCGAGACGAGCTGCTGGGCCGTTTGCGCGACGCGCCGTTCGGGCCCGGCCTGCGCGGCATAGTGAACCCGCTCGGACGGGTGGAGCAGTGGACTCCGGCGCGGGGCGGACTTGTTCCGGACTCCGAGCTGTTTCGTCTCGAGTTCCGGGCCTATCTGGAAACGAAGTACCGCAACGTGGACCGTTTGACAACGGCCTGGCGGATGCGGGTGGCCCTGATTGACTCGTTCGAGGCTGCGGCCCGCCTCGTGGCGCTCTTCTCACATTCGCGGGGTCTCGACCGGCTGTGGGACCCACAGAACGACATCTTCATCCCGGTAGACAGGAGCCGCTCAGCGTATTGGTCGGACGTTCAGACCGTAATTGAGAACGCCGCTTCCCGGCGCACGCGCCGGCTGGCGGCCTCCATCCGCAGGGTATTGAACGTCCCCGTAGTATACGAATGGAAAGGCTGGTCGCCTGTCTACGGCTCCGCAGAGCCGAGCGGCGACGGCTTGGGCATGACTGCCGTGGGCACCGGCCTTCAGCCGACGGAAAAATACGCTGCGTACGCCGCCAGCACTATGCTCTCGTGGGGTCACAAAGGATGGCTTCTCGCGACGGACCTGGCTGCGTCGGAGGACGGTGGACCGTATCCCGAGGAGAGGTATCTGCGGTCCGCGATTCTGGACACCGTGGAGTTGGGTGCCAAAGGGTGGTTCGTGCGATGGACAGGCGGCCCGGAAACGGAATGGCTTCCGAGAATCGCCGCCGAAATGGAGCGTGACGCCTCGCTCGCCGTCCGTTCCCTTCGGGCGCTCTTCTACCCGGAGAACGCCAGGCACCCGGCGAACACGATGCGCCTGCCCGGAGGCACTTGGTGGCTGCCCACTCCGGCGGCCGGCAACCGGCTGGATTTAGGTGACCGATACGAGGCGTACCGGCACGTCGCGCCCTTTGCCACCTTCACCGCCATCTGGCGGCCGGAGGGCGAAGTGCGCGTGCGACTGTTGATGAAGGAGCCGGAGAAGGCGACAGTCGTGTCGTTCGACGGGAATCCGGTCGAAGTGAAGGTCAGGAAAGACAGCCTGGAGCTGCTGCTCGGCCCGCTGCCGACTCTCATTATGGGAACCGATGAGATCCCGGTGCCGTCGGACGCGCTCGACAGCGTCAAAGCGGATTACCGCGCCCTGGTGAAGGAGGCGCAGCGCAAGGGAGTGGACATCGGCGACAGTCAGTTCATGTTCAACTATGAGGCCGACGCCAAACGCTTCAAGGCGAACCCCGGCGCATCGTTTACAACGATGGTCGAGGAGTTGCGCAAGATCCAGCGCGATGTGGGCGCTTTCATCTGGGTGGAGGGCGAAAGTGTAAAGTCCGAAGCCACAAACTTCGGTTATCTGGAACAGACGCCCGGCTGCTCAGGCGAGGAGTCCCTGGTCTTGGACACGACGTTGAGACCGGACACCAACGGTTATTACGCGACTTACCGATTCATAGTCAGGCAGGACGTACAGGACGCTGAGTTATGGATCGCCGCGCGGGTTCCCGAAGAGGTGCGCTCGTCGGTGACAATCGAGGTACGGGGGGGGGCGACGCTCCAGCTTCCTGATTACCCGGAGGCCGGTTATGGCCCGGGCTATGCCTGGTACCGAGTCGGCAATCTGCTGCTCCGCCCGGGCATGCACGAGATAACCGTTCGCGTGTGGCCGGGAGCACCATACTATCAGGTGGCGATTGATGCCCTGCTACTGATACCGGTGCCGTTCAAACCCTCCGGACCTCGGCTGCCGCCGGTTATTGCGAGGTGATTCGATTTATTGGCGTTCGACGTTCGGCGATGTCCCAGCGCCACAGTAGACGCCAGACCGCCGGCCACAAACTACAAACGAAGAATGACGAACGTTCCGGTGACGCCTACTCTTTCGCCCGTTTCCGCATGCGGTATTCGCGGATGAAGGTCGGGATGTCCAGTTCGTCCTCTTCCACCAGTTCAGGCTGCGCATCCGGCGCCGCCTCCGCATTGGCGGGCCGCGCCTCACCCGTCGCCGGGCCGGCCCCGGGCGGCAGCGTGGAACGGGGCGGCGGATTGGCCTCTTCCCCCTCCGGGCGCGGTGTTCGACGCGCGCCTCTCGGCTCTCCACTGCCGGGCCGGGCAGCCGGACGAGGCCGGGCAGAGCCCACCGACTCGGCCACCTTCTTCGCGGTCGGGGTGCCCGGCGCGAACCCGGACGCCAATACCGTGATACGCACTTCGCCGTCCAATTCATCGTCGAGGACGGTGCCGAAGATGATGTTCGCGTCCTCTGCGGCGGCCAGGCCCTGAATGAATGACATAGCCTCGTTCGCTTCGGCGAGCGTGATGTCGCGTGAGGCTGTGATGTTCACGAGCAGCCGAGTCGCTCCTTCGATCGTCGTTTCCAGAAGCGGGTTGGAAACGGCGCTCTGTGCCGCCTGCTGGGCGCGGTGTTCGCCTGTTCCGTATCCGATGCCCATAAGCGCAGGTCCGGACTCCGAAATGATCGCGCGAACGTCCGCAAAGTCCACGTTTATCTGTCCCGGGATTGTGATGATGTCGGAAATCGCCTGCACGCCCTGCCGAAGCACGTCGTCAGCCACTCGGAACGCCTCTTCGAGCGTGGTTCGCTTGTCCACGACCGGCAGCAGACGGTCATTCGGAATGCAGATGATGGTGTCCACAATACGCCCCAGTTCGGCGATCCCTTGCTCGGCGACGCGCCCGCGCTTCGCCCCCTCGAAGCCAAACGGCCTGGTGATTACAGCGACCGTGAGGGCGCCGATCTCCTTGGCGAGTTCCGCGACAATCGGTGACGCACCGGTTCCTGTTCCGCCGCCCAGTCCCGCGGTGATGAAAACCATGTCCGCACCGCTCAGGATTTCGCGAATCTCGTTCCGGCTCTCCTCCGCGGCGTCCTTGCCGATTTCCGGAACACCGCCTGCGCCCAAGCCGCGCGTCAGGTTGTTGCCGATCTGGAGTTTTGTCTTGGCAGAGGATAGGTTGAGCACTTGCAGGTCGGTGTTCATCGCCACGAACTCAACGCCTCGGATGCCGGCCTCGATCATCCGGTTGACCGCGTTGCTGCCCCCGCCGCCCACTCCGATCACCTTGATCACGGCCTGGGGCGCTCCGCCGTTTTCCGTTACCTTCATTCGATAGTTGCTCCTTGCGTCACTCAGGTTTTTGTCTTAGGGCCGAAAATGGAGGTTATGCCCCGGAACAGGCGTCTCCAATCTCCCGCCTCAGCCTGCACCGTCTCTTCCTCCATCATCTTCAATCCGTATTTGACCAGCCCCACCACCGTAGAGTACTCAGGGCCGGAAGCCATGTCGCTCAGGCCGCCCAGGTCGCAGGGCGTACCCAGTCTAACCGGCGCGTCACCCATTATCCTCTGTGCGAGAGGGAGTAGGCCGGACAACCTGCTGCCGCCGCCTGTGAGCACGTAACCCGCCGCAAGAACACGGTGGTGGCGCGAGCTCTCCGCCAATCCCCGAACCATTATGAGTATCTCACGCATCCGCGCCTCGATGATCTCGGCCAGCACGCGGCGCGGGAACGGCCGTTCGCCTTCGGCGCCGGACTGCCGAACCGCGACGACCGCGTCCTTGTCCTCATTCTCCGGCGAGCAGGAACCGGAGGCAAGTTTCAGTCGCTCAGCTTCTTCGGGGGTCGTCTTCAGCAGTTTGCTGACGTCGGATGTTATGTGTGCGCCGGCTATGGGCACGACTCCGGTGTACGCGATGTTCCCGTCTGTGTAAACCGCAACGTCCGTTGTCCCGCCGCCTATGTCCACAACGGCGATCCCGGCCTCCATCTCGTCTCGCGAGAGCGTGGCCAGGCCACAGGCGAGCGAACTCAGAACCACATGGTCCACCTCGATCTGGGCGCGGTTCACGCAACGCTCCAGGTTTTGCAGGTGCGTCGCCTGGCCGGTCACGAGGTGAGTGCTTACCTCGAGGCGATCGCCACTCATCCCCACGGGCCGGGACACGCCGTCCTGTCCATCCACCCTGAAACTGCGCGGAATTGCATGGATGAGTTCGCGGTCGGGCGCCAAGACAATCTGCTTGCTGTGGTTGATCACCCGGTTCACGTCCTCGCGGGTGATGGCGCGGGCAGGGGGAACGATCGGGACGATGCCCTGGCTGTTCTGGCCTGAGATGTGGTCTCCGCTCACCGAGAGGATGACGTGCCCTATTTTGCGGTTCGCCATCTGCTCGCCGCGTCGAACCGAGCTGACAACGGCTTGGGCCGTCTCTTCGATATCTACGACGGTTCCGCGCTTCAGCCCCCGGCAATCCGAGGTGCCCACGGCCACGACGCGCGTGTTGAGCCTGGCGTCTACGTCCACCAGCACCGTGGCCGCCTTTGTGCTGCCGATGTCAATCGCGGCGATGGATTCCATCTACTGCTCCGTCCCCATCTTCTTTCGCGCACGGGCGTCGGCAATCCTTGTCAAATAGTGGCGGCGGATCACAGACAGGTTCAAGAACAGCCTCCCCCCGAGGAAGATCACGGCTGCCAAATAGAGTTCCCCGACACCGATCATGTATCCGAGGAACACCAGCCCGACGGCCAAAAGGATGTTTAGCACAAAGCCGGTCGCAAACAGGTCGTGCCGAAAGCGGTCCTCCAGCCCGGCCCGAATCCCGCCGAACACGGAGTCCACGCCCGCCAGCGCGGCCACCCCAACGTACTCGCGGGGGATGTCGGTGGTGGGAGTGATTGCGAACCAGGCGATCACGCCGCCGACGACCAGCGCCAGGACCGGAACAAGGATCATTCGTCGACGGTCACGGTCTTCGCATAGTGAAACTCCGTGGATCCTGTATGCGCCGGCAGAACGAGATGGTCCTTCTTTCGCACCTCAATCATGGCCGGGTCTATGTATTTGAACTCATCCAGGAAGCGGCCCCGCATTGTCAGCGCTCCGTACAGCGTATCCGTATCGCCAATCGCTCGGATGGTTACGGGCGACGAGATCTGCTTCCGCCCCACGTAGATTATAGGGCCAGCGCAGTAGAAGGACGTGGCGAGGGCCACTCGCTGATGATTTATGGAGATCGCCTCCGCGCCACTCAACCAAAGTTCGTTTACGGCCGTCTGAACGTCCTTGTCGTGGATTACCATCTCCTCCGTGGGCAGCGGCCCCTCAAAAACCTTCTCACTGTCCCTAAGAATGAGTACGATCCCGGGCCCCTCGACCTCGGTCAGGCACGCGAGCAGTTTTGCCTCCTGCAGGCTGTCGTTCAAGACCTTGGATTGCCGGGACTGGTCCGCTACCGCATTCTGCAGCAGCGTGACCTCCTCCCGCAGTTTCGCAATCTCCGCCTCTCGCTCATCGGTGGACTGGCCCATGATCGGCGGTGAGGTGGGCGTGTCAGCCCGATTCTGGCGCGCCTCGGCGGTTATCTCTTCGTGGGGCCCCTTCCATGCGGAAACCAAAAGGAATCCGAGGATGAGGGCCACAACCGAAACGGGAACGATCCACGTGGGCGTCCTGGAAACTGTGCCGGATTTCATCTGTCTCCTCTCATTATCATCGCTGCTTCAGGTTCGACCAGATTGATCTCTGTCGCCGACTCCGGAAGTCCGGGGTCGTCATTCAGACTGCGTCTGAGAACGGCGACCTTCTCGGCCAGGCGGTCCCCGCTTCCGAATACGACGAGAAGCACCTTACCGCTATTTAAGCACAAGCGGCCGCTTGCGTCAAGGAACACGGTTCCTTTCAATTCTACGCCCTCTTCCTGCAATTTTCCTGCCAGCCGGGCGGCCGGCCTCAGCCGGCTCGGATCGCAGAGGCCGAGGACGGGCGCCAAGTCACGACCTGGGAGGTCCAGGGCAAGCGGCAGCGCTCCGGCCCGCCGGTACTCGAACACGTACCCATCGCCATCCACCGCCAGGCCCGGCGCCCCGCTGAGCGAGGCCACCGGCCGACGATACTCGACCGTGAGCCTGGCACGTCCGAACACGTTGGTCCTGAACCTGCCGCTGAGAACGCGGCGCGAACTCTCAACCTGCCGCTCGACGTCCGCCGAATCAATCCGGAAGGCCGGAACCCCGCGAATGCCCCGCAGTATCTCTTCCAGCCGCGTCCGATCATCCGGGGCCGCGCCTTCGATGCGCACCACGGCGATCTGTGTCAGGTCGCTCTGAAACAGGCCGATGCCGGCCGTTGACAAAAAGGCCAACGACCAGAACAGCGTCCACAGAGGCCGCCTGTTTTGACCGGCGCCCCGTCTTCTACGCCTTCGCTTTCGTGACGCCATAACGTTTCAACGCCGATTCGAGGACCGTTTCGCACAGGTCCTCAAAAGAGATCCCGTCGCTTTCAGCGGATTTCGGCACGAGCGACGTGGGTGTGAGGCCGGGGATGGTGTTCACCTCCAGAAAGATGACCTCCTCAGCGCGGACTATCATATCCGACCGGCTGAAATCGCTGAGACCCAGCAGCCGGTGGGCTTTCAGTGCGTATTCCGCCGCTTTCTCGGCGGCGCTCCCGGAGATTCGAGCCGGCACTATTTCTTCCGTCGCACCAGGCGTGTATTTCGCCGCAAAGTCATAGCGGCCGGACAAGGGACATATCTCCACAGCCGGCAGCGCGCGATCGCCGAGAACGGGCACGCTGATCTCCGTGCCCTCTATGAACTCTTCAATCAAAACGGCGGAATCGTACTTCAACGCCTTAGCTACCGCCCTTTTCAGACTCTGCCGGTCGCCGGCAACCGACAGGCCGATGGTTGAGCCCTGCCCGTTCGGCTTTACTATCGCAGGAAAGGGCACATCGGGAAGTGCGTCTCCATGCCTTACGAGCACGCCGCGCGGCACCGCGATACCGTGCTCGGAAACGAGGCGTTTCGTCCCATTCTTGTCAATCGCCAGAGCGCTGGCCGCGATGCCGCTGCCCGTGTAAGGGATGCGCAGCAATTCCAGAAAGCCCTGAACGGTGCCGTCCTCCGCGGGCGTTCCGTGCATTACGATGAACACAACGTCCGGCCGTTCCAGGCCTGTCAGTTCAGCGACACTCGCCACTCCAAGCAGGGCTTCGCTGGGATCGAAAGTCCTCACGCCGTAACCGCGGGCGCTCAGCGCGCGCGCCACCTCGCCGCCGCCCACTCTCGATACTTCTCGCTCGGGCGAATCGCCGCCGCAGAAAACCATTACGCGCAGCGGGGCTTTCTTTCGTTCCAACTCTTGCAGCAGCAGCAGCGGAAATGCGTCAATGTTCCCCGCGCCCATGGATACGACTACGTCCCCCGGCCCGACGGCCGCCGCGACCTCGCGAGGCAACAGGTGGCGGGACGAGACGTAGTTGACCGGCTTATTAGATTTTTCCAAGTTTTCTACGATTAGTGATGCAGAAACTCCCGGGATCGGCTCTTCGCGCGCAGGATAGATGTCCGTCATGAAGATAAACTCGGCTTCCGAAAAGGCCGGCGCGAAATCTTCGAGGAGGTCTCTTGTACGAGTGTATAGATGGGGTTGAAAGACCGCGATCAAACGGCGGTCAGGAAAACTCTCGCGCACGGCTTTGATTGTCGCTCGGATTTCGGTCGGGTGATGGGCGTAATCGTCAATTACGACTGTGCCCTCCTTTTCATCGATCCGCTCCAGCCTGCGCCTGCAAGCAGGCGCGCCCGCAACGTAACGCAGTGCGTCCTCTTCGCTTACGCCCGCAAGCGCCGACGCGGCCACAGCCCCTAAAGCGTTCAGTGCATTATGCCGCCCCGGAATGCTCAGCCGCAGCGGTCCATTTATCGTCTGCAATTCCCCCCCCGAGAACCGCGCATCCAGCGGGGGCGATTCGAACCCGTATCCGATGCCCGCACCCGAACGCTCGGCCACCTCGCTTGCCCCGGCGTCCTCAGCGCAATACACAAGATTCGCCGGCCCGACGAACCGGACCATGCTGTCGCGCAGGCCCGCCCATGACTTGTGATAGTCAAGGTGTTCCGGCTCCAGGTTCGTGAGCAAGACAATGTCGGGCCGCAGGTCGTGAAGGCTGTCATATGCCTCGCAGGCCTCGACAACCGCCCATTCTCCCTTTCCAAGAAGCACGCTTCCGCCGAATTCCCGGACCTCGGCTCCGACCACGGCCAGCGGGTCCAGACCGGCCTCACGAAGTATGTGCGAGACAAACGCCGTCGTCGTGCTCTTGCCGTGGCTGCCTGTGACCGCGATGACCTTGCGCCCTCGAATCAGTTCGCTCAAGAGTTGGGAGCGGCGAAGAAGCGGAAGTCCGGCCTTTCGCGCCTCCAGCGCCTCAGGGTTCACCCGCAAATCAATCGCATCGCTGATGATCACGGCGGATGCCCCGCTCAAGTGCTTCGGATCGTGGCCAATCTGCACGTCAGCGCCCAACCGGCGGAGACTCTCTGTCAGCGCGGATTCTTGCAGGTCGGAACCGGAGACCTCGCGCCCCTTCTCCAGCAGGATACGGGCAAGCGCACTCATGCCCGCGCCGCCGATGCCGATAAAGTGCACGCGGCCTTCGGCGGGCAAGACGGCATCCGCCGAGAACCACTCCTCAATCTCTGCTTTTATCCGCATCAGGAATTCCGTTCAGCGTTTCCATAATTCGTTTACCGGCGTCCGGCGCCGACCACCGCCGAAGCGCATTCGCCGCAACCGACCTTCGGGTTTCGTCTTCGGTCCATTCCCTCCAGACCGCTTCCAACTTTTCGGGCGTCAGTTCAGACTGCCGGATTATTGTGGCAGCCCCCAACTTCTCGATCACCCTTGCATTATGATACTGGTGGCCGGCATGCGCGTAAGGATACGGAACGAAGATTGCGGGCACGCCGAAAAGTGCGAGTTCGCTGATTGTGCCCGCGCCCGCCCTTGCGACGGCCACGTCCGTGCGGGCGAGGGCTTCGGCCATTTGCCCGGCATCCAGAAAAGGCCTGATCTCATGGGTCGAGGCGCGGCAGAGCCGCTCCGCCGCCTTCACCGTAGAATCATACAGTTTTGGCCCGGAAACCTGTAACCATCGGTTGCCGGCGGCTCCAACCCGCAGCGCCACGGTCAGCACGGCCTCGTTCAAGGCGGCCGCTCCCTGGGAACCGCCGAAGCAGAGGGTAAAGACGCCCGCGTCTCGTCTGGAGTGAGCGGCTTCGGAGGCGCGCCGCAGCAACGGAGCGCGCAACGGCATCCCAGTTCGGACCGTTCTGCCCTGGAAATTTTCAGCGGCCTCTTCGAAAACGAGGCACACGGTTTCAGCGTACCGGCCCGCGATCCGGTGCGTTCGGCCGGGGATTGTGTTCTGCTCTAACAGCACAACGGGAATCCGCAGGGAGCGTGCGGCCAACAGCGCGGGACCCGACCCGAAACCTCCGGTTGAGAAAACTTTGTCAGCGCCCCACCCGGCCAATTCGCGCCTCGCGGCTCCGGTTGCACGAACTGTTCGCCAAGCGTCCTTCAGACCGGCCGGCGTCCAGAGGCTGCGCAACGGCCCGACTCGAAACCCGACGAACTCGATGCCCGCGTCGCGGCATGCCTGTCCCTCCTGCCCGCGAATGCTGCCGAGATAGCGCACATCGTGGCCGTCGGCGCGGGCCAGACGCGCTATCTCAAGCGCGGGATAGACGTGTCCTCCGGTGCCGCCGCCGGTGACTATCAGGCGCAATCTTTTCCTCCGTGTGAGATTCCATCTTCAACGCGGCCTGGGCCGCTCCCAGCCCAATCGCGAGCGCGAGCAGGCTGCTCCCGCCGTAACTGATGAACGGCAGGGGGATTCCGACCGGCGGGATCGCTGCCCCGGCCATCAACAGGTTCAGTATGCTCTGTAGGCCGATCCACCAACCGATACCGCCGACGACAACCCGTGAAAAACGGTCCTTTAACCGCATTGATAACATTATCAGGCGGATTGAGATCCCGCCGAGCAGCAGGATTACCAAGCCGGACCCGATGAGACCAAACTCCTCGGCGATCGTCGTGAAAACAAAGTCGGTTGTGGCCGCCGGCAGCACATGTTTTGCCCTTCCCTGGCCGATCCCAACGCCGGACGCGCCGCCGAAAGCCATCGCCACTTCCGACTGCGCCGCCTGGAGGCCCGGCCCTTTCACAACGCTTGGGTCCCATCGGCTGGCGTGGGTGGCGATTCGTTCCATCCTGTAATCGCGCGACGTTGCGAACACGGCGCCGATAGCCAGAGCCGCTATCAACAGGCCCACAAGAAGAGGCCAGCGCGCGCGGCCGAGCAGAAGAACACCGTACGCTCCGGCGCCGATCATCGCCGCCGTGCCAAGGTCCGGTTCTCTCTCCACCAGGACAAGCGACAGTAAGACCAGCACCCACGGCAGAACGCGCACGCAGAACGGTGTGAGAGACCGATCCAGGCGGGCGGCCAAATCTCGCCTGTATCGGTTCACAGCCGGGAGTTCTATGCTCGTGACGCATGCGAGAAACAGGATCGTGGCCGGCTTCAGCAGTTCGCCCGGCTGTAGTGTTATCGGGCCGATGCCGATCCATCTTTGCGCTCCCCCCGCCGCAACCCCGACGCCCGGCACGAACACAAGAATCGCTCCGAGAAACGCCCCCAGATAGAAGACAACGGAAAGTCCACGAAGAACCCGGACCGGAGCCCGCGACGTTATCTGGAACACCACAACGAACACGCCGAGCCAGAGAAGATGCCTTTTCCACTCCGCGGAAAGAAGCCCTTCGCCGGCGGCCATCGCCCTTGCGTAGCCCGCGTCCAACACCGCGAATGAGCCGACGACGGCGGCCGAAATCAGAAGATAAATGAGAAGCCGGTCGCCCCGGGCGCCGACTGTTCGCATCCTGCTAACCGCCATCGGGCCACTCCTTCACCAGTTCGCGGAATCGCCGGCCTCGCTCGATGAAGTTCTCGAACTGATCAAAACTGCTGCATCCCGGCGACAGCAGAACCGTATCGCCCGATTGCGCCGCGCTCGCCGCGCACTCGAACGCCTCCTCCAACGTGTCCGACATCACCGGCCGGCAACCTGCGGATTCCACGGCCGAGCGAATTCGTTCGGCGTCTTTGCCATACAGAAACACCTGTCTCGTCCGCTTCGCGCACTGTTCGAATGGGCTCAGGTCGTCAACCTTGCACACGCCGCCGGCCAGCAAGAGCACCGGGCCCGGCGCCGATTCCAGCGAAGCCGCGACCGCCCGAGGGTTCGTGCACATGCTGTTGTTCACAAAACGAACGCCGCGCTTCTCCCCGAGTCGCTCCATGCGGTTCTGCAAACCGGTGAATCTCCGAACCGCCTCGACCGCCGAAATCGGTGAAACGCCCTGGGTGGAGGCCAGCAACACCGCGACAGCAGCGTTTTCCAGATTGTGATGCCCGCCCGTCCACAACTCAGATACGCGAAGCTCGACGTGCGATTCGGGGAAAATAACCATCTCACCCGGTATGACCGCGTCCGCGTCCCGCTCGCCGAGCGTGAGACGCACACCGCCCATTCCGTCAGGCGGCAGCGTCTCCGGCCGCAATAGATTTACGATCGCAACGTCATCGTCCCGCAGATTTGCGTAAATGCGCCGCTTTGCGGCGGCATACTCATCGAAGCTGTCGTAACGGTCCAGATGGTCCGGCACAATCTGCGTAATCGTTGCGGCCACTGGGCGGAAGCGGCTCACCCAATCGAGGTGAAAGGAACTGACCTCCGTAACCAAGACTTCATCCGGTGCGGCTGAAGCAGCCGCCGCCGTGACGGTTTCTTCCGGAAGGCCGGTGCCGGCGACGTTTCCGCAAAGCCTCGCTCTCTTTCCACATTCATTCAGGATAAAGTATGTCAGGGCGCATATCGTGCTCTTGCCGTTTGTGCCGGTCACCGCCAGCATGGGCGCCTTCGCCATTCGGTACGCAACTTCCACCTCGCTCAGAACCGGAACTTCCCTTCCCACGGCCTCCCGCAGCGCCGGATGCGTCCTTGGGACACCCGGCGAGGCGGCGATCAAATCCGTTTCGTTCCAGTCCACGTCGCCGGCCCAGCTGGTAATGATTGCGATGTCGAGACCGGACACTTCGTCGAGAGCGTCGAGCATCGTGGACGCGTCGGCCGACTTCTGATCCACGACGGTCAATTCGGCCCCCGCCGCTTTCAGCGCTTTCGACATTCCGACGCCGGCGCGGCCCAAGCCGATGACCAGAACACGAGCACCAGAGAACTCGCTCACGACGCAACCTCCGTCACGGCGGCCGCGGACAGTACGACTTGGGCAGTCAGAAACGTCCACAGGACCCGCGACTCCGGCCAGCCTGCCGCCTCGAAAGCGTGGTGAATGGGCGTGGCCGCAAAAATGCGTCGTTTCCAGAGTTTCACGGCCGCAATCTGAACCGGTACCAGCACCAATTCCAAGATGAGAATCAAGGAAGCGACCCAGGGCCACGCCGCCCGATCCCACGGCGAAAGAGAAAATATGAATCCGAAAGCAGCCCCCAACGCCAATGCTCCGAGGTCGCCCATGAATAGCCGCGCGGGGGGGGCGTTCAATAACAGGAATGGGATCAGTCCGCCTATGATGGCAATAGAAAGTATGGCCATCAATTCGGGGCGCCCGCCTTGTACATACAGATAATATACGACGAACGGGACCAGGGCGATGATCAAGAGCCACGACGCCAGCCAGTCCAAGCCGTCGGCGAAGTTCACGGCGTTTGCGGCGGCAACTATGAAGAAAGCTTGGAGGAGCGTTTCCGGGGAGAAACCGAAGAAAGCGATGAAAACCCCAACGACCGCGAACTGCGCCGCCAACTTCGGCAGCCACCCCAGCCCCCGCCTATTTGTCATCTTCGGAATCAGAAAGTCGTCCAAAAACCCGATGGCTGCGAAACCGAAGAGCAAGACAAGGACCGGCACGACCGAAGGCGCGCGGGACGCAGCCAGCAAGCCGGCTGCCGCGCCGATGACGACGAACAGCCCCCCCATCGTGGGCGTTCCGGCCTTCGCCTGATGACCTTCCGAAAGATGCCGGCTGATGCGACCGACGCTGCCGATCTTGCGCAGAAACAGCAGGCACGGCCAGGCGAGCACGCCGGACACAGACAGCGCCACCCAGAACGCAAGCGCAGACGCTTCAGGCACAGGTCACTCCCATCTGTTCAAGAACCCGCTCAAGCCGCAGCGCCCGCGAGCCTTTGATGAGGGCGATGTCGCCGGGCCTCATGCTATTCAAAACCGGCGCGGCGTCTTCTGCACGGTCAAGAACGTGGACGGAGCCGCTGAATCCCTGTTGCCGGGCCTCGTCGGCAATCAGACGCGCCGAATCACCGATCGTTAGGAGGACGTCTAATTCGAGGCGGACTACCTCGCGGCCGACCAGCCGGTGCGCCTCCTCAGTGTAGTCCCCGAGTTCGAGCATATCGCCCAGCACGGCGATTCGCCGTCCCTCGTCCGCTGATTCGTCGAGCACACGAAGCGCCTCGACGCAAGATTCAGGACTGGAATTATAGATGTCAACCAGCAGCGTGCCCCGGTTGAACGGAACTGCGCACAGACGGTCCGTCGGCAGAGATGCCCCCCCCATGTGACGGAGCGCGCCTTCAGTCTCCACACCCACTGCCAAACAAACGGCAAGAGCGCCGGCCGCATTAATCGCCTGGTGGCGGCCAAGACCGGGTATCAGCGCATCGTACCGCTCACCGCCCACGCTGAATTCGCAGTAAGTGCGGTTGGCCGTTAAGTCCAGGCGCGACGCAACCACCCTCACTTCCGACGATTCCTCATCGCCGAAAGTCAAGACCCTGCACCGCGCCCGCCCGCGCAACAGATCAAGCGCGCGTCCGGCTGGAAGAATCGCCACGCCGTCTTCGGGCAAGGCCTCGAGGAGTTCCGCCTTCGCGTTCGCGATCCCCCCCCGGCTTCCCAATTCGCCGATGTGGGCGCTTCCGAGCCCGGTTACGACACCAACAGTCGGGCGGCTGAAGTTGCAGAGGTGGCGAATCTGTCCCGGCCCGCGCATCGCCATCTCCAGCACGGCGAAACGATGTCCTCTTTCAAGGCGCATCCAAGTAATCGGAAGGCCGTATTCCGTGTTCAAATTGCCTTCAGATTTCAGGACCGGTCCGGCGGAAGTTAGCGCGGCCGCCAGAAGTTCCTTCGTGCTCGTCTTGCCGACGCTGCCGGTTACGCCGATGACCTGGCCCTCGAACCCGTCACGAATCCGCGCCGCCAACCGGCCGAGCGCCTCGGCCACGGACTCAACCGTCAGCACGGGAATCTTCGCGGCGACCGAACGGGTCACGAGCGCAGCGGCGGCCCCCGCCTCGGCCGCGGACTGAACGAAATCATGTCCGTCCGCGCTCTGCCCGCGTATCGCGCAGAAAAGGTCGCCCGGACCGGCGTCGCGGCTGTCCACGACGATCCCGGTCACTATCGGGTCCTCACCAGAAGGCCGGACGCCCATGATGCCTGCGATTTCAGAAAGCCTTAACCGCACGGCAACCTCTCGGCTATCGCTTGGGCCGCAACCTTTCGGTCATCAAACGGGACTTTCTCGGTCCCGAGTATCTGATACTCTTCATGCCCTTTCCCGGCGATGACGACGATATCGCCGGACCGGGCCTCTGAAATCGCATCGCGTATCGCAGCTGCACGGTCAGGATTCACATGTGTTTCCACATTCGAAAGGACGCCGGGAAGTGCGTCCGCAACGATACGGTCCGGGTCTTCGGTTCGCGGGTTGTCACTGGTCAGATAAACAGCGTCGGATCGTTCGGAAACCGCCTTCGCCATGAGCGGGCGCTTTGCGCGATCACGATCGCCTCCGCAACCGAATACGGTCAAAACATGTCTCGGCCCAAGTTCGCGCACTGACGCAAGCAGTTTTTCCAGTGCGTCCGGCGTGTGAGCGTAATCCACAATAACCGAAAAATCGGAACCGGTCGGCACAGATTCAAACCTTCCCGGCGCGGGACGAATCGAAGCGAGTGCCCCTGCCGACGATTCGGGATCCACGCCGAGGGCTGCGGCGGCGGTGATGGCGGCCAGACAATTGATAACGTTGAACCGCGCGCCCATCGGCGCATGGGCATCGAACCTTTTTCCGCGCCAAGAGGCGGAGAAACGCAGGGAATCCACCGACGCTTCGGCATCCAGAAGACGCATGTCACATTCATTCGAGCCGAAGCCGACCGGCTGCGCGGCCTCGGCCAGCAGGCGGCGCCCGAACTCGTCGTCTGCATTCGCAACGGTCACAATCTCTTTGGAGGTCGGAAGAGAGTGAAATAGCCGGCGCTTCGCCTGGAAATACTCTTCCAAATCCGAATGAAAATCAAGATGGTCCTGGGATAGATTGGTGAAAATCCCCAGATCGAACTCGATCCCATCCACGCGCTTTTGCGCCAGCGCGTGCGATGAGACCTCCATTACCGCGACCTGCGCACCCTGGTCTGCAATGTCGGCGAGCGTTGCGTATATTTCCGGCGGGAACGGCGTAGTAAGTTCCGTTTTCAGACACTCGTCTTCAAGGGTCACGCCCAAAGTCCCAAGGTATGCGGAACGCATACCGCTGCGGCGCAATAACTGATCCAATATCCAGGCGACAGTTGTCTTTCCGTTTGTGCCGGTAACGCCGACCATCTTCATGCGCGCGCTTGGGTCTTTATAGAAACGCTTGCATATCCGCCAGCACGCGTCTGTCGCGTCTTCAACCGACACGACCGCACGTCCGCCGATTCGAAGCGATTCGAACGCTTCACGCCGCGCAACGACGGCGCCGGCGGCGCCCGCCTGGAAAGCGTCGTCCAAGAACTCATGCGAATCTGACCGGCTTCCCGGAAGACACACGAACAGATCGCCCGCCGCAATGCGACGCGAGTCAATGCACACACCGGAAATATCCGCGTCTCCGGAAACCTCTTTCGGGCCGTGCAGGTCGGCGATCAATTCAGCGAGCCGCAACGTTCTCCTCCGAAGCGCGCTCCGCCGGCATTTTCCAATAGTTGATGAGGAACCTGCAAACCTGATCGAAAACCGGACCGGCCACCTGTGCGCCGTAATACTGTCCCGCGGATGGATTGTCAATCATCACCAATACGACCGCTTTCGGACTCTCCGCCGGAACATACCCGACGAACGAAGAAACGTACATCCCGCTGTCCATCCTTCCCGTCTCGGGGTCCCGCTTCTGTGCGGTTCCGGTCTTCCCCGCGAGGCGATACCCGGGAATGCGCAGCGAGCGCCCCGTTCCGTGCTCTCCTTGCACCACCTGCTCCATCATCGCCAAGACCTGCCGGGCCGTCTCGGGCCGAAAGACCCGGCCTCCGAAGCGCACCGGCTGCTCCTCAGCGCCGATCTTCATGATCAGCCGAGGACGGACAAGCATGCCGTCGTTTGCAAACACCGCAAACGCGCCGGCCAATGCGACCGGTGTTGCGTTCAGCGACTGGCCGAAACCTAAGTTCGCCGCCTGAAGGGTCTTGTTGTATTCATCGAAATCCAGATCACCTTCGACCTCCCCAGTGAGCCCGATCCCAGGACGATCAAGAAGCCCGAGGCCGCGTATCATCTCCGCCAAACGATTGAATCCGATCTCCACCGCCCATGTCGCCGCCGCCACGTTGCAACTCGCCTCGATACATAATTCTTTGGTTACCGCGCCGTGTGCTTTCAGCCGATGGTCGCCGGCGCACCGAATGACGCGGTCGGTGATCCGTTTCCGGCCTTCGCACGTTACGGTTTCGCCCGATTCGATAACGCCGGTATCAATTCCAAGCGCCACTGTGAACGCTTTGAACATAGATCCCGGCTCGAAGCGCAGCCCCACTGCCGGGTTCAGTTCAGGGCCGACGACCCGCAGCCCCTCTGCCGCCCCGAGCAGCGCTTCCCGCGGGTCGTCAGGGTCAAAGTCCGGCCAGGTGGCAAGGGCGAGGATGTCCCCGTTAATGGGGTTCAACACCACAACCACGCCATCGTCGGCCTTTTGCAGTTCGCACTGTGCGGCAAGGCTCTGCATTGCCGCACGCTGAATCTCGCTGTCAATCGTCAGGTATACGTCCGCTCCGTTTCTAACCGGACGGGAAAGGATCGAACGCGTCAACCACGGTATAAACCGCCCCGACCTGTCGGTCACCCCGACGACCAACCCCTTCTCACCCGCGAGCGAACTTTCCAAGGAGGCTTCCAGACCGGTCCGCCCGCGTCCGTCCGTAACCCAACCGATAATGGGGGCGGCGAGCGGGCCCATAGGGTACTCGCGCCTACCTGCCGATTTGGTCCAGAGACCGTCCGCCTGGTAGTCAGCCCGAATGCGCCGGACGGCGTCACGCTGGCTTCTCGACAGCAGGTCTTCCCAATCCCGCCCCGGACCGCCCCGAGCGGCGAAATCCATCAGTTCGGCGGCCGAGACTCCGGTCGCCTCCGACAGGTCCGCGAAGAAGGCAGGGCTTAAGGGCACGCGGTCCGGAGTCATCCCCATCTTGAAGAGTTTCGCCGACCGTGCGAGCAGGCGCCCGTCGGCTGAGTAGATGCGGCCGCGCTCCGCAGGCACGGCCCTCTCGGTTACCAGTTGGCCCACGCCGTCCGCCGATGCGAGAATCTCGTCGCGAGCCGAGACCTGCACGCGCAGCTGATTGGCGCCGACCAGCAGGAAGCCGAACGTTAAGAACCCGATCGCAATCCGCGCCCGGGCTGGTCCGTCTCCGGACGTGTCCCTATTCCGACTCCTCCACACTCTGAACAATGAATACCGCCACGAAATCGTGAGCGTACGCCCAGTCCCCAACCGCGCCGGGGTTACCTATCTCGTCAATCTGCCGCCTAAGTTGAAGGACGGCAAGCTCAGACTGCTCGGCACGCCTGTTCGCCACGTAAGTGGCGTTCCGGGCCTGCTCTGCCAAGACGAAACAGCAGAACATCAGCCCCTGCTGTATGACGAGCGTAAGCACGGTGACGCATAGAAGGAATGACAGCGCTATGCCTAAGCGAATAGCCCGTCTTCTCGGCAAGACCCGAACGCGCGTTCTGGTTAGGGTGCCGGCGGCCGTTCCCGGATGCGAGATTGCGCTCATTCGTCCGTCTCCTTGTTTGTGCGTTCGATGGCTCGGAGTTTCGCGCTGCGGCTCCTCGGGTTCTCGCGCGTCTCCTCGGCCGTGGGCGTCAGCGGCCGCTTTGTGACGATTCGAAACTCAGCCGACCGGGCCAGCGACTTGAACGCGTTCTTCGCAGCGCGGTCCTCTCCGGAGTGATAAGAAAGCGTCGCCATGCGGCCGCCCGGCCGCAGACAGGCGGCCAGTTCCCGGATCGCGTCCTCCAGACCCTCCAGTTCGCGGTTCACTGCGATCCGGACAGCCTGAAACGTGCGCGTGGCCGGGTCAATGCGTTTGTCCCGGCGCTGCGGCGGAACAGCGGCGAGCACAGCCTCCACCAGATCGGTCGTGCGCTTCATCCCGCCCCGCTTTCGGCGGGCGACTATCTCTCGCGCAATCGGTCCGGCCCAGCGCTCGCCGCCGTAATCGCGCAGCGCCGCTGCTATCTCGCCATGAGTCGCGCGGCCCAGCCACGCCGCGGCCGTCTCCCTGGATGACCGGTCCATCCGCATGTCAAGAGGCGCGTCAGTCAGAAAGGAGAATCCGCGCAGCGGGTCTTGAAAATGCTGCAGGTTCACGCCGAAGTCGAGGAGGATCGCATCGGCTCCGCCGGCCTCATGTTCGTGCAGCCATGCGGGCAGGTCGCGAAAATCTGCGTGAACGAACCGCTTCCGGCCCGGGGTCCCCTTTAGGTTCTCTTCCGCCTTCCTTAGCATCGCCTCGTCCCAATCGGCAGCGACGAGCACGCCTTCATCGCCCGCCGCCGCGAGCATCCCCTCGGCGTGCCCTCCGTGGCCCACCGTCCCATCAACCACCACACTTCCCGGGCGGACCCTCAGCAGGTCCAGCACCGGCTGCAGCATCACGGGGCGATGCCGCTCCACGCCCTATTTCCCCGCTTGGGAATCCAGCGCAGTATCGCCCGTCATCCCGCACCCGCGCAGGTACGCTTCAGGGTCCTTTTCGTACGCTTCGTACTCCTGTTTGCGCCAGATCTCGAGCCGGTTGGTACATCCCACAAGAACCACGTCACCGCCTTCCCACTTCGCCCTCTGCCGAAGGCGATATGGGATTACGAAACGGCCATTGTCGTCGCACTGCGTCTCCTCGGCGAACTCGCCGAGCCTACGCGTACGTTCGAGCGCTTCGAGGTTGAGAACCGGCCCGGCGTTCGCCTCGCCCACCACCCGCATCCAAACGGCCTGCGGAAAGGCTGCGAAGCAGCCCCACGGCGTGAACCATAGATAGAACGACTTCCCCAGCGCTATGTGGACCTTGCGCGGCAGACGAATACGACCCTTCTGGTCAAGGGTGGCCTCCTCCGTGCCGACGACAATCGGGAGTTCCTGTCCGGCAGGAGCCGGCGGCGCCTGTGCGGGAACGTTTTCCATCTTGGACCACAGTTTGGGAAGGCCGACGCCGCTTCCTTGCACGCCGACCTTTCGAAATTAGGAGAGAGCGCCCAGCCCTCGCCTCATGGCAGCCTCATCCCATCCGTGGGACGAACCAGCCACTGCAAGCACTATACAGGCATCCGTGACCTGAAGCGCACCTTTTTCAGACCTTTTAATGACCTTTTTTTGACATTCTCTCCGACTCTAATATCCTGTCTACGTCTTGCTGTCGTAAGTACCAGAGAACTGTCTACCGGTTCTTTACCATCGGCGCAAGCCTGCCGTCGCCGAATCTCTCGGTCACCGCCTCGCCACGTAAAGAGAGAACTCGCCGCGCTCCGACACCAGCTCCAACTTTAAGCCGAGCCCTCGCAAGATTCGCACCTCGTCCGGGCCAAGCCGCCCTCGACGCGACACCACTTGGAAGGGGGTCTCCAACCGACGGGCCAGATCGTCCAACCAGACCGCGGGCTCCGTAGACCGGCCCGCATACCACTGGATGCTCGGGTGCGACGTCAGCATCCGGCGGCCCATGCCGGACATTCGGTACTCGACAACCGGCAGCGGCTCGGCCGCGGCGTCCCGGGCAACCCGCCTGACGTCCCAGTGAGTTTGGGTCCAGTAGAGCGGGACTCCTATGAGCGCGACCGCGGCGGCGAGCGGAGCGGCGGCGGCCAGCCCCTGCGCCAAGAAGGACCGCCCTGTCGCACCGAGGGCCAGCGACAGAGCGCCGCCCCCCACTGCGGCGCCGCCGACCGCGTACAGCGCCCCGCCCGGCTCAACGCCGTTCCACGCCGCAAGGAGCAACCCCGCCCCGGCCACCAGCCCGTATGCGCCGCTCCAGAACCGAATCGCGGCCCGGTGGCGCACCCCGTAGACAGCGAGCAGCACGGCCAGAGGCGGCAGGAGCGGCAGGATGTAGTGAGGCAGTTTCGAGCCGGCCGCGCTGAACAGGAGGAACACGACGACCGCCCACGCCCATAGAAACGCCTCGACCGGCTCTTTGCGGACGTGCCGGACTGCCCCTACGACGGCAAACGCAAACGGCGCCAGCGCCGCGAGCAGCACCGGAACATAGAACCAGAAAGGTCCGAGATGAGCAGTGTCGCCGCCGGCGAAGCGGAGCAAGTTCTGTTCGACGATGAACTCTCGAAAGAAGTCGCCGCCTTTCAAGACCAGCACCGGCACGTACCAGGAACCTACCACCAGCAGGAAGAGAACCGTCGCTCCGGCCCAGTCCAAAGCAGAGGGGCGCGTTGGGGCCCGAAGCCTGATCAGCGCATAGGCCGCAACGGGTAGGAACAGAGCCAGCGCAACCGGCCCCTTCGCCAGCACGGCGAAGCCCAGCGCCGCACCCCCGGCCCAGAGCCACCGCCCGTTCCCTTGAACGGCCTCCCAAAAACTGACGAGCGCCGCAGTCAAGAAGAAGAGGAGCATCGCGTCCGGCTGGAACATCCGGCCGACCAGAACCAGCAGCGGCGAGCAGGCCAGGATTAGGAGCGACCAGAGCCCGACCTCGTCTCCGAAGCGCCGCCGCGCGAACGCCGTGGTTATCAGAAGAGTGCCGGCCGTCGCCAGAACCGGACCCAGCCGCAGGGCCAATACATCCGGCACGCCCGCTTTCAGAAACAGCATAGCGGACCAATAAATGAGAATCGGCTTCTCGAAAAAGGGCTCGCCCCGGTAACTGATGGCGACCCAATCGCCCCTTTCGAGCATCTCCCTTAGCGCCGCGGCATAGATGCCCTCGTCGAGGTCGAACAGCCCGTAAGTCCAGAACCCGGAGAGCAAAAGGAAAGCGAACGCCCACGCGGCGACCCAGGCAATACGGCTCACGCGCCGATGATACTCACGCTCCGGGCGTACAATAACGGTATGAGCGAGGGCCTCAATCGCATCTTCGGAGTGGAGACCGAGTTCGGATGCCTCGTCGAGACGGAGGATGACCTCGGATACGAGGCCGTGGTCGAGGCCGTCAAGGACCACGTCTTCCACCACCAGCGGCTGGGCGCGATTGACCTTCACCCGCGAGACGAGGCGTTCGAGCCCGCTTTCAGCGGCGGGTTTCTCATCAACGGCGGCAGGCTTTACGTTGACGCCGTCGGTTCCCACGAAGAGTACGCAACGCCGGAGTGCCGCAGCATTCTCGATCTAATCGCCGCCGACAAAGCGGGCCACCGGATCATTACGCGCGCCCTGAAGGAGATTGGGCTTGAGGATTCTGTCAGTTTCTATAACAACAGCGTGGACCACTTCGGAGGCCACACTTTCGGGTGCCATGAGAACTATCTCGTCCGCAGCGAGGACCGGTTCCTGAACGAGTCCGTCCGGTTCCTCTATCCGTTCCTTGTAACGCGCCAAATCTATGCCGGGGTCGGGCGCGTGGGCGGCCACCGGATTGATTACATGGGCGCCCGGCCTGACATGAACGACTTGGCGTTGCATCCCGTTGACTACATATGGGTCAGCAACGTTTACGGAGTTAACCCCGATCCGGACGTGGAGTTTCAACTGAGCCAGCGCGCCGACCACATCATCAAGACCATCGCCAGCCGGGTCCGTTTCAACCGCGCGCTCATCAATCCGAAGTGGGAGGCGCTTTACTCTCACGGCGACGCCACCCGGCTGCACCTGCTGTTCGGTGAGGCGAACCAGATGGAGTTTGCCTTCGCCCTTAAGATCGGCACCACGTGCTTGATGCTCGATCTCATCGAGAACCATCTCGTTCCGGAACGGCTCCATGTGGCCGACCCGCTCGACACGCTGCGGAAGGTCAGCCGCGACCCGGCGTACCGGTGGATAGTGCAACTGGAGAACGAGGAGACGATCCCGGCCGTTGACCTGCACCGCGAGTACGTAACGCTTGCAGAGACCTTTCGCGGCCGCGACGAGGAAACCGACTGGACTCTTGACAACTGGGCCGAAACGCTCGACCTGTTAGAGAAGGACCCTATGGCGCTGGCCGACCGGCTGGACTGGGTGGCCAAGCGAAAGATCGTGGAGCAGTACATGGAGGACCAGAACCTCGGCTGGGACGCGGACGCCCTCCACTCCATTGACATGGAGTATCACAACATTGACCCCGCAAAGAGCCTTTTCCATGCGCTGACTGAGATGGGCGGGGCGCGAACGGTGGTCAACGAGTTGGCGATTGTGGACGCGGTGACCGAACCGCCCGGCAACACGCGGGCTTACGGCCGCGCGCAACTCGTGCGCTACCTTCTTTCCCAGAAGCAGCCTACGTATTGGGTGGACTGGGAGGCCGTCTACCTGGACCGTCAGACCGTCGTCGAACTGCCGGACCCATTTGAGACGTACGCCGACGTGGTGAAGCAGTTAGGGAAATAGGGGTCAGGGCACACCGGCCCGGAATCAGCCTCTACCTGCAACGCAGCAGATGGCGGAGGGGTATAACGACGAGAGGTAAGGAGCGCCGAAAGAATGTGGGAGAACCTGTTAAGGCCCGAGGTGTTGGGACCGCTCATAGGCTTCGGCTTGGTGGTGATCGTGCCGATTGTCGCCATGCTTTTGCGGCATCAGCGGAAGATGGCAGAAATGATGCAGAAGGGCCAGAGCCCGGAAGCGGGCGTGCAGCAGCGCCTGGACCACATGCAGTCGCAGATGGACGAAATCAAGGCCCTTATGACCGATCACGTTCTCAGACAGGAAGAGCGCCTGACCGCCCTCTCGCAGACGGCCGCCTTAGGGGTCCCGCACGGACAAGGACCCGGGCCAGAACCGGGCGTTTAGAGAAACCGGCTTCATCCCCCGACCCCGCCTCTCGTGTTGGCGGACGGTAGACAGTCGCGCTCACGGTCTCGCTGGTCGTACGAGCGAGGCATCGAAACGTAGGCGAACTCCTTACCGCTTCTGCCGGAGCGGGAAGGAGGAATCAGCATCGGAAGCCGCGTTATTCGTCAGATTCTTCTGCCCAGTGCCGTCCGCGTTCATGATGTAGATTTCCCAGTTGCCGTCGCGGTCGGACTGGAACGCGACATTCGAACCTTCAGGGCTGTACGCAGGTAAGGAATCGGTAGCCGCATCATACGTCAGTCGCGTCACTCCTGTGCCGTTCGCGTTCATGACGTAGATCTCCCAGTTGCCGTCGCGGGTGGACTCAAACACGATCTTCGACCCGTCAGGGCTGAATGAAGGCGCGGTATCGTAAGCCGCGTTACTCGTCAGCCGCTTCTGTCCAGAGCCGTCCGCGTTCATAATGTAGATCTCATCGTTGCCGTCGCGCGTGGACTGAAACGCGATCTTCGATCCGTCAGGGCTGAACGCAGGCTTATCATCCGAGGCTACGCTTTTGGTCAGCCGCGTCACTCCAGTGCCGTCCGCGGACATGACGAAGACTTCCCAATTGCGGTCGCGCCAGGACGCAAACACGACCTTCGATCCGTCCGGACTGAACGCAGGAAAGAGATCGTCCGCAGCGTTGTTCGTCAGGTTCGTCTGCCCTGTGCCGTCCGCGTTCATGACGTAGATCTCATAGTTGCCGTCGCGGAAGGACATAAACGCGATCCTCGATCCGTCAGGGCTGAATGCAGGCGAGACATCGTCAGCCGCGTCTTTCGTCAGCCGCGTCTGTCCAGAGCCGTCCGCGTTCATGATGTAGATCTCATAGTTACCGTCGCGGTTGGACGTGAACGCGATCTTGGTTCCGCCCGTTTCACCCTGAAAGGTGCCGCCTCCATGCAGGAACGGCATGGCCGCGATAGCAGCCACAAGGACTACAACATGCTTCGGTCTCATCTGTTCTTGCGAACCTCTCTCATCACGCCTCCGCATCCCCGGAATCGGAGGCTAAGCACCCCCCGATTCTACCCCGCCACAGTCGGGCACACCGTCTCGCTGATCGTACCGACAGCCAGCGAGACGCAGGCGAACTCCTTACCGCTTCTGCCGGAGCGGGAAGGAGGGACCGGAATCAAAAGCCGCGTTATTCGTTAGCCGCGTCTGTCCGGTGCCGTCCGCGTTCATGATGTAGATCTCCGAGTTGCCGTCGCGTGTGGAATCAAATGCGATCTTCGACCCGTCCGGGCTGAACACAGGGGCGTTATCGACAGCCGAGTTGTCCGTCAGCCGCGTCTGCCCAGAGCCGTCCGCGTTCATGACGTAGATCTCCGAGTTGCCGTCGCGGTTGGACTCAAACGCGATCTTCGACCCGTCCGGGCTGAACGCAGGCTGGTAATCGTCAGCCGTGTTATTCGTCAGCCGCGTCACTCCTGTACCGTTAACGTTCAGCACGTAAATCTGCGCGTTGCCGTCGCGGTCAGACATAAACGCTATCTTCGACCCGTCCGGGCTGAACGCAGGGTAGCCATCGAAAGCCGCGTCATTAGTCAGGTTGCTCTGCCCAGAGCCGTCCGCGTTCATGACGTAGATCTCCCGGTTGCCGTCGCGGGTGGCCTCAAACGCGATCTTAGACCCGTCCGGGCTGACCGTGGGATTAAAATCGAAGGCCGAGTCATGCGTCAGCCGCGTCTGCCCGGAGCCGTCCGCGTTCATTACGTAGATCTCCCAGTTGTCGTCGCGGTTGGACACGAAAGCGATTTTCGACCCGTCAGGACTGAACGCAGGGACCCCGTCGAAATCCGGGGTATTCGTTAGCCGTGCCTGTCCAGAACCGTCCGCGTTCATGATGTATATATCCTTTTTTCTGTCGCGGTCGGAGTAGAACGCGATCTTGAGTCGGCCCCCAGCACCCTCGGAGATGCCGCCTCCTTGCAGGAACGGCATAGCCGCGATTGCGGCCACAAGGACTACAACATGCTTCGGTCTCATCTGTTCTTGCGGACCTCTCTTACCATGCCTCCGCATCCGGAGATGTAGCGGCTAAGCACCCCCCGATTCTACCCCGCCACAGTCGCGTCCACGGTCTCGCTGGTCGTACGAGCGAGGCTTCTCGGGGGCGGCATCTGCAAGCCTCAGCAACCGGGACCCATTCAGCCGCCGGCTGAGTCAGTTCGCAACTGAGGCAGCTGATTCTCCCAGGCGGGCGTTCAAGGTCCCGGGCGAGTTGTCCGGCTTCGCGATCTTCAGGCCGGGGACGAGGAGGGGCCGGAGGTCGTGGAGGTCGTCGCCGGTCCGCTCAGTCCACGGGATGAGGCAGATCAGGGCCATGACCAGGGTGGCCCGGGCCGGTCGTTTGGCCGGAAACGGCCCCGATTCGGCCCCTACTTGAGGTTTTTGAACGTAAAACCTCAAGTAGTCTCTGAGAGTCAGAGGGATTCTCGCGATATTCAAGGGAATGTTGGCGAGATTCAAGGGAATCTGTTAACACTTCAAGGGAATATTTGAATTATTCCCTTGCAGGTCTCGGACCTGCAAGTGTATATCGGAGACCTGCAAGGGAATGTCGGAGACCTGCAAGTGTATGCCGGAGACCTGCAAGGGAATGTCGGAGACCTGCAAGGGGATATCGGAGACCGGCACCTGCATATCTCCGACTGACGACTGCCGACTGACGCCCGGCAGGGGACGCTTGACGAGAGTCCCCTGCCGGTCCGAGGCCGGCCAGGGAAGGCCGCCCCTAAGGGGAAGGCGCTGACTGTCGAGCTGGACGGCGCCCGGCAGTACACGCCATCCTCCGATGCGGCCGGGGGCTCTGATCAACCCCGGTAGGCCCGACACTCTTGTCCGGCAACTGCGGGGAGCGCGACAAGAGTGTCGCACCCACCGAGTCTAATGCACCCCGGAGTTTCCATCCTTTCGGCGGCCGCCTCAGTCCGGACTCAAGGAAAGCGTTCCGTCATCCAGCACTTCCCCGCCCCAGCCCGGCGGAATGACGAGCGTGCTGTCGGCCTGCACCACAATGGCCGCCCCGGCGAGGCGTTCTCCCGGCCGAAGGTCTTCGCGCGCTCGAAGCGCGGCATCGGCCCACCGGCCGTCCCATCGCAATCGCGCGGTAGGTGCGACACTCCTGTCGCGCATCACATCGCCCGACAAGAGTGTCGGGCCTACCGGGCGCCGGAGAGAAGACGGTTGCATTCCGGCCCCCCCCCGAGGCAGGGTCCCGGGCGCATCGGCCTCCACGCGCACGCGGGCAGTCGTCCATTCAAACTCGGTTCCGTGCCCGGCCACCCCGTACCGTTCGCGGTGCAGCCGCTCGAACGCAGCACATGCCTCTTCATAACCGATTAGAGAACCCTCAACAATGAGATTGTTGAGGGATTCTTCAGCGGAGTTCAGTGGCGTCAACTCCCTCAACACGCCGCGTGTTGAGGGAGTTAAGCCGCCTGTCGCGGCGTTCAGCGGCACCGAGATCTCATGCGACTGCCCCTTGTAGCGCATGTCGGCGTGGAGCACGACCCTGTCGGCGGGCACGCCCAGCCGCCGGCGGGCCTCCTCCTCCAACTCGGCAAAGACCTTGCGCCACTCCGCCGGACCGTGCGCGCCCAGGACAGTGACCGACGCCTCATGGATCCGAGGCGCCAGCAGCAGCCCCATGGCGGAGAAGACACCGGGGACGGGCGGAACCAACACCTCCCGCATACCCAGTTGCTCCGCGATGGCGCAGGCGTGCATCCCTGCCGCTCCGCCGTAACATACAAGGGCGAAGCCGGCCGGGTCGAGCCCCCGCTCTGAAGAGACACGGCGGATGGCGCGCGCCATCTGCGCCTCGGCGACCTCCACGACCGCTTCGGCGACCTCGATCTCGTTTCGCCCGAGCGCGCCGGCAAACGCGGGGACTACGCGCCGCAGCGCGTCCGTGTCCAAGCGGAAGGGCGAACCTCCGCCGAACCGCTCCAGCGGCAGCCGGCCCAGCAGATAGTCCGCATCGGTCACGGTCAGCGGCCCGCCTTTGCCGTACACGGCGGGTCCCGGCTCGGCGCCCGCGCTCTCCGGCCCGACCCTCAGCGCCCCCGCGTCGTCCAGATGTGCAATCGAGCCCCCCCCGCAGCCGATAGTGTGGACGTCCACCCGGTGGCCGCGCACCGGCAGGCCCGCGATATCGGACAGCGACGTGAAGGCGGGCACGCCGCTGATGAGGGACACATCGGTGCTGGTGCCCCCCATGTCGAACGCGATGAGGCGGGCCCGGCCGTGGCGCCTGCCCAGGTCGTGGGTCGCGGCGACCCCCCCCGCGGGCCCGCTGGTTACCGTGCGGATCGGCAGTTCCAGCGCCTCCTCCAGAGTTGTGAGGCCGCCGGCGCTGGACATTACGAGCGTTTCTAAAGCGCCGCTCTCCGCAGCGATCTCTTTCAAATACCCGCGCATGATCGGCCCGACCGCCGCGTTCAGCACCGTGGCGCAGGCGCGCTCGTATTCGCGGAACTCAGGCGACACTTCGTGCGAACAACAGACGAACGGATTGGAAAGCGCCTCGACGACGCGGCGCTCGTGGCGCGGGTTTGCATACGCGAAGAGCAGACACACGGCGACGCTTTCATAGTCCGACAGTTCGCTCGCGAGCTTTTCTAAGCCCTCATTAGAAAGCGGTTCCAACTCCTCGCCGCTCGGCAACAGTCGTCCCCGCACCGTGAAACAATCCTCCGGATCCACCGGAGGCCGGGGGAGAACGGGCTCCAGGTCATAGATTTCCGGGCGCGTTTGACGGCCCAGGAACAGAAGGTCGCGAAACCCTTCGTTCGTGACGAATGCGGTTTTGGCGAGCTTGCGTTCGAGAATCGCGTTCGTGGCCACGGTCGTGCCGTGGAGAAGGGAGAACCCATCCCCGCCACCGTCTTCCCGTGAAAGCGGTCCGGCTCGGCGGAGACCCTCCAATAGTGCGAGAGCGGGTCGCGCAGGCGTGCTGGGAACCTTGAAGACCGATAACCCGTCCTCTCCAGCCACGACGAAATCTGTGAAAGTTCCGCCCGTATCCACGCCCACGCGAATCATCGCCGGAAGTTTAGCGCAGCGTGTCAGCCATCCGGCTGCATTTGGGCTGAATCAGGGCGCCGGCTCGTCCGATGCTCTCAGCGACCGCAGGTACTCCGCCAGCGCCCGCAGTTTCTCGTCGCCCAGATCGGCGAATGAGGGCATTGTGGTGCCCGGGCTTTTGGATGCGGGGTCCCTCAGTTTTTCAACAAACCAATCGGGGTCCTGATGCTCGTCCCCAACATGTCCGAGGTTGGGTCCCGTGACCGCTAACCCTTCCCCGCCTACGCTATGGCACCCAAGGCAACCGGCTTCCAAGAACTCCTCACGCCCCACTTTGGCCAGAGCGGTGTCAATCTGCCCGAAATCTCCGGCCGGCTCGGCATCACCTTCCGCCATCGCCGTCTCCGAAAACGGACTCTGCAGCTGCTGTCCGTAAGTCAAGACCGCGAACACCATCATCGCGGTGCCGGCCAAGAGCGCGAGCCGGCCGAAAACCGCGGGCAATCCCTTTCGCCAGAGCAACGGAACCAAGGCGAATGATCCGAAGCCGAGCGCCGGGAGCAACATCGCGCCGACCCAGCTCAGCGACGGGTTGACACTGAGAGAGATATTCAAGAGCGCGTGCATCGGAAGCACGTACCACATAGGCTTGACGGCCTGGCTTGCGAAGTCTTCCGCGCCTGCGGTCGGCCCGTGCGGCGCGCCGTAGCCGACGGCCAGCGCTGCGCCAACTACGATCACAGCGACCGGCGCCCATCGCCACAGCCCCGACACCCGGAGTCTAAGGGCCGCCCGCAGGCACGGGATTGCGAGCAGAATGAGCAGCGCGGACGCCGCAAAGCGGTGCGCGAAATACCACCTGTCGAATGTGGACTGGCCGACCTCGATGCCGCCGAGCGTCGCCTCGAATAATTGACGGCCCATGACCGGGGCCGCGGATGCAATGGATGCCTCCTTGAAAGCGGTCCTCACGTCGTGCGCGCTGCCCGGGAGCAGGTTGCCGGTCATCTGGAACATGACGGCGATCACGGCGATTCCGATTGCGCCCCACCAAAGCCAACGGCTATCCCAGCCGTTCCTCCCATACCATAGGAGCACGGCCAGGTTCAGACCCGCAAGAAGTATCGTGACCGCGCTCCCCCAGTAGTGGAATCCCGCAAGGAAGCCCCAGAACCCGCCTCTGCCGATTGCGGCCACTGAGCCGTGGGCTTCGCCGATCGCTGAGGAGTACTGCGTGGAGAGAAGGACTCCGATCAGCACCTGAAGGCCCAGGAGGGTCCAGAGTGAGAGTCCGAGGGCAACAACCAGCCCGTCTCCGTTGTTTCGAGCGGCCATGATGGATTATAGCCGCCCGCGGCAGGCGCGGCGACGCGTCCTGTGCCTTAAGATTCACACCGTAACCGTTGCACCCCTTCGCGCGTCGGACTAACGAGTCAAAAAACACAGCCGGCCGGCTGAACATACAGACATCGGAGGAGTACCATGTATAAGGTTGTCTTGGCGCTGGCCGTTGCCGCCAGCGTGGTCGTCGCCGCAGAGGCCAAACTAACGCTCGGGAAACCACTCCAGATCGGCACGATCGCCGTGGTCCCGATCATCAGTCAATCGCCACTTGGAGATCACAAGTACATCACGCTCACCGAGGCGTCGCGCCTCGGTGTCGTGGAGATCGTCGAAGTCCCCGGGCGGGAGACCGTCAACACGCTGGAGGTGAGGAACAAATCCCATCTTCCGTTGATTCTTTTCGCCGGTGAACTGCTGCTGGGCGGAAAACAGGACCGCATCGTAGCGAAGGACACGGTCGTCCCGCCGAAAACCGAACGGCCGGTTCCGGTCTTCTGCGTCGAGCATGGGCGCTGGAGCGGTCGCGGCATGTCCTTTTCGCCTGGTGGTGGCTTCGTGCCCGACCAGGTGCGCCAGACGGCATCTCAGACGTCGAGCCAGTCGGCGGTTTGGGTAGAGGTGGAAAGAGCGAACAAGGCCGCCGGCGCGACGAGTTCCACCGGCAGCATCCAGGCGACGCTGAACGACCCGAAGGTCAAGAGAGCGGTTGAGGAACTTGCGAAGAAACTGCGCGGAGCATTCGTTGGATCGAAAAACGCCGTCGGTGTCATCTGTTGGCTGAACGGAGAGATCCTTTCGGCCGACATCTTCGCGAATCCCGCACTGTTCACGGCCAGCCGCGACATGCTGCTGCGCAGTTACTGCGTTGACGCGCAACTGATCAAGGAAACGAAGAACACGCCGGTTGACATGAAGGAGTGCAGAGAGTTCCTGCATGACATCATGGTGGCGAGACGCGTACTGTCCGAACGCGGAACGAACGGCGCGCTGTATCGGATCAGAGACGGCAAGGTCGTCGGCTACGAATTCGGGCGCGGCGGGTTCAGCGGCGGGTTCGGCGGCGGCGGCGCCTTCGGACACGGCTCGTATAAGCAGGGAGGTGGCGGAGGGTAGCCTCCCTCGAGACCCGCCTAACTCGAAGGGCTGGGTTCTAGGGATTTTCTCCCGAGAAGCCTCTCGGCCGGTTGCATCTCAGGGCGAGAAGTTTCACAATCCCTGCCCTCCACCTTTCCGGTGTTTACGTAGACAGGGGCGCACGGCTTGCCCTGACAGAGAACCAACGGCCCTACCTGCAGACGGCGTGAATGCGAAGTTCGTCTACAGACACTCTGAACGGAAACTGAAAAAGAGACCCCACGATGAAGTAGTCCATCCTGACCTGCACTTCACCCGTGATCGGCCGCACGAACCGGTCGGGGTCAGCTGTGATCCGCTGCCGGATAACGCGGTCTGTGACGCTAATCAGCTCACTGCTGACCTGCTCCCACTGGCCGGTGTTCCAGTTGTGCAAACTGATCACCTGCCGAGTGCCGGGCGTGTTCATATGGGTTTCGGCTCTTACCGTGAGGTCCCACAGCGGCCCCTGCGCTACGAAATGCGACGTCTCAAACCGCAGCGGCGGCTGGGTGAACCACAGGAGGCCGGTCCAACTCCCAAGCACGTAGTAACGGTCGTCGCTCCGCTGCATCTCCGCCGGGCTGCCGGACACGTAGTGCGCAAAGATCAGCCGGACTTGGTCGGCCTGGTACAGCCCGGCCACGCCGCAATGGAAATCGTCGAGGAACACCTCCTCATCTCCGCCGCCCGCGCTGGAGAAAGTGCTTACTCCGGCGCTGCCCAACAGAGTCTCTGAGATCTGCGAGAACTCCTGATCTATGTAAACCCGGCCCTCGAAATATACGATGACGTGTTTTCCGATCAGATCAACACGGCAATGTTTGCGTTCCGTCTGTCCGTGTTGCGGAATCGGGAATTGGAACTCCGGCGTGATCAGTTCGCCCTGGCCGTCCACCATCTGCGAAATGACAACATCTGCTCGCCACCCGGCCCGGAAGTTCACGACGAGCAAGTTGTCTCTGTCCAGGTACCTGAGAACGAGCATCTTGTTCACATCGTCGAAGCCGGGGTCCGTGTACATGATCCCCTCGACGGACATGTCAATAGCGTCGAACTTCTCAACCCACGAAACGTTATCGTTTCTTTGATTCACCCACCGACCTGTGCCGTGGTATTCGAAGTTGCGCACCTCCCAACTCCCCTGGTCGGAGAGCCAGCCGTCGGCATTGCCGTCGTTGAAGTCGTCAAAATAGCCCCCGCCGAGAAGCAGGAGAGCGTCCACTGAGAGCGCCGCCACGCCTATCACCGATACGAGAACGATTCGTCGCATCCAAAACCTCCTTTCCGTGCCCTCATTATATCCCAGATTCGCCGGTCCGGCGACTATTTCTACAGCTGCCCGTGCCGAACAGGCACCCCCTGAGAGGAATGGCGGCGCCAGTAGGGCGCCGGAAACAGGCGGCCGTCTGCTTAGGCTGGGCCTCCTTGCTACTCGGACATTCATTTCTTGGTTCCTCAGCAGCGGAGTTCCGCACGGCCCGCCGGGCTGCCGCCACGCCCACTCACCCCTCAGTCCGATACCGGTTCTGTCCCGCCCTCCTCCGTCGGGGCAGGGCGTCAGTCCGAGCCTCCGACGCGCCGGTCTAACCCGGACATAATCAAGCAGGGCGCTCACCCGGCGCCCGCGGCGAATGGCAAAGCATGACGAGTTCAATCTGGCGCTGGAGGTCGGCCGAGACGGCCACTGCATGGCATGGGTTGTCGAACTGCCGGGGCTGTTCATAAACCGGTCGTCGGCCGACGCCGCCGTTGAGGGCGCGCCGGGGGAGATTAGGCGCTACCTCAAGTGGCTTGCGTCTCACGGCGAAAAGATCGCGCTCCCAAAATGAATGAGCGTGTCGGTATCGGAAACGGTGCGATTCCGGCGATCGGCAAAGGGCGGGATGACGTACGCTTTATTTGAGAGCGACCGGAAGCCCGTTTGACAGCGCGAGCTGAACGTATTGCTTCGGCGCCTTCGGTTATCGCGGTCGGATCTGCTTGACATTTTGCGCGCATTGCCGCAAGACGCCTGGGCCTGGCGGCCGAAAAAACGAAGCGAGTTAGTCAGCACATACTTCCCCACAATAAAGGAACAGGCGCAGCACATCGCGTCTGCCGAAAGATGGTACGTACAGAAACTGTGGCCGGCGCCGAAGTTCGCCCGCGCGAAGACGCCGCTCGAGCGCATTAAGACCGTGCGGGAGTTCGTCGTCGGCATGTTGCGGGAGCGCGGCGTCGCCGACGGCAAGCGCGTCGTGGATGTCGACGGCCAGAAGTGAAGCGTGCGCAAGGTCCTGCGCCGGCTTCTTTATCACGAGCCGTATCATATCGTGCAGATACAGAGGCTATTGGACGAGCACTGGAACAGCCGGCGATAATAACATAGCGGCGCGACCGTACTACCCGCCGGCCATCGCCAGATCCATTTGCACGCCCTCACAGACCTGTTGGCTCGCTGAGAAAGCGCGAACCACACTCCTGTCAGCGGGCAAGGTCACTCCGGTTACTCTCGCGAGCGGGTCCAGTAAAGGACCCACCCAATGACGACCAGAAGGAACCCGTATGGCAACACGCTCATGATGATGAACAGTGGAGCCACCGCGACCCACAAATACAATTGCTGGTCAGCCGCATCCACCGCCCACCACACAAGCAACGCCAAGCCAACGCCGAAGACGAGCCCAAATCGGATCAGAACGTTGTCCAAGAACAGCAATGGGCCGAAGATTCTGCCCGCGAAGACGATCCACCCGAGATAACCCCATGCGTCACCGAACCGCTCGACGATTTTGGAACAGAGGTCGCTCATAACCACATTCCCCCGGGCGTACATCGGTCTTAGTTCGCCTTGACCCGGCGAACCTCCTCTTTCTATCCACCAATCCCCGTAGGATTGGTGGTTCAACCTGAAAGGGCGCTCCCATGCCCAACCCTACGAGGACTCGGGGATAGGATTCACGCGCCGAAGCGCGGGTCAATGACGGCCTTCGTGACGCGCAGAGCCGCGACGTCCTTCAAAGCCTGCTCCGCGCCTTCGAGCCCGTAACGCGCGCCGATCACGTCCCGGAACCGGAACCGCTCACGATGCTTCGCGAGAAGACGCAACGCGCACACAACGTGGCGAAAGTCTGTGCCCCACTGGCCGCGGATGTCCGCGTGCTTGCGGTTTATGTGAGTGTGGGGGTTGATCGCAACCGGGCCGGCATCCGTGTAATGTCCGGCGACCACGTATGTGCCGCCGTCGCGAAGTAGGTTGAGTCCCTCCGGTATTGCCTCCGGATTCCCGCTGGCCTCGATGACAACGTCGGCGCCCCGCCCGCCGGTCATATCGGCGATCGCGGCCGCACGCTCATCCATCGAGTCATCCTCCAATGAGAACACAACGTCCGCGCCGAGTTTCCGGGCCAAGTCGAGCCGCGCCTTCGGCGCGCCGATGACCGCCACGCTTCCGGCCCCGCGCAGCGCCGCGCACGCGGCCGCGCCGAGGCCGACCGGACCCGACCCCTGCACAACGACCGCATCGCCCATGCGGACGTCGCTGCGCTCCACGGCCGCGAAGCCGGTGAACAGGCCGCAGCCGCCGCCTATCACGTCGTCCGCGCTCAGACCTTCCGGCAGTTTCAACACGCGCACGCCCGGCTTGAGATAAATGCGTTCGGCCCACCCGCCCAACGGACCTTCGTGTGCCGAATAAGTGATGCCGTAAACACGCCGGCTTGGGCAGAGGTTGGGCTGCTGCGCGACGGTGCAGAAATAGCAGGCGTTGCACGTTTCGTGCACATCGTAAAACGTCACTTCGTCGCCGGGCATTAGGCTTGCGCCGAGCGCGTCGGTCTCGACTCCGCGCGCCTCCAAAACCGTTCCGACGCTAACGTGCCCCGGCACTATCGGGTACGGCACGCCCGCGAGGCGTCCGCGATGCAGATGCACGTCGGTGCCGCAGACCTCGCTGGCGATTGTTTCCAAAAGGACGCTTCCCTCTTCGAGTACGGGGTCGTCCAGTTCCCAGAGCGCAATCGGCGCTTCCGGCTCGGTCATCACGGCGGCACGAATTGACATGGGGCTCTTTCGAGGCTACCTGATTGGCCGGTGATCTGCCATGCTCCGGGACAAGACCGATGTCGAACGATTTACCGACGGATGCGAGCCGCGGCGCGACGACGATCATCGGAGTGCCGTTCGACCGCAACTCCTCTTACATGCGCGGTACCGCCATGGCGCCGCCGCGCATACGCGAGGCGCTGCTTGGGCCGGTGTCAAACGTGTGGACCGAAACGGGAATCAGCTTGCTTCAGGATGGCGTTTTTTGTGACGCAGGCGATCTGGACCTGGAGTCAGCGGAGGACCCGTTCGGCGCAATCGAGGAAGCGGTCGGCGATGCTCTCGACAAAGGCCTCGTGCCGGTCTGTCTCGGCGGCGATCACTCGATCACATATCCAATAATCAAGGCGTTCCGCGAGCGATACGAGCGGCTAAGTCTGCTGCAAATAGACGCTCATCCTGACCTTTATGATGAGTTCGATGGAAACCGCATGTCTCACGCGTGCCCTTTCGCGCGGATCATGGAGGAGGGACTCGTTGACCGCCTGGTGCAGGTGGGGATTCGGGCAATGACGGGCCACCAGTCGGAACAGGCCGCGAAGTTCGGGGTGGAGGTTATCGAAATGAAGGACCACTCCGATACGCTGGGCCTTAGCTTCGATTCGCCGGTATATATATCGTGCGATCTAGATGGGCTTGACCCTGCGTTCGCGCCGGGCGTGTCACATCCGGAACCGGGGGGGCTGTCAACCCGCCAGGTCCTGAGCCTGATCCAAACCCTTCAGGGGCAACTCGTGGGCGCCGACATAGTGGAACTCAATCCAGCTCGCGACCCGAGCGGAATCACGGCCATCGTCGCGGCGAAGATCCTGAAAGAACTTATCGCCAAGAGCAGGCAGGCCTAAAGCGGGCGTTAGCGTCGGCATTTGTCTGCCCCGCTAACCTCCTAAACACGTCGCGTGTTGAGACAGCTAAAACAAATAGTCCCGCCCGAAGGGGCGGCGCAGGCTTCGGCGGTGTCCGTAGGGCTTCAGGACGTTTCCTTATTTTCTTCGAGCTTGAGCGCGACGACAACGTCTCCGGAACGAAGGCGGCGCCCCGACAGTTGACTAAAGTCAAGGCGCTCAGTGCCTGTTTTCAACCCGAGAATAATGGCGCCCTTCAGATCCTTCAGGTCGGCGACGGTGATGCCTTCCTCGCCCGGTTCAACAACGCGCTCGATTACGTCCATGCCCCGGCCGTGGTGGATGAACTCTTCAATGAAGGTCGTCGAAACCGGTGCCTCAGTCGCCGCTGCGAGCAGGCGGCCGCCGTCCACGGACGGGGCGATGACTGCATCGGCGCCGCTGCGATATATCAGCCGCACGTTTTCCTCTTCGCGTGCGGAAGCGACCACGCGCACGTTGGAGTTCAGGTCCTTTATGGTGAGGCAGATCAGCACACACTTGCCGTCCTCATCGGGCGTTACAATCACGTCAGCGGCGGACTTCACTCCGGCGTCGAGCAGAAGGTCCTGGCTGGCCGCGTCTCCGCGCAACACCCGAAACCCTTGTTCCACGCCTGCCGCAACGGCGCTTTCCTTGGGGTCAATCGCAATAATCTGATCTTGCGGAACACCCCGGTCCAGCAGCTGCTGCGCGGCCGATCGCCCCTTGACGCCGAACCCGCAAATGATTGTGTGGTCTTTCAACTTTCGCCTAAGTATGCCCAATCGGAAGGCTTCTGTTTGCTGCCGGACGAATAACTGGTACGCCGCGCTGAGGAAGATTAGCCAGATTACGACGCGGATCGGGGCGACGCCGAAGGTCACGAATGCCCTCGCATCGGGGGAGACGGGCACGATGTCTCCGTACCCGACCGTCGTCACGGTGACGACGGTGAAGTAGATGATGTCGAGCATCCCGACGGGACTGCCGCGCTCATCGGCCATCCCGTCCCTCTTAGTCCACAAGACCAGGCAAACGAAGCCCATCAGCAGAAGGACGATGCCGAGGCGAATGAGGATATTGCGCCAGGCGGGGCCGCCCGGGGTGTACAGTTTCTGGGTCGGAGTTGCACTGTCACGGATCATAAAATGCCTCTCCAGCATGGCCCACAGGCGGGGTGTGGTGTCAATGCCGGCACCTTTATCCTTCTCATGTCAAGGCCCATTCACGATGCGGAACGGGCTCGAAAGACGTAAGAGATACTGTATGGAGAGTCCCACGCTGCGCCAACGCGGGTCCCTGAAGACGACCGTCTTGGTGGCGTTTGCCCTCATTCTTCTGATCGGGTTGGCGGCGGTGCTCCGCTTCGCACCGCAACTGCTCTCGCCCGGCCCGAGCAACGTCACGGTTTCCGCCGTGCTCAGCCGCGCGGGGACGGACGTCACTGCGGAGGTGACACTCCGAACGTCGGTCTTCGAGGTGGGGGACGTCCGCATTTCCGAGGCGGACCTGGGGGGAGTCGCACCGACGGACTCGCTGCCGATTTCACTCGGCGAACTGGCAATGATCCGGCCGAAGAGCGTTACGCTTCACTTCCCTGCCCCGTCGGCGAAGCCGGGAACAGAGATTACGCTCACGCTGACCACGGAATGGCAAGCCGGAAGCGGACCTAAAAGCTACAAGCGCGCACTGACCCTCCGTATGCCGTAGCGCTGGGTCGCACCCTCAACGTTGAGAAGGCTGAGAGGTGTAAGGTAGTTTATCTCAGCCATCGTCGCTGCTTTTGGTCCCGAGGGCATTCCGAATCCTACTTGCGAGCGCGACTGCGGTTCGAGCGTACCGGGTTGCCTGCTCGGAGGACGGCTGCCACCCCAATGCTGAGTCAACTCCATCGCAAATTAACCGCATCCGTTCTATCAGCGCAGCATCAGCACCGGACAGGCCGCGTTCATGAACCAGGATTGTCGCGATGCGGTCTGTCCAGTGCAGGTGGTGCGCTGCGTTCAGAGGCATCGCGTACGCATCTAACTCGGCCCTGACGATCCTCCAAGCGTACAATACGGCCATTCTGGGTGCTTTATCAGCCATGTCGTAGACAGCGTGTTCACCGGGGTCGAGCACAACGGGTCCCGGTACGATCTCCGCCTCTGTGGGCAGGGGTACCTCCTCGACCTTCCCTACGTCGGTCATCTCCCTGTCGAACTCTGCCTCGCCAAAGGCAGATTTATATCGGGACATCTCCCGCAGCTTTAGTCGGATTTCCTTCTGGAACAGAAGCAGAGATAGGAGAACCACGGCGGGCCAAGCTACGACATTCAGCAGCCCCGCCAATTGTGCGTATCCCAGTGTCTCAAGACGCCAACCACTCGACCACATTCCTAACCCGATTGCGAGCCCGGAAAGAAATGCGAGGGCACACCACATGAGGGACCGTCGAGGCTGCATGGACTTCACATCGAGCCAAGAACGAACCTTCTCCCACCACGCGGGCGTTTTGGCCACGCTCTACCCCACCACAGTCGCGCTCACGGTCTCGCTGATCGGGCCCGGTTCGGAGCGCGTCGAGACCCAGCGGCCGATGAAGTGCACGGGTTTATTCGCGTCCGCGCCGTCGAAATCAATCGTATGCGGAGTGCGCGTGTCCAGCGTCACGAAAACCATGTCGTCGAGGTCGGTCGGGGCGGGGTCGCCGATTTTCATATATATTTCGCATCCCATCACGCCGTCCGGTTTCGCGCGGCTCGTGGGCGTCAGCTCATCCACAAATGAAACGCCGACACGCAGCCTTTGCGAAGTGTCAGACTGCAAAACGGGCCGCGATGTGGGCGCAGCAACCGGCGTCCGCGTCGTGTCGCGCACGGTGATTCCCATCGCCTGCCGCTCGGTATCGTCAACGTCGGGGCTGGCTTGCAGGATATTCACAAGATTGCGAATCTCTGTCTCATACGTTTCGCGGTCGGTCTGCTTGGTTTGGCGCGCGGCTTGCGCGGCCGCCTGCGCGGTGACGTGCGCGGGATAGGACGCCTCCCACGCGGTCCGCGCGGCGTTCAGGGCGTCCAACTCGCCCAAGCCCAGACCCAGGCCCGCCATGTTCGCGTTCACGTAGTCGGCGAAGTTGATCTGAAAAGTGTCGAACTCGGAATCGGCTTGCGGAATGTATCCTCCTGCCATCTGTCTCTCCTCCCGAGCCCGAGCGCAGGGCTAAGGCCCGGCATTTGTACGGGTGCTTCGACGGCATCCCGGCCCCCTCCTCCCGGAAGCCCCGTTTTTGCCCCCCGGAGGCCCCCGAACCCCTCCCCAGACCCGAAACGGGGTTCCTGGAAGGATTCCCTAAGCCCATTCAGTCAATGAATGGACCTATTAGGCGGCTCCGGGAGCCTATTCAGTCGGTGAATATGCCCATTAGGCGGCTCCTGGACCCCATTCACTCAATGAATGGACCCATTAGACGGCTCCCGGAGCCCATTTACCCAATGAATGGACCCATTAGGCGGTTCCGGGAGCCCATTCACTCAATGAATGGGCCTATTAGGCGGCTCCCGGAGCCCATTAAGCCAATGAATGGACCCATTTGGCGGTTCCGGGAGCCTATTCAGCCAATGAATGGACCCAGTTGGCGGCTCCTGGAGGCCGGTCACTCAATGAATGAAGCCGTTCAGCGCTTCCATGACGCGCGCTTCTGCGACCGTGGCGCACGGCTTCGGGTCCCCTTTCATGCCTACAAATGTGGTCTGAGCGGGGTTACCCGTCGGCGCACCGCACGGCTGATCCATTAGGGCGTAATCGTCCAGATCGTCTGGTCAGTTCCGACGTTCCAGCCTGTGAAGAAGCTTAATGCCGCGGCCTTCCATGTCATCAGCGACTTCACTTGTCTTGTGCCCGGCTCGACGAACCGGGAAGCGTTAGAGGTAACGACGATCTCTACCACCTCGTCCGAAGTCGCCGCGAATGCGACGTGCAACTCCTCGTAGCTTTGTGTTACGTAGTTGTACAGCGAGATTCGCCGCTCGATGAGATTCCTGCTCGCCATCCCTTCGAACCGGAACCTCAGCGCAGTCGGGGTCTCTGTCGGCGACGTGCCCACGACCTCTATCTGCACGGGCGGTTCAATGCTCGGGGCGAACACCGCCGTGCGCACAACCAGGCGCGAGTCGTCGCTGTCGAACAGGTCCGGCAACCCGCCGGAGAGTAGCAGACCGCGGATGATCGTGAAGCTGTCCGGCATGACGGATGTGGCCTGCACGTATTTTATCGTCGCGTAGTCGTAGTCTGTGCCGGAACCTTCCGATTCGCCTGTCACATACACGTTGCCCGCGCTATCCACAGCAAGGCTCGTGGCAGCATCGGTATCGTTGCCTGGGCCGTCGTAGTGAATTGCCCAGATCGGGTTGCCGTCCGAGTCATACTTCAATGTCGCGTAGTCGTTGTCAGTGCCGGAGACCACGGACCGCCCGGTTACGTAAACGTTGCCCGCGCTGTCCACTGCAAGCGCCCGGGCGTAATCATTATGACTGGCAGGACCGTCGTAGCGCCCTTCCCAGAGGAGGTTGCCGTTCGCGTCGTACTTCAACGTGGCGTAGTCTCTGCCCGTGCCGGAGCCTGTCGAGTAGCCGGTGACAAGCACGTTGCCTGCCCCATCGAGCAGGACCGCAACGGCGATATCGCTGCCGCTGCCCGGGCCGTCGTAGCGCCTGACCCATAGCAGGTTTCCGTTCGCGTCGTACTTCAACGTGGCGTAGTCGTCGCCCGTAGGCGTGTCCGCCGAGCGGCCTGTCACACACACATTGCCCGCGCTGTCAACAGCAAGCGCACTGGCGACGTCGTCGCTGTTGCCCGGGCCGTTGTAGCGCCTTACCCAGCGGAGGCTGCCGCGCGCGTCGTACTTCAGCGTCGCGTAGTCATCGCCCGTGCCGGAGCCTTCCGAGATGCCTGTCACGTATACGTTGCCTGCACCATCCGCAGCAAGCGCAGTGGGGAAATCGAAACCGTTGCCAGCGCCGTTGTAACGCCTTACCCAGAGCAGGTTGCCGTCTGTGTCGTACCTCAGCGTCGCGTAGTCGTAGCCCGTGGCGCCGCCCCACGAGCGACCTGTCACTTGCACGTTGCCTGCGCCATCCACAGCAAGCGCAATGGGGTAGTCGTCGCTGTTGGCCGGGCCGTTGTAGCGCCTTACCCAGAGCAGGTTTCCGTCTGAGTCGTACTTCAACGTCGCGTAGTCTCCGAACGTGCCGGAGCCTGTCGAGACGCCTGTCACATACACGTTGCCCGCGCTGTCTAGAGCCAACGCAGTGGCGCGATCGCGATTGTTGCCAGGGCCGTTGTAGCGCCTTTCCCAAAGCAGGTTGCCGTTTGGGTCGTACTTAAATTTCACGTAGTCTCTGCCCGTGCCGGAGCCTGTCGAGTGGCCTGTCACATACACGTTGCCAGCACTGTCAAGCGCAAGCGCCGTGGCGCCATCGCGCAGGTTGGCCGGGCCGTTGTAGCGAGCGACCCACTCCTCCTGCACTTGGCCGAAAGCCGCGCTCATCACACCGAGGCCGGCTGCAATACAGGCGAAACCTACCAAACCTTTCTTGTTACGCATCACGAACTCTCCCATTCCGACACTCCTTCCCTTGGCAGGCGCAGCCGACTCCGCTTCCTTCCGCTTCATCCCGCTCCTGCTCATCTCTCCGGCTCCCGTGGGCCGGACGCATGTCGCATGAAGGCCAAGCACTCCCTTAGCCCCTCTAACAATATACAGCACGTGAAGCGCAGGTTCCTGTCCCGAACCCCATTACCGGCACATTTACCGGCCGCGGCCACGCAGCCGGGCAGAATTCAGCACGGGGCGGGTCCGCCGGACAGGCCGTTCACTGTCGCCCGCAAGGCGCAGCGGGCAAAAAATGGAAACTCCCTCCGGCTCCCCGCTCGTACTTGGATTGGCACAACAGTCCAGGGAGGAACATGATGCGAACGCTAACGATGATTCTGGCCGCCGGAATGGCGGCAGCAGCGGCAGCCCAGACCGACAGTCTGGAGAAGGCCCAAGTCCTTATCCGCGTCTCCGAGGGCCAGTTCAGGTCGGGGCAAATCACCCGGCTCCACGGGGCCGCCCAGAGCGTCCGTGCGGCCTTCAAGGAGCACGGGCAGCAGATGGAGGCCCTCAGGCAGCCCAACCGGCAGATCGAGGCGATAGCGGCGTCTCTGGCGCTGGGCCGGACGCTGACCGCGGAGCAGCGGCAGGTCCTGGAACAGGCCGCTCGGAAGCGGGAGAGCCTTGAGCAGTCGCTCCAAAACAGAATTGACGCCGCGGTCAGGACCGTGATTACAACCCTGAGCGAAGAGCAGAAGTATCGCATGGCGATCCCGGAGGAGATTCAGAAGAGCGTTGCGGACGCCCTAAACTCGATTCGCAACGCTTCCAACGAGGAGTGGGGCCAACTGCGGGGCCGCATAGCGTGGCAGATCGCAGCCCCGCTGCTGAGAGAGATGCGCCAGACCCAGACCAGAGATCGCGGGGACCGTGGCGGGGAACGGCGCCGGGGGGGACGCGAAGGGATGAGCCAAGACGTCCGGGACATCTTCAACTCCGCGAACGAATACGTCGGACAAATGCGGGGCGCGAACAACCGCGTGCTCGACGCCTTCGGCCGCCGCTTGGCCCTGTCGCGTGTCGGAGAGGCGCGGGCTGAGCAAAGCCTCCACGAGTTTATCCGCAGCATCATCACACCGGAATCGGCGGTTGAGGCGCTGGCGCAGAGGCTGAACCCAGGACGCTGACAGTCGAGCAGCGGCTTGGCTCGCCGTCGGCTCGATGCTGAGGCTTTCGCATAGGGCAGACGCCCTCCGCGACAAGCTGTCGCGCGGGAGGCACGCGCGAACGTCACTAAGGGCGGAAGCGGAAAGTGACGGGAATCCTGGCAGAAATACAGGCGCTAACCGGCTCCGGCCCGCGATGGGACAACCGCAGCCGCACAGTGCCCGCCTACGGCCACCGAGGCACCAGGTGTGCAGACCGCACTAGGCACTATCGAGGTCATTCCACTTTCTGATGCTCTTGATTACGCACTCTAGCCTCCGTTCCAGTTCTTGAGTTATGTCTTCCCTTTCGATCGTCTCAGCGAATTTGCGAGCATAACGGACCTTGGCGTCCGCGTAGTGGAGCGGCCTCTGCTTCCCGCTCTCGATAATTTCATCCAGCTTCAATTCGAATTTATCATACTTGTCGATGCTCACCTTTACATCCTCTCTGCCCAACTTCTTCAGGACCTTGGCGATGACGGAGTCAGGTATGTAATTCTCAACCTCTCGGCCGTCAGTTATCCAACAGACGCTGCCCGATTTCGCACACTCTTCCTCGACGCGTTTCTTAGTTTGGTTGAGAGGACCTGCATCAGATTCCCTGTCACTGTCGATCACGACAACAGCCCGCTGGTTCACTCTCAGGATTCGGATGAGCTTATCACCGGATTCGTCGTCATCAAGCGAGAGGTGTGACCACAACCGCCCGCCGTAGAACATGACCGAGTACTCTCGTCCCTCGGTGAGATTGGTGTCCATAAGTTTCAGCCACCGGTTCATGTATATCCTATCTGTAGGACCCTCCACCCAGATGACGCAGTTTGCCTGCAAGAGATCGCTCGGCCTCGCTCCTAGGTCATGCAGCGCCTCGACAACATCGCGGTCTGCCAGTATCCGGCCGCCGACAGTCAGGCCCCGATCAAGGCGCAGGCCGAACACGTGGACATCTGGCAAGTTGATCAGGGTCGGCGAGTGTGTGGTTATGATAAACACGTTGGACGAGTTTTGCTTCACAAACTCAACGAACTCGCGCTGGAGGCGAGGGTGTAGATGAATTTCCGGTTCCTCAATGCAGATCAGCGCGTCTGGTTCTGACAGAATAGACGTCACCATGATGATCAGTTCATGCAGTCCAGTACCATAGCGTTCCAGAGGCAAACTCAGATCGTTCACTTCAACAAAGAGGGTCCTCGCGTCTGCGGGGACCCTCAATTCCGCACTTGGCTCATGAATGAGATGGCGGACCCACTCCCTCAGTTTGGCGAACCTCTCTCGGTCGGCGGGGTCGTCATTAGGCGGATTCGACCAATGCTGGAGCCGCTTGTAAAGACCTTTGCCCTCGTGGGAGAGTCTGGGATCACCGTCCTCAATCTTGCGGAAAGCTGGGAGCGTGACGATACTGGGTATTGCCTGACGAAAGCGGGACTGGAAGACCATGGTGCCACGTTGCTCCACCCAGTTCTTGATAGCAGCCGGGTTGGGAAAGCCGACCACAGAGCCCATCAGAGACGAAGCCGCCATGTTCGCTCTTGTCGTGTCGGTAAGCGTGGTCAGAGACATGTCCACTACGATCCACTCTCCGCCGTCGTCCCTGACGAGCGTAAACGAATAGTGATCGGTTCCCATGGCGTCAATAACGCCTTGAAACTCCTTGCCCAGTCGAAACTCTATCACACAACGGGGTTTGGCGTTCCTGTCTCTGCGAGGGAAATCCTCGTCTGTCAACTGGCGCCTATCAGGGGTGGGTCGGTTCTCCGCACATATGAGTTCTATCCCTCGCAAGACGTTCGATTTGCCTGAATTGTTCGGCCCGACGATAACGTTCCACTGTGACAGTGGTGTCAAGCTGACTCCAGCTTCGCCGATGCTGCGATAATTGCTAAGCGTTATTCCAACAATATCCATGCTAGCGACTCCTCTCCCTTCGTACTCCATCAAGCCTCGTACATTGGCTCACCGTCGACCTAAATCAGTATACGTCGGAGATCACTCCTATGTCTATAACTCCCGCCTATACTCGAACGCGCTCAAGAGCGTCGCTTGGTCGGCGAAGTCCAGGTCGCCGCCCACGGGCATCCCGTGCGCAAGCCGGGTGACGCGTACTCCCAAAGGCTTAAGAAGTTGCGTGAGATAAAGAGCGGTGGCGTCTCCCTCGACCGTCGGGTTTGTCGCTAAGATGACCTCTTTTACTTCCCCCCCCTCCAAGCGCGCCGTCAGTTCGTGCACTTTCAGTTGCTCGGGCCCCACGCCTTCCATGGGGTCCAGGTTCCCGTGCAGAACGTGGTACAGCCCTCTGAAATCATTGAGGCGCTCGACCGCTGCCACGTCCTTCGGCTCGGCCACCACGCACAGGATCGAACGGTCGCGGCGGGTATCGGAGCAGATCTCGCACACGTCTTCCGCGCTGAACCCCTGGCACACGGTACACATGCGAATCTTGGAACGCGCCTCGCGAATCGCGTCGGCCAAACTGTTGACCTCCTCTTCCGGGCGGTTAAGAAGGTGAAAGGCCAGTCGCTGCGCCGACTTCGGCCCAATGCCCGGCAGTTTCTCCAACTCTTCGATTAGGACGGCGAGCGGCTTTGCGAAATGCATTTAGAACGGATTCGCTCCGGGCGGCAGAGGGAGGTCGCCGGTTATCTCCTTCAGCTTTCTTTCGCGAATCTCCAGCGATTTCTTGTGGCCCTCCCTCAGCGCTAAAAGAATCGCGTCCTCCAAGGTCTCGATGTCTTCGGGGTCTATGAGTTCCGCCGACACTTGTACCGAAAGAATTTCGCCGGCACCGTTATATTTTACTTTGACGCCGTTCTTCTCGGCTTCGATCTCCTCCAGTTTCAGTTCCTCATCCAACTGTTTGGCGCGCTGCATCGCCTCCTGCGCTTGCTTCAGAAGCGCGCCCATGTTTCCAAGACCTTTCGGAAGTTTCATCTGAATCTTTTACTCCGGTTTTACTTCGAACACCTCTTCGACGAGGTGGGCGAGTTCTTCACCTTCGGCCGGCAATTGTACCGCCGCAGGCGTCTGATCGTCTTCCCGCTTCTCCTTCAGGACGTACCGAACCCGCCACGCAGGGTCGTTCATCACATCGAGAAACGCGAGACGCACCGACTCCTGAATCTTGTCGCTCTTGTTTAGCCTGTCGTATTGGAACGGGTTGTCAAATTGGACCACGGCCACCTTGTCCGCCGTGCCCACGACCGACGTGTTGTCCAGCATCGCCCCGGCGGCTTTGTATCGCTGCTTTAGGCTTGCTACCGCCGCAGCCCACTTCTGTTGCAGCGCTGCGGGCTCCGGCCCGCCTGCCGCTTTTTCCGAAACCGGCGCCGGCGCCGTCTCCTTTGCGGCGGAAGGCTTGGCCTTCGGATCGGGCGCTTGGGGCTGCGGCCGAGGAGGTTGGGGCGGCGCTTGGGCGGTCCTCTGCGCCGGCTCCTGCCGTGCAGCCGCTGCGCGTCCGGGTGGGTCTTCAATGAGACGCAGCAGCGTCACCTCCAGCCACAGGCGCGGAAGGCTTACGTCGCGGATGTCGTTGTGCGCATCGGCCAAGAGGTCGCGGAATCGTATCATGTTCTCCTTGCCGATCCGAGCGGCCAGGGCGTGGTTCGCTGCCTTCCTTTCCGGGTCCACGCCTTCCAGGGCGTCCACACCGTAAACGGCATAGGTGAGTTCGCTCAGCCGGAAGAGCATGCTTTCCAGCACTTCCCTCGGCTCCTTGCCCATTCGGACGGCCGCATCGGCGGCATTAATCAGCGCAGAGGCGTCTCCGGCCACGGCGCCCTCCAGCATCATGTCGACCCGTTCCTCCTCCACGAGCCCGAGTTGCTGTGTGACCCCCTCGTGTGTGATCTTCCCATCCGAGGTGATCGCCGCCTGCTCCAGCAGGGTGAGAGCGTCGCGGAAGGCGCCGTCGGCCATCCGCGCTATCGTGACCAGAGCGGCACGGTCGGCTTCGAGGCCCTCGTTTCGGCAAACTTGTTCGAGCAGGCCGAGCAGATCGCGCACGGAACCCCGATGGAACTCATATTTCTGGCAGCGGCTGCGGACGGTGAGCGGCACCTTGGCGAGTTCCGTGGTTGCGAGAATGAACACGACGTGCGCCGGCGGCTCCTCAATGGTCTTCAGGAGCGCGTCGAACGCCTTGGGAGACAGGTCGTGGACCTCGTCAATGATGAAGATCCTGAAACGACCCTCCATCGGCGTGTACTGCGCAGCGCCCACAATATGCTCTCGAACCTGATCGATGCCGGACTCGCTGGCGGCGTCCATCTCGAGCAGATCGGTGCTTGAGCCGTTGATAATGGAGACACACAGCCCGCACTCGTTGCACGGATTGGGCGTGGGGCCCTTTTCGCAGTTCAGCGCTCTCGCCAGAATGCGGGCTGTGCTGGTCTTGCCGGTCCCCCGGGGGCCTACAAACAGGTAGGCGTGAGATATTCGCCCCTTCTCCAGTGCGGTCTGGAGCGTGCGGGTGATGTGCGACTGCCCGACCAACTCCTCGAAGGTCTGGCTTCGATACTTTCGGTAGAGAGCGAGGTAAGACAATGGTCCACCGGGCTGCCGGGAGGATTGCGTCGCGCGGTCCTTCGACTTACCGTTGCTACCTTCCGGTCCTGGCGGGATTCGGCGAATTCCCGCCGCGCAGTTCCCGGCGAGCCTGCCCTATGATAGCATCCGTGGGAGCGACACGGGAGTCAGTTTCTCAGGCTGCGGCGGATGATGACGCCTACCACGTCGCTCGTTTCCGGCTCGACGTAGCCGGGCGACATCTGCACCGCGGAGTCTATGTAATCGCCGCGGCGCAGCACCATGTCTCGCGTCAATTCGTACTCCGCGAACAGGACTCTAACGCCGGGCCTGATATCGGTTCTTATGTATCGCGAGTCGGTCATGCCTTCGCCGTCCCAACCGGTCTTGTCCTGAATATGATGGGGCGCGCTCCGGGGCGAGAAGAAGAACTCGACTATGTACCGCTCTGACTTGAACGGATACATCGTCGGGTTGCGGCTCATGTCAATCTTGCGGTCGAAGAACTTATTCTGAGTGTAGAGGGAATCCTGCATGAATGTGTCGTCCCTGTCAACGTCAAAGTCCAACCCCTCCGGTGCCGGCTCCCAAAGAATATTGTATTCCTCGTCGCGCACGACGATGCGGATTCGCGCGCCGGTTGTGGCAATTCCCCAGTTGCCGGTCAAGCGCAACACCTTCTTGTCTATTACTTCGATCTTCACAGAGAAGTTGAGGTCCACCGGGTCATGTGTGTCATAAGGATACAGCCACTTCTCCGTTCCGGGAACAAGCAAATCGTAAACCCCGTCGCGCCTCCCGAAGATTCCGCGGGAGACCATGCGCATAATCAGGTTATTCAGGTTATTTTCTTGCGTGTCTCTTCTGATCCGCGTCGGCTCGTCCTTTGTCCGCGCGTACTCGGCGCTGGCGTCCCTCTGCAACATCCAATACAGATTCAGTGCGTCATCCAGGCGGCCGTCCCTCAGATATGCGTTCGCAAGGATGGCCTTGAGGGAGGGCGGCACATCCTCTTTCTGGACGGACTGCTCAAACCAAAACACAGCTTTGTCGAACTCGTCGTTCACTTTGTGATAATAGATCCAGCCGGTCTCATGAAAGAGTCGAAAGGAACTTTGATTGTGCTCGACACCTTCACTTAAAAGCGCGAGCGCCAGGGGAACATAGCGCCGGTCCGAGCGGTTCTGCTCATCTGTAAAGTTGTAGGCGATGTGCCACGAGCCGGTGGCGTAGACCTCCATCTGCCTCGGATCCAGCCACGTCACGAGACGAATGAGCGGTAGAATCGCGTCGAACTGCCCGGAATGAAAGTACTGGTCGCTTCGAACCCACAAAATGCCCGCTACCATCTGCCTTAGGCCGCCCACGGAGGCGAGCAGTTGGTCAACGTTCAGCCCCTCTTGAAAGCCGACGTTGTGCGCGCTGTAACGGGCCACCCACGTGGGGTACATCCCTTTGCTGATAAGGCCTTGGACGACAAAGAGCGCCGCCGTAGCGCCGACCAGGGCTGCATTGGGCCTGCGCATCTGCTAAATCTCCCTCCGGTCGAAGATCAGCACGGCCAAAACGAGCATGATTGAAGTGTAGATTATCGCGTAGATGATTCCGTTCATCATGTAAACGGCCTCGCTGCCGCCCACCGCCTGCTCCGCCTGAGTCGCCCCCCCAGTGATGTCCACATTCGTGAAGTTCGGGAGGGCGTAGTGCGCCACGCGGGAACCGAGCCCGGCCAGCCCGCCGCCGGATGAGGCGCCGAGCGACTCAAAGATGGGGTTCATCAGAGTGCCGAACACAAAGACCATGCCGGTCATGAAGAAGTTCACAATGGGCGTGACAATGGTTGAAAACAGCATGGCGATGCCGGCCAACAGCGACATCTGGAAGACATACATCACCGCAGACTTAACGATCCTTGCAACGTCGTCCATGCTCGCGTCGCGTTGTTGCAGCGAGAACGTGACCAGCAGAACCAGCGTCATGAGGCCGATCATCACCGCCAGGGCGCCGACGCTGCCCAGGAACTTGCCTACCAAGAACTGATAGCGCTGCACGGGCTTCGACAGGATTGTATAGATGGTGCGCCTCTCAACCTCGTTCGGGATAAGATAAACGGTGAGCGTCACGGCCAGGATCGCCGACGTGATCTTCAAGATGCCGAGCGTCATCTTAACGAGGACCTCGGTCTGGCCCCTCGGCGTAAGTTGGTTTAGGCTGGGCGAGATAATCAAGAACGCCAACCCGATCAACAGAATTATGAGCAGAACGCGCCGGCGGATCGCCTCACCCAACGTCGTCTGCGCAATCGCAAATATCTGGCCCATCAGACACTCTCCTCCGACTGCTCCGTCTGCTCCGTCAGCACCCTACGCCCCCCGACGGACTCGATGAACAGGTCCTCCAAGCGCTTCCTTCTCGGAATGATGCTGACAATCGTCCCGCCGGCCGACCGTACCGCGTCCACGAACCCGTCGGTAGCGATCGTGTCCGGCGCGTCAATTATCAACCGCCCGTCGTGGAACGAAGCGATGACCCCGTCGCTGCGCAAATTGTCTTCGATCCCTTTGGGCACGTTCACGGCCGTAATCTCAATGCGCCCGCCCTTCAGGAGTGTGTCCAGACGTCCCTCGCTGACGACCTTGCCGTAGTTTAGGATGGTCACCCGGTCGCAAATGCGCTCGACATCAGATAGTTCGTGGCTGGAAATGAAAACAGTCTTGCCTTCGTCCCGCATCTTCAGAATCAGGTCACGGATTTCGATGTGGGCTATCGGGTCGAGACCGGCGGTCGGCTCGTCCAGAAATAGAAGCACCGGGTCGTTCAGCAGGCTCTGCGCCAGGCCGATGCGCTGCTGCATCCCGCGCGAATACTGAGCGATGATCTTGTCTGCGTCTCCGGCAAGGTTCACTTTTTCCAGAAGCGCCTCCGCCTTCTTCGTGCGTTCGGGCTCTTTAATATTGAAGAGCCGGGCGTAGAACCTCAAGATCTCCAGCCCGGTCATATGCTCGTAATAGTAAGGCTTCTCCGGCAGGTAACTCAGCCTCCGGTGCACGTCCGTGTCCCCGATCTCCTTGCCGAGCACCCAGGCCGTGCCTTCCGATGGATAGCTGATGCCGAGGAGCATCTTGATAGTCGTGGTCTTCCCCGCTCCGTTCGGCCCGAGGAAGCCGAAAATCTCGCCTTCCTCGACCTCCAGGTTCAGGTGGTCCACGACGTTTACCTTCCCTGAGCGCGTCCTATAAGTCTTCGTCAGGTCCTCAGTCTTGATTGCAACTCCCACTCAGGATTGTCCTCCAGGTCTTGGGCTCCGCTCGAATCGCACGCCAGTATACCGCTCCGCGGCCGGCAGGTTCGGCGGCCGATTTCCATCACCCTTCCTACGCCGCACGCGCGGGACCCGTCCCGCGCCGCCTGCGCCACCCACCTCAGGGTAGCAAACTTCTTGCCACAGTGAATCGTTCTTGGCCCGTCAAACGTGGAATAATAGTAGATGTGACGTCCGAGGCCTCGAGGTTGGGCTTTGCCCACCGGAAAGGGCTCGACGGACGACACACAAATAAAGACTTGCGGGAACGTGCTTTGCTCTCCTTTCGGCGTTCCCGCACTTTTTTTGTCACCCACCGGAATCTGCCGATCGCACCGCCTCCACGAACGCCCGGATCTTTGCGTGGTCCTTGACGCCCGGGCTCTCCTCCACGCCGCTGCTCACGTCCACGGCGTACGGCCGGACCCGCCGGACGGCCTCCGCCACGTTCTCCGGCGTCAGCCCGCCTGCCAGGATCACCCGCCGTTCCGAGCCGCGGACGATTTCGGCCGCAAGGTCCCAGTCCAACGGCATGCCCGTTCCGCCCATCACATTGGGGTCGTAGGTGTCCAGCAACAGCGCACTCCCCTCCGCGCCGAGCGCCTCCTCGACTGAGATGCCCGGGTGCAGCCGAACCGCCCGAATACGCATTAGCGGCCACTCGTCGCCGGCAGGCGACCCCTCGGTGAACTGAACGGCGCCGCACCGGAGGGCGCCGGACGGCCGCGCCTTAGGCAAGCGGCCGAAGACAGCGACGCTCGCGACCAACGGCGGGACCGCCCCCAGGGCCGCCGGGGCGCCGGGCCGGGCACCCACGAACCTGGGGCTGGCCGGCTCAAACACGAAGCCGAGCGCGTGGGCGCCCGCCTCGACGGCCGCCTCCACGTCCGCGACACGCGTCAGACCGCAGATCTTCACACGTGTCATCGGCCCAACAACTCCCTCACCGCCGACCGCACGCTCTCGGTCCGCATCAGACTCTCACCGACGAGCACCGCCTTCGCCCCGGCCTCAGCGGCCCGTTCCACTTCGGCGCGACTCGTGATCCCGCTCTCGCTCACGACGAGCGCGTCCGGCGGGGCAAGCGGCGCGAGGCGCTCGGTGACCGCCAGATCGGTTTCGAAGGTGCTCAGGTCGCGGTTGTTGATCCCTATCAACTTAGCCCCCGCCTCGGCCGCTGCCGCCATCTCAGCCTCCGTGTGGGTCTCCACCAGGGCGTCCATTCCGCTCTCGGCGGCGAGCGCGAGCAGGTCATACAGCCGGCTCGACTCGCCCGGAAACGCCGCGACGATGAGCAGTATGCAGTCCGCTCCCGCCGCACGGCTCTCGTAGACCTGGTACTCGTCAATGACGAAATCCTTTCGAAGCGCCGGCAGCGAAGTCGCCTTGCGAGCGGCCTTCAGGTCGAGCAGGCTCCCCTGGAAGAAGTTCGCATCCGTCAGCACGCTCAAGCAACTCGCGCCGCCCTCTTCATAGGCCCCGGCAATGCGAGCGGGGTCGAATGGGCCGGCTATAACGCCCCGGCTCGGGCTGGCTTTCTTCACCTCGGCGATCAGCGCGACGGGGCCGGCGTCCCGTGCCAGCCGGGCGGCGAACCCGCGCGGGGCGTCCGCGTCTCCGGCGCGGCTCTTCACGTCCTCCAGCGGGTGCGAGGTCTTGAGAGCCGCCACCTCCTGCCGCTTGTGCTCCAGTATCCGGTCTAAGAAGTTCACGCCAAATCGTTGCTGAGCCGGATCAGGTCGTCCAGTTTCTGCGCCGCCCGGCCGCTCTGCACCGCTTCCCGGGCTGTCTGCACGCCTTCGCGGAACCCGCCGGCGAGACCGGCGACCCAGACCGCCGTGCCCGCCCCCGGAAGCGCGGCCCGGCCCTCCGGCGACTCGGCGTCCTCCAAAGACCTGCGCAGCATCGCCGCGTTCCCTTCCGGTGTGTCGCAGCCCAGGATTTCGGACAGGTCCGGCGGCTCGACCCCGAACTCCTCCGCCTGCACCACCCGGTCAGTCAGGTTCTTTCCGTCCAGCACTGCCATGCGCGTCGCGCCTATCGGCGACACCTCGTCTATCCCGATTAGGCCGTGCGCCACCACGCCGCGCTTGCACCCCAACCGGCGCAGGACCTTGCCCAGTTTCGGCACGAGCGCGGGCGAATAGACCCCCAGCAGTTGGCGCTCGGCCCCGGCCGGGTTCGTCAGCGGGCCCAGCACGTTGAACACCGTCCTCAGTTTCATCTCGCGCCTCGGTCCGGCGGCGTGCTTCATCGCCGGGTGGTAGTTGGGCGCGAACAGAAAGGCGATGCCTATCTGGTCTAAAAGGCGGCCGGCGGCCTCCGGCCCCATCTTCAGGTTCACTCCGAGCACCTCCAAAACGTCCGCGCTGCCGCACTTGCTGGTGACGGCGCGGTTGCCGTGCTTCGCCACAGGCGCGCCGGCGGCCGAGGCGATGATCGCGGCGGCGGTGCTCAGGTTGAAGGTCTTTACCGTGTCGCCGCCCGTGCCGCACGTGTCCACCAAGTTCTCATGCTTCGTCTTCACCGGCAACACGCGCGCCCGCATCTCCATTGCGAAGCCGGTGATCTCCGAGCCGGTCTCGCCCTTCATTCGGAGCGCGACCAGCAGCGCGGCGATCTGCGCCGGAGTCGCATCGCCCGACATGATCTGCGACATCACGGCGCGCGCCTCCTGCTCTTTCAGTCCGCGCCGGTTCGCCACGCGCTCGATGGCCTCGATAATGGTCACTGCGGCACATTATGGCGGACGGGCGGCCCGCGTCACGACGTGGACCGGATATAGACGGCGCAGGTCTTCCACGCCCGTGAGCGGGGCTTCCGCACACGTAGGCAGGGCGTGCGCACACGCAGGCGGGGCTTCCGCACACGTAGGCGGAGCTATCCATCCACCGACCCGCCTTTCGGGTCGGTGGTTTGTCTGGAAATATGCCAAGCAGAACCCTTGCGATTTGGAGTGGGTGGACGGCATACTAAGTGCGGCAGACGCGAGGCCGAGCGCCGGAATCCTTCAACAATGAGATTGTTGAAGGATTGGAACTGGGCAAGCATTACGAAGAAACACCCGCCGTCCGGCCGCCCAGCAACGGGGGTCTGGAGTAGTGGAGTTGCAGGTGACGGGGACATGAGTCGGAGGGGAATGTGCGCAGGCAACGGCGCAGTCGTGGCGATGGCGCTAACGGCCGTTCTCGCTCCCGCCATTACCGGCTGCCCGGACGCCACATCACAACGTACTGAGGAATTGGTTCGGCAGTTAGGTTCCAATAACATAGACGATCTGAAGTCGGCTCGACAGGAGTTGATGTTAATGGGAGACGAGGCCGTTTTGGCGCTTATTGCCGGCCTGCGAGATAAGAAAGCCAACGTTAGGGCTGAGTCAGCATCCACACTTTCACTCATAGGTGACGAGCGGGCGGCCTCACCACTCATTAATGCACTCTCCGATCCAAACGAGAATGTACGAAGGGAAGCAGCAATTGCCCTCGGCAGTCTCGGAGTGCAAGAGGCAGTGGAACCTCTGATTCAACTCCTTCGCGAGGGCGGCGGCGAGCGAAGTTCGGTTGCCCAAGGACTCGGCTGGCTGAGAGATGTCCGAGCCGTTCTCCCTCTCTTGGATTGTCTTTCGTCGGACGACAGGAGCCTTCGACATCTTGCGGCGTTCGCCCTCGGCGAGATAGGAGATCGTAGGGCTCTTGATGCCCTTGATCGTATGGCACTCTCGGAACCAGAACCGGGAGCCCGCCTGGCCGCAGAAAAGGCGGTGGAGATGATTCGGTCAGAACGCGCAATTCCTGACTCTCGCTGATTGGGGCACGGCAGACGCCGTGGGGGGACGGTGGCCGGGGTGAAGGGTGAGCATGTGGCACGGGCAGATTCGCGTGGCTTCATCCATCGCAAACGGCCTCCCGCGCGAAGCGGATATATTTCGGACGGGACTCCTTCTGCTGCGTTAGTAGCCAGGGCCGTTTTCAGAAATCTGATACAAAATTGGGACCCGTATTCGTCGGGCCACATCCAGGGAAACGGGACTCCTCTCCCGCGTGGGATCGAGGCGGCGGACGTCGGCCCACTCCCTTGGGTGCCCATCGAGTAGGCGTATAATCGGGACGAGGATGCCGTATCCGCAGAATTACCTCGACTGGAGCATATCGACCGTACTCAAATGGTTCGCGGCAATCCTGTCGTTGCCCTTCTTTGTCGGAGCGTATCAAGGGATCGTCCAGCGAAGAGTGGCTACGGGCCTTGCTTCGCGCGGGGGCGTACCGTTGTACGGCCGGGAAGCGGTCACATTCGGGCTCGAATTGCTCGGCATTGCCATGCTCTGTCTCTTGGCCGCGTGGTCAATCTGGTATTTCTGGGAACGCAACGAAGACTGAACCCCTCTTTCGATGCCACAGCAGCCAACTGATTCAACCCGCTGCGGCGGGTGGCCCGCGTGAAGAGTGAGGGGGAGCGTGTGCCGTGGACAGGCTCACCCAGCGTGAACGGCCTCCCGCACGAGGCTCATATATTTCAGAAATGGGACTCCTCCCGTTGCGTTAGTATCCGGGAATAGCCACAGTTTGTCTGCGAGGCTGTCACCCTGAGCTATGATAGTTGGGTGACTGACTTACCATTCAGGTCCGGTGCCACAGAGCTCTCTAACGACGAGCTTTTCCTGCTCGATTTCCTGGCCACTCTGGCCTATCACGGCCGCGCGGGTGTTTACCAATTCCCTCAGGAAACCTACCAGCAGCACATGAATATTCGCTACTGTCATAGCATCCCCGACGCCGAGGTGGAGAACGTGCTTGACAATATGGCACGCGGCGGCATTCTTCAGGCCAAACCCGATCTACCTGAGTTCTACGACAATCGGTACGGACTGACGCGACATGGCGGGGACTTGTGGTGTCGCGAGCGTATGCCGGTGTGGCGGCGCTATTGCAGCACAATGAGTTCGGCCGTTTTCCATGGAGATGTCGGCGAAATGGAGGTCCGGTGCGTTGACAAGCAGATCGGACTCGACTACCTCGTTATCAGCAATGCGCTGGGTCACATCTCGATACTCGACGACCTGCAAACTACAGAGTGGCACCCAATGCCTCCCGAGGAACTGGTTGTTTGGCACCCCTTGCCGGCTGCGTGGATCGCTACAATCAGGGTGAAGAACGTAGACGACATGAATCGGAACCGGTACGACGAGTTAGATAGGCAAAGGACTTGGTGGTGGACGCTGGACGAACTCCAGAAATTTCTTCCCGAGTAGTCTGACGCGAACGGGTGCTCTCATATGTCGCCTGGTGCGCGGGGTGAGTGAAGTCAAGACCGTGTGCCGTGGACATGTTGGCGAGGGTAGCGTGGAGGCTTGGTGAGTCGTTGGGAGGCCTCGACAGAACGCGCTCTGGGGTGGCACCGCTGGAGTGAGAGGCGTATCGGAGATACCGGGTCATATCGGTGTGCTTTGATGGCGGAACTGATT
>JADFGT010000028.1 GCA_022567555.1 Armatimonadota bacterium | reverse complement strand
GAAGAGTTTCCGCAATGGATTGCGGGCGCAGACCACGTGATCGCCGCCGACGGCGGCGCTGATGCGCTCGCCGAAGCGGGTCTCCAACCGGATATCGTTATCGGCGACCTCGACAGCATCAGCCCACCCGTGCGCGACTCGTTTGTGGACGCCCACTTCATCCATGAACCTGACCAGGATAGGACAGACTTTCAAAAGGCGCTCGATTACGCGCTGGACCGATTGGACGCGAAGGAGGTCGTCGTCCTCGGCTCAGAAGGAGACCGCCTCGACCACACTTTATCATCCCTCGGGGCGGCTGCGGGCCGCGCCGGCGACGCATCCATACGGTTTGTCTTTGAAACTTCCATCGTTCACCTCGTCGCAGCCGGCGAAGTGCGGCTGAAGACGCGCAGGGGCGCCCTGATCTCAATCCTGCCTGTTCTTCCTTCCAAGATCACCTCCGGCGCCGGCCTCCAGTGGGCCGTGGACGGCCTGGAACTCGCGTTCGGAGTTCGAGACGGCGTCTCGAACCGGGCCGGCGGCGACGAGGTCCGCCTGCACGTGGCCTCCGGCTGCCTGGTGGTGTTCGTCGAGAGACGGGAAGGCGATGTGGAGTGGTGACCTTCGCGCCGGCCGACTTCGTCGTGCTGGGTATCTTCATGGCCGGCGTTCTGGCGCTCGGTTTCAGCGCGCGCCTGCGAGAGAACACTACGCTGCAACTAATCGCAGCAGGGCGGAGCCTCACGCTACCGCTGTTCGTGGCCACGCTCGTCACGACATGGTACGGCGGCATCCTCGGTATGGGGGAGGCATTCGACAGTTATGGGCTGGCGACCTGGGTAATCCTGGGTCTTCCATATTACGTCTTCGCAATCGCTTTCGCTGTCTGGATGGCCCGGCGCGTGCGAGGGGCGGAGCAGATCAGCCTCCCGGAAAGGCTGGACCGGTGCTACGGCCGGAGCGCGGCCGTCATCGGCGCCCTGCTCGTTCTGCTGATCGGAGTGCCGGCGGCGCACATCTTCATGTTGGGCACGCTCATCAATCTCACAACAGGCCTGCCGTTCATCCCCTCCGCGTTGATCGGCGCCATAGCCGGGACGCTGTTTCTGTATCGCGGTGGGCTGCTGGCGGACGCGCGCAGCAACCTGCTCGCCTTCGCCATGATGTATCTCTCCTTCATCGTGATACTCGTTGCGGCGATCGCGAAATATGGCCCGCCCGGAGAGATCATCGCGAATCTGCCGCTTGACCATCGTTCTTGGGACGCCGGCAAGGGCATCTGGTTCGTGCTCAGCTGGTTCATCATCGGCTCTTGGACCTTCGTGGACCCAGGTTTTCATCAGCGCGTTGTCTCCGCAGCCACCGAGGCTTCCGCGCAAAGGGGCGTCCTCATCAGTGCGGGCTTTTGGGTGCTGTTCGACTTGCTGACCGTTTCGACGGCGCTGTATGCCTATGCGGCGATGGGCAGCGGCCACGGCGCCATGCTTTTTCCGCTGTTCGGCAGCGACCTTCTGCCGCCCGGCATGCGCGGCCTCTTCTTCGCAGGGATGTTCGGCGTTATCTTGTCCGCAATGGTCGGCTACACCCTGGTATCCGGCGCGACGATTGGGCGCGATCTCATCGGACGCCTAAGGCCCGGGCTTCCTGAAGCAACGCAAACGACCCTGACCCGCGCCGGGATCGGGCTGGCAACCCTAATCGGGTTCCTGCTCGCCATATGGATTCAGAGCGTGGTCGACATCTGGTTTATCGTGGGAAGCATCGTCCTTCCAGGACTCTTGATCCCCACAGTCGCCGCTTACGCCACAAAGCGGACACCGTCGGGAGGAGTTGCGGTAGCCTGTCTGGTAACGGGCTTTACGGCTGCGTTGTGCTGGTACCTTTTGGGGGAAGCGAACCTGCTGGCGGCCAAGTGGGACCCGTTGATGCCCATCTACCCGGGCCTCGCCGGCGCGTTCGCGGCCCTGACCGCCGGTACGCTGCTCCAGCGTGCGAGGAGAACGAGATGAACGACGAACTTGAACAGAGTGGGCAGGCCGAAGAGGCTTCCGAGAGTCCCGCCGGCCACGAGCCGGACGCCTCCGCAACCGAAACTGAGGAGCCCGAGGCCGAGACGCCCGAGCCCGAGGAACAACCTGAAGACGGTGCGTGGGCAGAACTGCGGCTCGTGCGCGGGGGCCAGCCAACGGGAGAGGTCTTCGCCGTCGCGCGACACGCGGTCATCGGGCGGTTCGACGCGGATGTGGGGCCTATTGACGTGGACCTCGCGCCCATCCAGGAGGGGGTTTACATCTCGCGCAAGCACGCGGAGATACGATACGAAGGCGGCCGGTGGCTGCTGCGCGACCTCGGGTCCAGCAACGGCACATTTGTGCTCATGCCCGGAGGGTCTTTCAACCGGATATCCGACGAGACGGAGATCGAGGACGGCCAGCAGGTCGCATTCGGGAATGCGCAGTTCAGATTCCACGTCGTAGGGCCGCCTGAGCAGGCGGCCGACAGCATCGCCGAGACCGAAGTGGAACCGGAAGATGCCGAACCCGAGGAGGCCGGCCTGTCGGAAGAACCGGCCGAGCCGGAGCCCGAAGCGCCCCAGGTGTGATCCGGAGGTCGCGCGGTCGGTGCGACACTCCTGTCGCGCATTCGAATGCCTCGGCAAACTCGTTTGCCGAGGCATTCAGCGCGCCGCCACCCGCAGGGCCCGGTCCCCGTCCGGGGAGGAGACCGAGGGCGCACACCGAATCAGGGACGCCAGACCGGGGGTCGCCATTGTCCGAAACTATCGAGGCTCTGCTTGAAGAGGGGAGGCGCTATCCGCCTCCAGAGGAGTTCACAAGAAACGCCAACCTGTCCGACCCGGCGGTGTATGACCGCGCGGAGAAGGACGTGGAGGCGTTTTGGGAGGAATGGGCGGACCGCCTCGACTGGTTCGAGCGCTGGCACACCGTACTCGAGTGGAACCCGCCCTATGCCAAATGGTTTCTTGGCGGCAAGATCAACGCTTGCCACAACTGTGTGGACCGCCACGCCGAAGGCGCACGAGCGGACAAGGTCGCGATTATCAATGAGGGCGAACCCGGCGATGTCCGAACGCTCACTTACAGCGAACTGCGCGACGAGGTCGCCCGAGCGGCGAACGCCCTGAAGGAGCTGGGCGTGGGCAGAGGCGACATCGTCTGCCTCTATATGCCGATGATTATGGAACTCGCGGTCGCCATGCTCGCCTGCGCCAGAATCGGAGCGCCGCACACAGTCGTATTCGGCGGCTTCTCGGCCGAATCGTTGAAAGAGCGAATCAACGACACCCGGGCGAAGGCTGTCATCACGGCCGACGGAGGCTGGCGGCGCGGAAAAGTGGTCCCGCTGAAGCGGACAATTGACGAAGCGCTTGCCCAGTGCCCCAGCGTGAGCAGGGTTCTCGTCTACCGGCGCATCGGCGACGCGGCGGAGTTCGACGCGGGGCAATGGGTGGAGGGACGAGACGTTTGGTGGCACGACATCGTGCCCAAACAGTCCACAGACTGCCCTTGCGAGCCAATGGACAGCGAGGACATGCTGTATGTCCTCTATACGAGCGGCTCGACCGGCCACCCGAAAGGCATCGTTCATACGACCGGCGGCTACCTCGTCGGCACTTCGGCCACCTTCCACTGGGTTTTCGACCACAAGGAGGAGGACATCTATTGGTGCACGGCCGACGTCGGCTGGGTGACCGGCCACAGTTACGTGGTGTATGGCCCCCTCGCCGAGGGCGCGACCGTGGTCATGTATGAGGGCGCGCCCGACGCCCCCGACAAGGACCGCTTCTGGCGCATCGTCGAGCGGCACAAGGTAAGCATTCTGTACACGGCCCCGACCGCCATCCGGACCTTCATGAAGTGGGGTGACGAGTTCCCGGCCCGGTGCGACCTCTCTTCCCTGCGGCTCCTCGGCACGGTCGGCGAGCCGATTAACCCGGAAGCTTGGGTCTGGTACCGGGACCATATCGGCGGCGAGAGGTGTCCGGTCGTGGACACGTGGTGGCAAACCGAGACGGGGATGATTCTGATATCGCCGCTCCCCGGCATCACCGTCTGCAAGCCCGGCTCAGCCACACGCCCGCTGCCCGGAATCGGCGCCGCCGTATGCGCGGAGGACGGCACCGTCCTGGAGGGCCCACGCGGCGGCTACCTGGCGCTCACGCAACCCTGGCCCGCGATGCTGCGCGGCATTTTCAACGACCCGGACCGGTACGTGGAGCAGTACTGGTCGCAGTTCCCGGGGAAGTACTTCACCGGCGACGGCGTGAAGCGCGACGAGGAAGGAGACCTTTGGCTGCTCGGGCGAGTGGACGACGTGATGAACGTCGCCGGGCACCGAATCAGCACGATGGAGGTGGAGAGCGCCCTGGTGGACCACCCGGCGGTGGCTGAGGCCGCTGTGATCGGACGCAGCCACGACGTGAAAGGCCAAGCGATCGCCGCGTTCGTGCTCCTGAAGAGCGGCTACTCCGGGGACCACCTGCCGAAAGAGCTGCGCGCGCACGTAGCAAAGATGATCGGGCCGATCGCCCGGCCGGACGACCTGTACATCTGCGGCGACCTGCCGAAAACGCGGAGCGGCAAGATCATGCGCCGCCTGCTGCGCGACATCGCGGAAGGGCGCGCGCTGGGTGACACGACCACGCTGGCCGACCCTGCGGTCGTGGCCAGTTTGCGGGACCAATACGAGCAAACCGAAGCCTGATGCGCATCGCCGTCTATCCGGGCAGTTTCGACCCTCCGACCCATGGGCACATGGACCTGATCCGCCGCGCCGCGCGCCTGTTCGACCGCCTCATCATCGCCGTCGGCCGGAACCCCGGGAAAGACACGCTCTTCGAGGCGGGTGACCGCGTGGAGATGCTGCGCGAGATAACGGAGGACCTGGCCAACGTGGAGGTAGAGGTGTTCGACGGCCTCCTCATGGACTTCGCAAAAGGGAAGGGGGCCTCGGCGGTCGTTCGCGGCCTCCGCGCGGTCAGCGACTTCGATTCAGAGTTTCAGATGGCGCTCATGAACCGCACCCTTGCGCCGGAGATCGAAACCGTGTTTCTGATGGCCAGCGCAGAGCACATGTTCGTTTCGTCGAGTATTGTGAAGGAGGTCGCTGAATTGGGCGGCGACATCCGAGAATTGGTCCCGGAACCGGTCGCACGCCGCCTTGCCGCCCGGCCGCCGACAGAGGTGTAAGCGCTATGGAGATAATGAATGCACTTGAGCAACTGCGTGAGCGGATAGAGCGCCCGAAGCAGTTCCTGGGGGTCACTTTCGGCCTAAACAAGGAGCAGTGCGCACTGCTGATCCGTCGCATACACGCCTCGCTTCCGGAGCAGGTGAAGGAGGCCGACCGCATAACGCGCGAATCCGAGCGCATCACGAGCGCAGCGAAAGAGGAAGGGCAGATGACCCTCGAGCGCGCTAAGAGCGAGAGCCGGCGGCTTGTGGAGGCGGCGCGGTCTGAAGCCGGCCGTATGCTGGAGCAGGCGAAACTGGAGCGGGAGAAGATGCTCGCCGAGAGCGAGATCCTAAAGCTGGCTAAGACGGAGGCCGAGCAGACGCGGTCGGAGGCGGAGGCGGCCGCCGCCAAGCTGCGCCGGAACGCAGACGACTATGCCTTAGACGTGATGATCCGCCTCGAAAACGTCGTGAGCAAGGTCATGGGGACGGTCGAACGTGGAAAGGCCGAATTGCAGCGCTCCAGCCTGCCGGCCGGGCCGGCCAAGCCCAAGTAGGCCGGCCCCTCGTCTGGTAAACTTCAGTAATTCGGGCGACAGAGCGGGTAGGTAGCGAGCCTCAGCTTCAATTCTAAGGCCCAAACTCTTCGATCTGAAGTCCGGAGCCTGAGATGCAGGTTCTAAGGAGATATGTCTCAGATTTCACAATCCAAGAGGCGATTTTCGGACTCGGATGAAAAAGCGGAAACTCCTCGATCTCAACGAAGCCGTCCAGCACCCGGGCAAGCACATCACTTTCGACGTTTCCACCAAACTTGAGGAGGTGGAGGACCTCGACCTGGTCGAGCCGCTCACCGGGACGCTCGACGCCGTAAGCACGGGTAACGTCCTTCTGCTCAGCGGCTCCTTCCAGACTCGCGCCGTTCAGGAGTGTTCTCGCTGTTTGAGCCCGGTCGAGGCCTCGATCAAGTTCGACGTCGCCGAGGAGTTCCCGATAGGAGGCACGCCCGGCGGTTACGGGAGCGGCCATTACGCCGAGGTCAGCGCCGACGAGCCCTCCTCCATGTTTGAAGACAACTCCCTCTTGTTTGAAGAACTATTGCGCCAGGTGCTGTGGCTCAACCTGCCGGTACGTCCCCTCTGCGGCGAACAGTGCCCGGGGCTCACAGCCCGGGCTGAAACGACGGACGAGGGCCGGCCGGAGTTCGCCGCCCTCGCCGAACTTCTGGATAACCGGGAGGGATGTGGAAAGTGAGAATCGCCGTAGACGTCATGGGCGGCGACCACGCTCCCGAGCAGATCCTCGCCGGGGCTCTTGAGGCCGCGCCGGAATCGGACGGCGAAATACTCCTGGTCGGCTGTCCGGACGCCATCCGGCGCACCAGCCGCGATCCCTTTCCGAAGAACGTGAGGGTCGTGGAGGCCACCCAGGTGATACAGATGTGCGACCCACCGGTGGAGGCCCTCCGCAGAAAGAAGGACTCGTCTCTGGTCGTGGCCGCCAACCTGGTCCGGAACGGCGAGGCCGACGCGATGATATCGGCCGGCAACACCGGCGCGGTCGCCGCGGCGGCGCACATCCTGTGGAAATGCCTCCCACCTATTTCCCGCCCGGGAATCGCAACTGTAATGCCCGCCCTCAACGGCAGGTTCGTTCTGATAGACAGCGGCGCCACACCGGACTGCACTCCGAAACACCTGGTCGAGTTCGCCGTGATGGGATCCGTTTACGCGCAAACCGTGCTGGGCGTCAAAGAACCGAGGCTCGGCCTCCTGAATATAGGCACGGAGGAGGCCAAGGGCAACGCGCTGACGAAGCAGACATACAAACTCCTTAAGGCTTCCCTGCCGAACTTCGCCGGCAACGTGGAGGGAAAGAACATATTTGATGGTGAGTTCGATGTCGTTGTGTGCGACGGCTTCGCCGGCAACGTCGTCCTAAAAACATCGCAAGGCATGGCTGAACTTATGAAGACAATGATGTCCGGCATCCTTCCCAAGAACCGGGTCCTGCGCGCCCTGATCGGGCCGGTGCTCAGAAGGGGCTGGAACGAATTCATGAAGCGAACCGATTACGCCGAGTACGGCGGCGCGCCGCTGCTCGGTGTAAACGGCCTCTGCTTCATCTGCCACGGCCACAGCAACGCGAAGGCGATCCGAAATGCGATCCGCATGGCCCGGCGAGGCCACGAAGCGCGCCTGAACGACCGCATATCTAAGTGGGCTGCGGAGGTGCACGGGGAGCCGGTCAGTGCGTCGTAAGAAAGCAGTCATTCAATCGGTTGGAATGTCCGTACCTGAAAAGGTGCTCACAAACCAAGACCTTGAGCGGATGGTCAATACGAGCGACGAGTGGATTCGCTCACGCACCGGTGTCTCCGAGCGGCACATCTCTGAACCGCACCAGTCGGCCAGTTATTTCGCCATCCGCGCGGCGCAGGAGGCGCTCGATAGAGCGGGCGTCCCAGCGGAGAGCCTGGACATCATTTGCGTGGCCACCGTGACTGCCGACCACCTGTTCCCCGGCACCGCCTCCCTGGTGCAGGAGGCGATCGGGGCTAAGAACGCCGGCGCCTTCGACTTGGGCGCTGCCTGCGCGGGATTCATCTACGGCTGTGAGATCGTCGGCTCGATGATTCAAAACGGGACGGTGGAACGGGCGCTGCTCATACCTGTGGACGTCCTGACCAAGTTCGTGAACTGGGAGGACCGGTCCACTTGCATCCTCTTCGGCGATGGAGGCGGCGCCATTTACATGGAGGCGGGCGACGGCGAACGCGGCCTGATTGCCGGAGTCATGCGCTCGGACGGCAGCGGCGCAAAACATATAACCATAGACATGGGCGGTTCGAGGTATCCGTTCTGTTCGCCGGAATCTAAAGGCCGAATCAACAAGATATATATGGCCGGACCTGAGGTGTACCGCTTCGCGGTCGCGGCGATGGGCGAAAGTTGCCGCGCCGTGCTGAAAAAGGCCGGGATGTCCGTGGACGACGTGGACCTGTTTGTTCCCCATCAAGCGAACCTGCGCATCATTACCGCCGCTTCGGACAGGCTCGGCCTTCCGCGCGAAAAGGTGTACATCCACATAGAGAAGTACGGGAATATGGCGGCAGGGAGCATCCCGATCGCGCTCTACGAAGCCGAGCGGGAGGGGCGGCTGAAGAAGGGCGACGTCCTGATGACCGTGGGTTTCGGGGCGGGCCTAGTTTGGGGCGCGAACCTGATACGATGGTGACGGGCAACTGACGACTAGCGACTGGTGTCTGAGATCTGAGATCTTGGTTCTTAGACCCGCAGTCCAAAACCCGCAATCCGAGCACTGTCCACTCTCAACTAAGCATATGTACACAGTTCAAAGATATCGCCGGGTTGTGTTTGCGATCACATGCGGGCTGCTCGCGATTGCGGCTGTGTACGTTCTGGCTCCGTTCTGGCGGGCGTTTGCCTGGGGAATCGCGCTGGCAATCCTCGTTTATCCTATTCACACGCGCCTGAACCGCAGATTCAGCGACTCAGTCGCCGCCGGAATCACAACCGCGCTCGCGCTCCTGTTTATCATCGGCCCGCTCGCTCTCATCGTTGTTGGCCTATTCGCAGAAGTGAACAGCGTTTTGGCTAAGTTGCACGCGGACGCTCCGGACGGCGGAGGGCTAATCAGCATCGCAGGGCTCATTCAAGAGGCCAACAATCTGATCGCCCCCATCGCTCAGCAGGCCGGCATCGAGGGCTTTGACCTGAAAGAGTACATCAGCCAAAGCATCCAGCCGGCGCTCGGGGAGGCGCCGCTCATCTTGCAGCGCGTATTCTTCGGCATCATCACGTTCACGTTCGCACTCCTGCTGCTGTTCTTCACCCTCCGCGACAGTCACAGACTCCGCGAGCCCGCCCTCGACCTGATTCCGCTCCCGACCGAAGAAAGCGAAGCGGCCATAAAGTCCATTTACGACACCGTCCACGCCACGTTCTATGGGATAGTTCTGGTGGCTCTGGCTCAGGGAGTGGTGTTGGGAGTGACATTCTGGATTCTCGGTCTTCCCTCTCCGCTGCTATGGGGCATGGCGAGCGTCGTGCTGTGCACGATCCCGTTCGCAGGCGCTCCGATTATCTGGGTGCCGACGGCCCTCGTGCTCGCATACCAGGGAGAGTGGGGCAAGGGGATCGCGATTGCGCTCGTGGGCGTCCTCATTATCGGCCTCATTGACAATATCTTCCGCCCAATCATCATAGGGGCAAGGATGAACCTGCATCCGATAGCGGTCTTCTTCAGCCTGGTCGGCGGCATCCTAACATTGGGCCCGGTCGGTCTGCTCATCGGCCCTGTGCTGCTGATCGTCGCACTGGGAGCGATCCAGGTGCTGCGCCAGATGGCCAGGTCCGAGATCGAAGAGGGGACGCGTCCGGCGCAGCCGCCCTAAACGTCTGTAACCGTCGCCACCACAAGCGGCCTCTTGTTAATCTCCTTTCTCAAGAACTTACGTGCCAGGTCGCTCACGTCATGGTGAATCGCCGCCGTGTCGCGCAGTTCCGCGTGCGAGAGCGCAGCGAGCGCGTCGTAGATGTGCTCGCGAAGGCGGTCCAGTTCGCCGTCCGAAGCGGGCAGTCCTCGCGCGACGAGTTCCGGCTTCCCGACCACCTTGCCCGCGTCGGAATCAATTGCCACGTTTACGAACAACACGCCGTCGCTGGCCAGGTTGCGCCGGTCCCGCAAAACTTCGTCGGAAACGCCTGCGAACCCGCCTGAGTCAACAAGAACACGCCCGCAGACTACGTCTTCGCCCAGGTATGCGCCGTCCGCCTCTATCACAAGACGGTTGCCGTTCTCCATCACTATGATGTTTTCGTCCGAATAACCCATATCTCGGGCCAGAGAGACCAAGTGGTGCTGGTGGCGCGGCTCGCCGTGCACAGGCGCAAGGTAGTCCGGGCGGGTCAGATTTATCATCAACTTGATCTCTTCCTGATACGCGTGTCCGCTCACGTGCACGCCCTCGTCAGGTCCATAAACGACGCGCGCCCCCTGCCGGAAAAGCCGGTTCACGGTCTGCCAAACAGCCGCCTCGTTGCCTGGAATCGGTTTGGCCGAATAGATGACCGTGTCTCCGGGAACTATCTGCATGCGTGGGTATTCGTCCTTCGCCATAAGGCTTAGGGCGGCGAGCGGCTCCCCCTGGGTTCCGGTCGTCAGAATGACAAGTTGTTCGTCCGAATATTTGTCGCACTCGTTCAAGTTTATCAGCGTCTCATCGGGTATTCGCAGCCGACCGATGGCGGCGGCCATCGAGATGTTCTGCTCCATGCGTCTTCCCGCCGTCGCGACTTTGCGACCGAACTGCTTGGCCACGTCGAACGCCTGCTGAATACGGTGCACGCTGCTGGCGAAACAGGTGATGAGAATCCGGCCCGGCGCCTCGTTGAAAACTTTCTCAAAGCCGGCATAGACCGTGCGTTCGCTCGGACACCATCCGGGGGACTCGACGTTCGTGCAGTCGCAAAGCAGCACGGTCACGCCCTCATCGCCCAATTCCGCGAAGCGCGACATGTCGGATTGGCGTCCGTCTATCGGCGTGAAGTCAAACTTGAAGTCGCCCGTGAAAACCAGCACGCCCGCTTCAGCGTGCACCGCGATCGCGCAAGCGTCGGCGAGGCTGTGCGTAACATGAATCATCTCCACCTCGAAACCGCCGATGCCGAATCGGTCGCCGGCGGAAACGACGCGCAGGTCAAGGTGCTCCGCCCGCAGGCGCTCCTGTAGTTTTCTCTTCAGAAGGGCAATCGTCAGTTCCGTTCCGTAAACGGGCGCGTGGACTTCTTCCAATAGATAGGGCAGCGCGCCGACGTGGTCCTCATGGCCGTGCGTGAGAACGATTCCCCGCACCCGTTCCGCGTTCTCTGTGAGATATGTGAAGTCGGGAACGACGATGTCAACGCCGTGCATCTCCTCAGTTGGGAAGCTCAGCCCGGCGTCTACGACCAGTATCTCGTCGCCCTGCCGGACGACCGTCATGTTCTTGCCGATCTCGCCGCACCCGCCGAGCGGGATTATTTCAACCTGTGCCACGCACCCATTCTATCCCGGGAAGGCCGGTTGGGATGTATATGCGGCCGGCGCGGGTCATGTTAGGTCGCAGGCCTTACGGCGTTATCATCCACCGGACCTGGTCTATGCGCGCTCTCCAGGGGTAGGAGAGGATGGGCCCGCCCTCTTTCCAAAGCAAGCGGGCCTTCACCGCGCGTGTGCCTGGATCCACGAACCGGCTCGGATTCACCATGATGACGACATTAACGACGCTGTCGCTCACCGTTGCCAATCGAGAGTCCACCTGTTCCCAACTGCCCGACGTGTAGTTCAACAGTTCGATCTTCTGGGAGATGTTGGAGATGCTCGTACTGGCCTCGAGCCGGAATACCATCTTTGTGAGCGACGCCGTGGGCGATTGGCTCTCCACGATGACGCGAACAGGCGGCTCGACGGTGCTGAGAACGAACCAGGGACGCACCTCAACGCGCGCGTCGTTGCTGGTCTCAAGGTCGGCGACTGCGCCCGAGAGCAGCAGCCCGCGCTCGACAGTCATGCTCGTCGGCGCAAGTTCGGCCACAACGCCGCTGACGACCAGCGCGTAGTCCGCGTCAATCGGGCCGGTTTCCACGTGGCCGTCCTGAACCAGCTGGTTCGCCTGCACTTCCACACGCCAGACGCCGGCCGCCGGGTTCCGCACAAACACGTTCTCCACCGTGTCTTTGATGTTCGGAACACCCCCCGGCGTGGACCAGAGACCCCCTATGAGGCCGTTGTTGCCCCAGTAGACCGTTCCGCCCGGAGAGGTCACCTTCAGGGTCAGGTCGTTGATCCGGTGCTGGGTTGAGGACGTGGTCCCCGGCGGGTCCGCATACACGAGCGTGGCTCGAAGGGCCGGCTCGCCCGGAGTGACATAGAGCCGGTACGTAGTGCTGCTCAGGTTGGTCAGGACGTCGGTCTCATTTATCACGAAGGTCTTTCTGCGGCGATCGTACAGGTTTCGCACGTCAGACATGCCCCAGCCCTGCTTGAAGCGGGTCAGGTCTGCGTTCGCGCCCCCGGCGGTCCAGTCGTATTGGGCCGCCGAGTTGACCATCAGCGCTTTCGCCGTGCTGAAGTGAGGCCGCTGGGCGAAGACGGTTGTGCCTACTGCCGACTGTCCGAATATGCCGTCCGCCCACATCTGGAACATGAGCCCGAAGTGGCCGGCGACAATCGGCGTGGCGCCGCTTGTTCCTCCAAAACTGGTCGTGTAGCAGGTGTTGCACGAGGAGGTCGGACAGAAGATGCTGTCGTAGAAGTGCGTGAAGTCCGGTTTGACGCGGCCGTCAGCGGCGGGCCCGATGCTGGCGCCGCCGCCCCACCTGTCGTCAACCTTCGTTAGCGTATTGAAATGACGGACGCCGCCGACCGACACGATGTTCTTCGCCCAAGCCTGCGGGCGAGAGTTCTGGTTGCCGGCGTTGCTCTGCGACTGCGTGATGATGATGTCGAAGTCGAAGATGATGTCGTCCATCTGGGCGGATACGGAAGTGTATGCCGTTGTCCTGCCGCTTCCCCAACTGTTCGATTGGAAGACCGCATTGTAAGGCGGGCTCACCAGTTGCTGAGTGTGTAGATACCTATTGCCAAGGAACCCAAAGTCGGCGAAGATGCCCTGGGCTTCGGGAAGCATGCCCATGCCGGCCGCATTGGCCCGGCCTTGGCCGAAGACGATGCCCGTCGTGGACGTCCCGTGGCTCGAGCTGCCGCCCCTCGGCCCATGGAATATTAGGGCCGGCGAAGAGAAGTCAACGTGGGTGGACAGCACGTTTGTGTCCATCACCTCGCCCCGCACGCCCTGGCCGCGATAGCCTGCCACGCCCTCGACATACGTCCCGCCGCTTATCAGGCGGGCGATGTTCATGTCCGTTTCGGGGGGTCCCCAGCGGTCAATGAAGAAAACTTCGTTCCAGTGGGCGGCCTGCACGAGTTGCTCGGGGGTGAGGGTCGCCTCCAGGATGTAGCCGTCCGGAATCTCTGCGTTCACGACTCCGCCGATGGCGCGGACCCTGGCGGCGACGGTCGCCTTCTGTCCCGGACCCTTCTCGAAGACCTGGATGTTGTACCGCAGGTCGCCCAAGCCACCGGATAGCACGTTCTCGACAAGGAACTCCTCCATCCTGTAGGCAGGCTCGTAGGGCCCGACCCAGCGGACGAACGGAAGCGAAGCCACCCTGTCCCGGTCTTGGGGGGTCATTCGCACGAGGTAGGCGTTGTTGGCCAAGAAGTTGTAGATCGTACCGCCGGCCGCGCGGATATCGGCCCTGAACTCCTCGAGGGGCTGCGTCACGAACTGGACGATGTGGATTTCGTTCTCCGCGTCCGCCGCCAGTCGCGGGGAGACCGGAGGCACGCCTTTCAGGGGGTCAAACTCCGCGTAGCGGAGCAGCACATCGTATGAGGTGTCCGTGACGCGGGCGAACTCGATACCGTCGAGAGTGATTCCAAAGAAAGGGGTCCGTGCGCCGCGTTTGCCTCCCTCGTCCCACAAGGCCAAACGAACCGGAGTGCCCGGCACGTCCACCACCCTCGGATTCTGAACCCGCTGGCGGGTCGTGTGAAACGGTTCGCCGCCCCTAAGGCTGAGCTCGTAGTGCGAGCCGATCCATCTAACAACGAGGTCGGAGGCCGGGCCTGCGCTCACCGGTCCCTGGCCGCCGCCGACAGAAAACGCAACGAGAACTGCAACGCTGATCATGTTGTCCCCTCCTTCAGAGTTGATTGGTAATTCGCCCAGGTTGGCCGCTTGACGTAATTGTGACGAAAAATGCACCCTAATAGTTCATTTGGCGGGCGCGCTTCCGCGCTGCCTGTACGGGGTTTCTGGAATGACCGGCTGCACCCACGCCACCTCGACCTCGCCCTCGGAATACGGATTCTCCTTCACCTTGCTCGAGATGACCTTGGCGCGCACGTACACTTCGTCACCCTTCAGGGCGTACGAGGGGGAGAGCCCGGCGACCACGGCCAGGGTCTCGCCAATCTCGGCGCTGTATTCTCGAGTGACCGCCAGCGGGCCCCCGTCGTCGTTCCGGATCGGCCTGCTTGTGGTGTCATAGCCGCGCCTGGTGCCTATGAACATTGTGTGGTAGGCGACTCCCGGCTCCGGTTCGATTTCTATGCTGAGACGCTTTCCGTCGAACCGGATGTCTCTGAGTACGACGCCGGACGAGGCGTAGAAGTCGCCGCGCTCCATGGCGGCAATAATGCTGTTCGGCGTCAAGAGCGGCGCCCGAACGACCACCCATCCTCGGCCGGGGTTCGCCCGGTCGCTTCGGTACTGAAGATAGTTGTGCGCGTCATCCACCGCGATGCCGAACATCACTTCTCCGCCCAACTCGGCCAGCCGCTTCGTGAGGATGATGTCCCACATGCGCTCGGCGCCCGCGTGATGTCTGTCTCCGTGGTTGCGCACCGCCGGGTGGCCGTTATAGACCTCGAAGAACTGCTCGCCTTTCAGTTTGATTAGGTCTTCGGCGGTCACGGCCCAGCCGAAGTTCGGGTGGTTCAGGTGAGGAAACATCGGCTGTCCCGTCCGCGCGCGTTGCTCCAGCACCGCGTTCACGTTGTTCTGCATGGCTTCGAGCACGGTCTTGCCGCCCTGCGGGGGGATGACTTCCTTCAGGTTCGTTGCGTTAAGGTGAACAGGCTTACCCTCTACGCTGTCGGAGATCTCCTCGCTTTGGATCAATAGGAAGCGCCCGTCTTCGAACAGTTTTCTGAACTCGTTCAGCGGCTTGAGCCTGATGAGGGTCTTGCCGTCCTGCTGTCGGATCTCCACCCAGTCGTCGCCGAACCGCTCGCGGTATTGCCGCAGAGCGTCACCGGTGCCGCGGCCGCTGCTTGTGTCCAGCCAGCGGTCCCCCTCGCTCAGCACGTTGTGGTCCGAGAGCGCCAGAAAGTTGTAGCCGTGGCTCTTGTACCAGTCAACGACCACCTCGGGGTAGTTGTCGCCGTCGCTCCAAAAGGTGTGCGTATGCAGGTTCCCCTTCCACCAGCGCGGCTGCGCAGGCGCGCCTTTGCCGGCCTGCTGTTCGGACTCTGTTTCGATACGTACAGCGTCCTCTCCGCCGTACCCGGCTCCGCCCAGCACCCAGAATGCGGCCACGACCGCCGCAAGCGCCATCCAGATCGCCCGTTCCATAGATGAGGACGATACCTGACCGAAAGGACCTGTTCGGACCGCACCCTGGAGCCTCTCCCGGGCCGTGCTACCATGCTGGCAGCCCGCATCGAAACGGGCGTTCATCAGGAGGTTTATATGAACTGGATGCAACAGGTGTTGGACTGGGCGACCCGGCCGCTGGTGGAAATTGGCGCCTGGGAGGTGACCGCGCTGAACATCTTGGCGCTGATACTGCTGCCGGTCGCGGTCTTTCTCGTCGCGCGGACCGTGCGGCGGGTTCTGCTGAACCGCGTTTTGAAGCGAAGCCCTCTGGATCGCGGGATGCAGAACACGATCGCTACGATGACCTACTACGTTCTGCTATTCGTCGGGCTTCTTGCGGTCCTTTCGAGCATCGGCATAAACATCACGAGTCTCACGGTCTTCACGGGCGCTCTCGGCTTGGGCGTGGGCATCGGGCTGCAAGAGGTGGCGCGCAACTTCATCAGCGGTCTGGTGTTGCTGATGGCACGGCCGATTAAGCCGGGCGATCGGATCGAAGTCGGCGATCTGGAGGGAGACATACGCCGGATCGGCACCTACTCAACTATCGTTGTGACATTGGACGACGCGGCCGTGATCGTGCCCAACTCTTGGCTGCTGGAGAACAACCTGGTCAACTGGACGCACACCGGTGAGAGACGGCGTCTGCGCATCCCGATCGGCGTCCACTACAACAGCGACCCGGCCCTGGTGCGCACAACTCTGCTGCAGGTTGCGGAGGAGTCGCCGGATGTGATCGCGGAGCCTAAGCCGGAGGTTCTTCTAACCGAGTTCGGGGACAGCAGCGTGAACTTTGAACTGCTCGTTTGGACGCACACGCACGTCTTCCGGCCTCGGCTGTTGAGGAGCAAACTGTATTTCGCCATTCACGCGGCGCTCAAGGAGAACGAGATCGAGATCCCGTACCCGCAGCGAGACCTGCACATCCGCAGTTCGGCTGTTGCGTTGTCATAACTCACAGAACAGAACGCCCGGCAGTTCGCTTCGCCGACGCCGACTTGCGCCTGACCGGCGTCGGCGGACGGAACGCAGCTTCCCCTTACCGCGGGCTCAATCCTCCGTCTTATGCGGCTTGCGGTAGCCGAGGACACCCTGCTTCTCGCGGCAGCGGCGCCTCTTCAGCAGCGCCTCACGCGCAAGTTCCAGATTATAGAGCGCCTCCTCGTTCTCCTTGCACGCCAGGTCCCGGCCCTGGAAGTCGAGCAGCCGCTGCACCATCACCTCGATAACGTCCTCGATGCGGCAGCCGTTTATGCCCGCCTCCGAGGGCGGGCCATGCTGAAATGTGATTTTGATGAACGGCTGGTCAATGATGGCCTCGCTGCCGTCCATGCTGCGGAACTTCTCCATCTGTTCGCCCATGTCGCCCTCCCGGTTTTCCCGGAAGTTATACCAGCGAGGGCCGTGGGAAAGGGGCCGGGAGCAGTGAACAGGGGACGTGGCAGAGCCGGGAGGCCGGGGCGGAACGGCGGTGCATGTTGCCGGTCAGCAAGAGCCGAAAACCGAAAACTGAATCCTGAGACCTGAAGACACACTGCGAAAGGGTCGCCGGTTAGAGTTCGATCTCCTCGGCTACACGGCCTGCGCGGTCGTGAAACGCGGTCAGACGTACCTTCCCCGAACCTCTCACCGTCCACTCGAAAACGTGCCGGTGGTCTGTGCCCTCAACCAGCCAGCCGAAGGCGGCAGCGGCGATATGGCTGCGGCCTTCCAGTTGGGGGCCCTCCTCGCGCAACTTGCCGGAAAGCAGTTTCATCCCGCCGGAGAGTTCTATTTCACCAACGATGCCGCGGGTCAACTTCTTGTCCTTGCCCATCTTCGTCACGTAGGTGGGAAGCCACCCCGTGTTGTCCACCGCGAAGCGAATGACCGACACGGGGTCCGCGTCATTGGAGGGCGCCTTTTCAACGTCCAAGCGGAACGTCTCCAGTTTCGGCGAAATCAGCGCCTGCCACACTATCCAGTCCGACAACGGGGCGACCTCCTTCTCTAAGTATTCAGGCGGCGGGTTTCGCCACGCGTAAAGGGTGTCCCAGCCGCCGAGTTCGACTTTGCCGAGTTCCGGATGGTCGAACTCATACCAGTCAACGTATCCTCTGCCGTTCAGTTTCTCGTCCGACCACTTGAGCAGTGTCTTGTCATGCTCGAACGGGTGCTCGCGGAACCACTCGATATATTTGTACTCAGTGATGCCGGCCTGTCTTTGAGGAGACCAGATTTCGGTTGTCCAGGCGAACACGCCACGGTGTTCATACATCCAGTCGTCGAAGACGCCGGTTATGATCTCGCGCGGGTGGTATCGAAACTCATGATAGTTGGCGATCGCGGGGTAGCCCGTCATCTCTTTGCCCTTCTCACCGATCTTCTGATAGGCCCAAATGTCCTCGGCGGGCAGTTCGTCGTCCGGTCTGTTTGTGGGAGGGCGAAGGTGCACGCCGCTGAAGGTGTGAAAGGTCACAGCGCCGCAGATATTCGGCCGGGCGCAGATGGCGTCCACCAGGGCGTGCACTTCAGGTTCGCTCGTCGGGAAAGGGCCCGCGCCCTTCTGGTCATGCTCCAGGCGCCAGTTGCTGGGGAAGTTTCGATTCAGGTCCAGGCCCTCCCTTATGTCCCTGCCGCGAAGTGTCAGTCCATCGTAGTTGTGAAATCGTCCTTCGGGCAGCAATCGATAATATTCGCCTCCGCTTTCCGCAGGGCCGCGCCGCTCCAACAGACGCGGTTCCTCCTCGCTGATCTTCCATGCGCCGTTTGGGTCTTTGACGCGCATCTGAAGAATGCGTCCGTCACCGTCTATGTCCTGGCGTTCGAGACCATAGGGATCGTCTTCTTCATGGGGGTAAGACCTGGTACTGGAACGGATGATCTTCGGAACATCGGCGAGCGCCCATTCGGCGCCGTCCGGGTTCACTCGCGGAACCATATAGAAGGTTCGAGTGTCCACGGCGCGCGTGACGGTATCGTCCTTGCCGTATTTCGTTGTCAGTTTGTTCAGAAGGTAGAGGACCGCCGTGCCGGGGCTGACCTCGCTCGCGTGTATGTTTGCGTCACACCAGAATGCCGGCTTGTCCTCGGCGCGGCCGGTGCTCTCTTGGGTCACGGCGGCCAGCCAGATGTCCCGGCCTTCATAACTCTTTCCGATGGACTCGACCGAGACCAGGTCCGGAAACTCGGACTCGAAATCTCTCAGCAACTGGGTCAATTCGTCAAACCGATAGTAGCGGTTGAACTCGACGGGAGGCATAGTGCGATTATAGCCGTGCATCCGATTTCTCGAACCGGGTCACGATACGGATGAGGTCATCGGCCCATGACGCCGACAATTCTGCATAATGCCGCCCGTATCTAACCTTAGAGGCAACATGAGCAGCGGTCACGTGATAAACCTCTTCAAGCGGTATCAGGGCAATCCCATATTGACCGCCGCGCAATGGCCTTACTCCGCCAACACGGTCTTCAACGCCGGCGCGACCCTGCTGGACGACGGCGAAACGCTGCTGCTCGTGCGCGTGGAGGACCGGCGCGGCATATCGCATCTGACCGCCGTCCGAAGCCACGACGGAATGACCGGCTGGAGGATCGATCCAACGCCCACCCTAATTCCGAATGAAAACCCGGGATCGGACGAGTTATATGGGATCGAGGACCCGAGGATCGTTTACCTGCCCGAGATGGCGCGCTATTCCGTCCTCTTCACCGCTTACTCAGAAAGCGGGCCGCATGTGAAACTCGCATTAACCAAGGATTTCGTCCATTTCGAGCGCATAGGGAGCGTCCTGCCCCCGGAAGACAAGGACGCCTCGCTTTTTCCGAGGCGGATTGGCGGCATGTGGTACATGATCCACCGGCCGGTAAGTGCCAGCGCGGGCTCCGCGGACATGTGGATCAGTTGCTCCCCGGACCTGATTCATTGGGGCCGGCACGAGGTGATGCTGCCTGCGCGCCGGGGGGCCTGGTGGGACGCAAACAAAATCGGTCTTTCGCCGCCCCCCGTCGAAACGCCCGAAGGGTGGCTCGTGTTCTATCACGGCGTTCGCGTAACGCCCGCCGGCTGCATCTACAGACTTGGGGTCGCTCTGTTTGACCTCGACGACCCGTGTAGGTTGATCTCACGAGGAAGCGAATGGATATTCGGACCGGAAGAGGAGTACGAGCAGGTCGGGGACGTCTCGGACGTAGTTTTCCCGTGCGGCAGCACCGTCGGTGAAGACGGCGACAGGCTGCGGATCTACTACGGGGCGGCGGATTCGTCGGTGGCGCTCGCGACGGGGAGCATCCGTGAGATCCTGGACTGGCTGAGGGACCAGGTATAGTTGACGGGCCATGGATGACGTGGCGCTTGGGTGACCCGGTCTTGCGAGCCATCCCAGGACGGGGTTAGTCGGTCACCCTTAGGTTTCGGAGTGTGATCCATGCAGGCTTTCAGCCGAATTGCGGCAGCGTTCGCCAAGCATATAGGTACTTTCGTCCATACGCGGCAATCTGCGGACGAAGGGCCGCCTTGGCTGCGGACCCGCACTTCTCGCACGGCCGGGGTCGTCGTGATGCCTTCTCCTGCCGATTACCATACTGGGGCCCCCGCGCGCGGCGGCGCTCGGGCGGTCCGAGGTCCGGGGTCGCGAAGCCGCCCAGGAAAGTTCATGGAGGATGTTCATGCAAGGGTCTAAGCGGTCCCAGGGGCCGCGTCTCGCTATCGTAAGCACTTACGTTCCCCGTCGCTGCGGTCTTGCGACGTTCGCTCGGGACCTGGCGGCCCATTACGGCGCCTCGGAAGGCGCCGGAGCAGACGACTTCCCAAAGGTGGTCGCCATGTCCCCTCAGGGCGCCAATCTTGACTACCCGCCGGAGGTCGTTTATGAGATTCGACGGGACCGGCCAGGGGATTTTCGATCGGCGGCAGACTTCCTAAACCGGTCGCCAATTGACATTGTCAGCCTTCAGCACGAGTTCGGGATCTTCGGCGGTGAGGACGGCGATCTCGTCCTGCGGCTGCTTACCGCATTGAGGAAGCCGGTGGTTGCGACTCTGCACACCGTTCTGCGAGACCCGACCGGCGGCCAGCGCGAGACACTGAAAGAGATTTGCGACCATGCCGCCGCAGTCATGGTTCTGGCGCAGGCCGCCGTGCCGATCCTCGAAGCGGTGTACGACGTTCCGTCTGAGAAGATTGTTTTCATCCCCCACGGCGCGCCTGACCTGCCGTTCTCCGACCCCGCGTTCTATCAGGAGTCGCTCGGCCTCACAGGCAAGCGGGTGATTATGACCTTCGGCCACCTGGGCCCAGGGAAGGGGATCGAGATGGGGCTTGAGGCCATGGCCCGGCTCGCGCCCGACTATCGCGACGTTGTTTACCTTGTGGTCGGGGCGACACATCCGGAACTTCTCCAGAGGGAGGGCGAGGCCTATCGAGAGGGCCTTGAACGGATGGCGGCCGACCTTAACCTGAATGACACTGTTCAGTTCGTGAACCGCCACCTAAGCGACGAGGAGGTAGAGGAGTATCTCCAGGCCGCCGACATCTTCGTGGCGCCCTATCCCGGAGCGGACCAGATCGCGTCCGGTCCTCTCGCCTACGCCGTGGCCGCCGGCAAAGCGGTGGTTGCCACGCCGTTCGTCGCAGCTCAAGAACTGCTCGCAGAGGGTCGAGGGCTGCTGACGCCGTTCAACGACGCGGAGGCCCTGGCTCAGAACCTGCGAGACCTGCTGGACGATCCGGTCAAGAGCGTGAAGATGCGCAAGGCGGCGTACCGGCACGGCCGAGGGTTCACGTGGCCCAGCATGGGCGGCGCCTATCGGAAACTGTGCTCCGAGTTGGCTGCCGGAACCCGTCCGGTCACCGTCGCCGGCGGCCCGCATGCGGCGCAAGAGCCGGAACTGCGATGGGACCATCTGCTCGCGCTCTGCGACGACACGGGCGTTTTGCAGCACGCGAAGTACGCCATCCCGGACCACAGCCACGGCTACTGCACGGACGACAACGCTCGCGCTTTGCTCGTCGCCTGCGCCCGGTGGCGGCTGAACGAATGCCCGGAGGCGCTCGCCCTGATACATCGCACGCTGTCTTTCCTCTCGTACGGTTTCAACGACGCCAACTCCCGCATGCGGAACTTCATGTCCTACGACCGCAATTGGTCCGAGAAAAGCGGCTCTGAAGACTCTCACGGCCGCACGGTATGGGCCGCGGGGTATGCGGCAGCGCACGCACCGCGCCATTCAGGCCAGCGCGTGGCCTTCGAACTGTTCCACAAACTGCTCGACAAACTGCCCAAGTTCATCAGTCCGAGGGCGTGGGCGTTCTCGCTGCTCGGAATATCCGCCTATCTGTCCCGGTTCGAGGGCGATACGGCCGTAAAGCGCGTGGGCCGGAGGCTGGCCGAACGCCTTGCCGACAGATACGAGAGCGCGGCCACGCGGAAGTGGCGCTGGTTTGAGGAGATAGTGTCGTATGACAACGGCCGCCTCCCGGAGGCTCTTCTCTCGGCCTCGGTGTGGGGCGGCGACGAGCGTTTCCGCCGGTTCGGTCTCCAGTCGCTGGAGTGGCTGTTTGAGGGGTGCACGGCGGATGAAGGCCACATGAGCCTGGTCGGCTGCCGAGGGTTTTGGCGAAAGGGGAAAGGGAAAGCGCGATTCGACCAGCAGCCGATTTGCGCCGCCGCCATGGTGGCCGCAGCGCGGCGGGCATTCGAGGTCACCGGCGACCGCGTATGGATTGAGCGCGCGACGACCGCATTCGGGTGGTTCCTGGGCCGGAACGACACCGGAACGCCCCTGGTGGACCCGCTGTCCGGTGGATGCAGCGACGGCCTCACGCCCCTCGGCGTGAACGAGAACATGGGGGCGGAGTCCACGCTCTCATGGATGCTCGCGGCGTCGGACATTGCCGAAATTCGAGCGGGCGATCAGGGCGTTGTTCTGGAGACGGTCGCGGCCTCTCACGCAACCGTGCGCGACCTGGCGGCTTCCGGTTAGGCGGTGGCCTGTTTCGTAAACAGATTCCTTTTGGGGACTGAGTACGCGCTCACAAAGTCTCTGCATCTGTCCACGGCACACGTAATAACTCACTCGGGCCACCCGCTCGCCGCCCGGACAGTTCAAATGCCTCACCCGTCACACGGGTGAGGCATTTACAGAGTTGGACCGTCTATTGGACCGAGGGTAGCCCCCGCCGTCCCGCTAAGTTACTTCGGCGTCAGTACAGAGAAGCGAAAACCTGTGCCGGTGGGAAACGACCCCACGTCCACGGTCGCATAGATAAAGTCTACGGCGGCGAAGCCCACCGAGCCAACGATCCAGGCAGTTCCGAGCGGAGCCAGGTGCGACTGCGCCACCACGTCCCCAATCAACTCAATCGGCACATAAAAGCCCAGCCACGTGGAAGTACCCACCGATACTTCTTCGCCCGGATTGTTGAAGGGCTGAACGATAATCTCTGTCACCGTTTTGAACGGCTTCTTGCCCAACACGGTGTTCGTGCCGTTCAAGGTTATCTTGTCAACGATCTTGTTGTCCGCCCAGTCGGTGCCGACGATGTATACGGGCTGATTCATCCCGGCATCATTGCCCGTAACCGTCAGCACACGATACCCTCCGGGCTGCCCGGTCGGAGCCACCGTCTGCTCGTTCATGTCCAAGGTGATCCCGGGATGGATCGCCGTCGTGGAGGCTGCGGGGACGTTCAGTATTCGCTGCACCACAGACTTCTTCCCTTGCGGCGCCGGTCTGCTGATGGGTCCCTTCCATTTCGAGAGCAGCGTGCCTGACATGAAAATGTCCTGCTCCGGGTCGGCGTGCTCCCGCAGGTCCCACACCTCTGTCGCCTTGTCAGAAATGGCGGAGGTGATGATCTCCCCGCCGATGACGATCGCCTTTCCGTCCACTCCTATGGCGCCCGCGCCCTCGGAGGTAGCGTGCTTCGACTCGGCCGTGATCTTGCAGTTCAGGAGGCGCAGGCCCGGATCGAGAGTGTTCTGGACGGCGATTGTCTCGTTGACCCCCGCGCCGATCGCCGTAATCCGGCAGCCCTGAAGCAAAATATCGAAAGGGATATTGCCGACCCCGCCTATCAACAATGCGACAGGGTTCTCGTTAGGGTCGTTGCTGCCGTCGTTCAGGATAGTGCAGTTCTCAAACAGCGTCCTCTGCGCATGCGCCATCGCAACCGTGCCCGACCCTGACCCGTCGGTTTCAAAGTGGCAGTCGCGGACAACGATGTCCGTGCTCAGGCTCACTGGGTCCCAGATGGCTCTTTGCGTGGCCTTCACGATGCTACGCTCGATGGACACGCGACTGACAGGGTTCGCACCGTTTCCCAATATGATGCCGGTGCTTGCGGTTCCACCGGAAGCGTCCACCGTGACGTTTATGACTTCGCAGTCGTTAGAGAGGCGAATTCCCTCAGGGCTCGTACCCGTGGCTATAACCGTAACATTGCGGATGCTGTTATTGTTGCCGCAGAGGATGCCGGTGTTCCCGGTCAAATTGACCGTAAGATTCTGCATATTGGTATTGTTGCCGCAGAGGATGCCGACGGACCCGGTCACTGTGACCGTCAGATTGCGGATACTGTTATTGGCCCTGCAGTCGATCCCGACGCCGCTGGTCGGCGCGATGATGACGCTATCTCGGTCCACGCCCACCAGGTCCACGTCAACCGCTGCCGGGGCGTCATCCAGGTCGACGTTTTCCGCGTAGGTACCTGCGTAGATGAAGATGGTCCACCGGCCGCTGGCGAGCGGCGGGATAAGGCCGATCGCCAGTGTGATCGTGGTCCTATCTGCACTGCCCGAAGGATCCACCGTTGTGGTCTGAGCGAAGCCATGCTGTGCCTGCGCGAGAGCGGTCAGCGCCAGTCCTGCAATCACGGCCGAAACGTGGCCAAAACGTGTTTTTTTCATTGTCGTCCTCCTTGTAAGTGCTGCCTCACGGGCGGCCGTATGGGATCGCTCGCCGCGAGGGCTCCCGACCCCTACTTTGATAGCCGATTATGCCATACTTTTGCTGGGCGTCAAGAGGGCATTCCCCGGTATCGGCGCGAGGTTTCAGGTTAGCCAGGGCCCCTCCAGGCTGAATATGGGAACTCCCTGCGGCGCGCGCCCGTCCAATCCTAATGACCGTGCGAACTTTCCTGGCGACCGGCCTCGCCCTCGCGTGGGCGCTTCCAAGCGCCCCGGCCCCGCTCGCGGGCCAGCCGCAGGACCCCTGGCCGGAGACGCAGAGGACCACAAACCGGTTGGGCCGGTGTGACTGGAACGGGCCTCATGTTCCCGTGTTGGCGTGGCAGGCGCAGGTCGTTCCAGGCTATGGCGGGCCGATGCTTCACGCCAACCCGATTCTCGATGCTCAGGGACGCCTATTTGTCGTTGTGTACGAGACCGTAGTCGCCCTGGAGGCTGAGACAGGAGAAACCCTCTGGACATTCACCGCCGGTCGAGACATCGTGACGGCCCCTTCGCTTTGGCAGGGCAGATTGCTCTTTGGCAGCCTCGACGGCACGTTCTATTGTCTTGACGCGGCGACAAGCGCAGTGTTGTGGAGCGTGTACGATCCGGACTCGAAACCGTTTGTAAGCCAGGTGGCGGACTCTAACGGCCTCATCTATCACTCGGACTATCGGCCGGACTCCACCTACATTCTGGCACGTTCAATCGCTGACGGCGGCCTTGTTTGGTCGGTCCCAACCGGATGCCTCGCAGCCTCGGTGCCTTCACTGCATGACCCGACGCAAAGGCTCTATATCGGCGCCCCATGTCGGTTCCAATGGGAGTGCCGCAGCACCCGCGACGGTGAAGTTCTGTGGTCTTCTGCGGTTGGGCGAGACGAGTACGGCCTTTCGCCGATTGAGAACAATCGCGTCTATGTCGCATCGAGGGATTGGAATCTATACGCCTTCGATGCGACTACCGGACAGGAACTCTGGCAATTCTACGCGGAGAGGTACATCGTAGGCGACGCCGCCATCGGCCACGACGGCGACGTTTACGTGGCCACGGCGGGCGGCATCAACGACTGGCTTTATCGGATCTCGCCCGACGGTGAGGAAATCTGGCGATTCCCCCTGCAGGGTTACGATGTTCTCAACGCTCCGATCATCGCCGGTGACGGCACAATCTATATCTCCTGTTGGAAGTCGGATGGCACGCCCGGCGGGCGCGTGTATGCGGTCAACCCGAATGGAACGCTCCTGTGGCAATACGACCTTCCCGACAAGGCAGTCGCCTCGCCCACCATCGGCCCTGACGGCACGCTTTACGTCTTGTGTTACGACCGAAACGTCTACGCATTCCGCGACTGGGAGAGGGCGGCGCCGACCGGTCTTACGGTCCTGCGCGGACTCGTGATCTCCGGCGGGCTGCCGGACCTGTTCGACAGCGACGACTCGCGTTTGGTTGTGCAGACGGGGCAATTCGCCCCGAGCACTGAACCGCCCGTGCAGATAGAGGTCACGGGCACGTCGCCGACAGAGACCCCGAGCGAGCTGAAATTCCGGTTCGAAGGGATGGCGAGCAGGCCGTTCCTCGAGCGGCGAATCTTGCTGTACAACTACGTCACGCAAAGTTACGAGGAGTTGCACGTCGGCTTTGCGGCCACTTCGGACGAGGTGATAGAGATCGTCGTTACCGCCAACGCTTCCCGGTTCGTCGAGCCGGGCACACAACAAGTAAAGTCGCTGATGACTTGGAGGGCCGCGGCATTCAGCTTCTTCACAGGCTGGAACGTTGGAATTGACCAGACGATCTGGAGGATCACGCACTAATACTCAGCCGTGGGGTGCGCCGACGGGTAACCCCGCTCAAGCCACGTTTCTGTGTATGAAAGTGAACCCGAAGCCGACTCCGGCGAACCAATCGCGTCGGCGCAGGAGATCATTGACCTGCTGAGCGGACCGTAGAGTTAAAACCCTTCAACAATGAGATTGTTGAAGGATCAAAAACCCAACAACCAAAAAGGAAACCCTCCCTCCACATGAGGAAGGGCTTACACGATGCATGCGGTCAGCGGATTCGGGCCAAGTAGCTCCTCCGACTCGGTGTAAACCCGAACAAGGGTGACCCGCGCCGCTCGAAAACGATCCGTTCGCTTCCGTTCTCTCGCAGGCGCAGCTTTAATGAGCTCATATCCCATGCCCCGGTGGTGGCGCCCCGTGCGTACCGCGATATGAGTGATACGGACGTGAGTCGCACCGTCTGGTCAAGCAGGAATGCCAGCGTCCGGCTCGTGTTCGGTCTCCATGCATTGCCGGCGTTCACGTTGTTCAGAGTCTGCGCCGGCCTGCCGCGATAGATGACGATTACGTTCATGTTGACGCTGCCGCCGGGAAGGCCGGTTGCTCCCGTCCTCAGGTCGAGCAGCAGCCAGCGCAGAGAAGCAGTGTAAGACCTGACGCTTCCCGTAAACCTGACGAGCGGTCTCCCCGACAGGTGCATGAACATGCGATCGGCCCCCCCCCCACGCGCCCGCACAAGCAGCATTTTAAGATCCCAGTTATCTCCGCCAAGGCCTCCTCCAAAATTGGTCGTGACGACGATGCTGGCGATGCTCTCGGGCCTGACCGGAGTTCGAAGCGCGATGGGCACGAACTGATTGTAGTTTCCTATCCAGCGGAAACCCCGGTTGACGTTGCGGACCACTTGGGACGCAAAACTGTGATAGTTAATGGTTACGCTCACGTTGTCGCTTCCGCCGCGCAGGTCGTCATCGCCAGTGACGAACTCGACGATAAGCTCCCTCACGCGACCGTCATTTGGGCCAAGGTTTGTTTCCGTGATGGTTGGCGGGGCTCGCCGCTGGTAATTCGTGTCCACGAAGTACGTCAGCCATCGAACCTCCTCCCTATCGTCGGCGGCAATGTTCAAATAATAGTAGGTGCCGGTCGCCAGGTCGGGCACGAGGGTCATAGTCAGGTTTGGGCGATTTGGATCGTAGATATAAATCCTCAAATCGGCCTGGTTTGCGCCCAGGTCGCCCCGGTAACCGCCCATCGTGTATCCGATTGCCAGAACTTGGTGGTCGCCAGGACGGTCGTCATGCCCAGCGTGGTGACGGAGCCCGAGCGGCACGGGCTCTCCTCTGTCTATAAGTTCGCGCAGCTCCTGCAAACGCCCTCCACCTGTGCCCTGGAGCCCCCACCTGAAGAACTCCCTGTTGCGCACGCCACGGGGATTGAAGCTCAGTTCAGCCCACTTGTCTGCGTTGCCTTCGAACGTGTTAATTTGGCGTTGGAAAAGGAATCGCTCGAGCACTGTACCGGTGGCTGGACGGTAGTCGATATTTGGCGGTATCGCTCTGCTCGCGTGATAGAAATCGAGAGCGGCATAGATCATGCCGCCGCAAAGCCCACCCGTCCTAATGTCGAACACGATGTCGTTCGTGAACGTGTTAGGGAACTTGAACCCATGAACGCGCGGGTTGAACGTCGTCATCTGCGTACCGGGCGGCGTTGCGCGAACCTGCGCCAGCGCCGGCGTCTGCGTCGCAATCCAAACGATGGCCAAGCCCGCGATTAGGCAAATCGCTCGTCCTACTGTTCCAAATCTCATTTCGTACCTCCTGGTTCCCTGGCGCAATCTTACACCACGTCCCGGACTCACGCGAAGCAGTTAGCCTGTAGAGTGCTAAAGGCCTCTGCGCGAGGGAGGGTTGGCTGCTTTGAGATCCTTCGACAATCTCATTGTTGAAGGTGTTTCCCTCAATCCTCGTCGAGCCCATCACAAGCGGCAGTCATACAACCGCCGGACGGCGCATGCGAATGCCCTCTTGCCCGGCTCGTCCTCTTCACCGAGAGCCTCTCAGTGAGGCGCGGGCTCCCCTCGCCCGGGTTCGGGCACGATACGCGGGTCATAATCCGTATTCTGCGTAGGCTGCCGGGCATCACCGGCCGCCGCCAAAAGAGGAGGAGAGATTCATGAAGCGTTTTGTGACAGCCGTTTGGGCCGTCTTGCTGGCGTCCGGACTCACTGCGTGGGGACAGGGAGACCCGGATGTCGTCGCCCGCATCATTGATGAGGGCAAGAACCGCAACCGGGTGATGGAGCACCTGCGCTACCTCACCCAGGTGATTGGCCCCCGGCTCACCGGTTCGCCCAACTTGCAGCGCGCGTGCGAGTGGACCGCTGCGAAGTTCAAAGAGTTCGGCCTGCAAAACGTTCAGCTGGAGCAGTGGGGCGAGGTGCCGGTCGGCTTCGCGCGCGGACCCCGGCAGGTGGCGCGAATGGTGTCGCCGGAAGTCCGGGAGTTCGAGTTCACGACCCGCGCCTGGAGCGCCGGCACCACCGGCTTGACGCGCGGCCGCGCGGTCCTGGCGCCCAAGACGATGGAGACGCTGGAGCTCCTGGGCCCGATCTTGAAAGACGCATGGATTCTAACCGGGCCCCGCCGAAGACTTTCCGAGGAGGAGAGAGAGGTCCAGGCGAAGATTGACGAGGCGCTGGAGGAAGCGGGCATCGCCGGGCGCGTCGTCCCCTCCCGCAACGACCTGGTGCGCACGGGCGGCTCCTGGCGCGGCCTGTCGTATGACAACCTGCCCACCGGAGTCACCGTCTACATCCGAAGGAGCGACAGCGAGGCGATCATTGACCAGGTGGCGAAGGGCGAAGACGTGATACTCGAGTTCGACATCGAGAACCACTTTCTGCCGGGCCCGGTACCGGTCTACAACGTTATCGCCGAGATTCCCGGGACCGAGATGCCGGACGAGGTCGTGATTGTAAGCGGCCATCTGGACAGTTGGGACGGGCCAGGATCGCAAGGCACCTGCGACAACGGCACCGGCACGATGGTCGCGCTCGAGGCCGCACGGATTCTCATGGCATCCGGCGCCAAGCCCAAGCGGACCATCCGGTTCATCATGTGGACCGGCGAGGAGCAGGGCCTGCACGGCTCGCGCGAGTACGTGAAGATGCACGCCGACGAGCTGGACAAGATCAGCGCCGTTCTCGTCGACGACGGAGGCACCAACTACAGCGGCGGGCTACAGTGCATCCAGAGCATGGTGC
>JADFGT010000175.1 GCA_022567555.1 Armatimonadota bacterium | reverse complement strand
CTTGTATTTCAGGAAGACCGGGCCACTTGGAGAGGTCCTGGCAACAGAACAGACGCTCCAGAGAGCTGACCGACTGCCATTCGGCGTGACCGTCCGCGAACGCCCAGTTGGTGCCGTTGCTGTTGGGGTTCTGTCCATCATGATGCCGCCAGAAGTCGCGTTCCGTTTGCGCGCAACCTCGACGGGCCGAGCCTACCCTGATTCCACCGCGCGCCCACTGTTCCCAACTAAAGTGGCACGACCGGTTGTACACTTCCGAAATCAATGTCTGGCAGTACGGTCGGTCCAGCTCATCCAGCTTTCGAGTCGACCAACGCCCGTTGGGTAACCGCGTGTGGCGCTGCCAAATGTTGTTGGCTGAACCGGCATAGCTGATGGGCTCAATGAGAGGGCCCAGGGAGGCATCACCGCCACCTTGTCGTCGGTTTCCACTTGCCTGGCCACTATCGGCTCGAGTCTTGATCTGCTCGGTTGCCATATCCCCCGTGATGTCGCCAGCACCGGAAAGGTAGCGGTATGGCGCCGATTCATCGGCCGGGCAAACGAGAAACCCGAAACGCGAGCCGGCCTTGCTTCGCTTGATCTTCACGTAGGGCAGAATCTGAGCGCCCCAGTACGCCCCGGGTCCGTCGTGCGTCAGGTAGGGCAGATGGCCATTGCCGTTGCTCGAGTCATTCACGTAGTACAAGATCGCGAGGCTAACGCCTTTCAGCTGGGCCATGCAGCGAACCTGCATGGCCTGCTTGCGCGCCCGGCCCAAACTCGGCAGCAGCATGGCGACGAGAACGGCGATGATCGCCACGACGATCATCAACTCGATCAACGTAAACGCTTGACGCTTGCCCTGCGAGACATGACGTACCATAGGAGATCTCCCTTACAGACGCTGACAGGGCAGTTCAGGATATGGGGGCCGGAGGGTGGGATCAAGGCGAGCATGCTTCCAAAGGCCACGCGATCAATCCTGAGGGGCTTCCGACTGAGAAGCCCCCCCCCGAGCCCGCCGACGGACGATCGTCCAGCAGCGGTCGACTGTGGGTGTCTACGGGCACTTCAGCAAACCACGCCCCTCCCGCCCCACGGCTTCGAGGCGGTGCGGAGGTGGGGGATGGCGGCGAACGCGCCGGCTTGTGAAGCGGGTCCACGCAGAGCCTGTAGTTGCAACGCGGAAGGAGTTTTCGGCAGGGACACGGGTTTCATAATCGCCGAGGGGACGTGTGACGCATCCGGCAAGGTGATCACCTACCGCGGAGAGGGGCCCGATCCCATGAGCGGGCAAACCAAGAGGTTCAAGTCCGTGTTGCGCATCGTCAACAAAAATAAGCACGTATTCGACGTGTATGGTACGACGCCGGACGGGACGGAGTTTAAGTCGGCCGAGGTGACCTACACCCGCAAGTAGCGGCCGGCGGGCCCGGCCGACACGCTGCCGGCCATCATCCTCGGCATAGGCGAAATAACGCCACCGTGGGGCGAGGAATACGCCATCTCCGTCGATGCCTTTTTGCGGGAAGGCTCTTGCCCGATCCGATTCCGGTGGTCAGAACGTAGCTGTCTCCCGTGTGGGCAGCTTCGACGGCATCCAACTGGTGCCGGTACAGTTGAAGCGATTGCGCTGGTTCCCTAGCCGGCTCGCTCTTGATCGCGCAATACGCACGGTGCCACCGAACATGAGATGCACCCTCTGTGACGCACTCGATGCGATGACCACTAACAGTTGTGGACCGTGCAGACCGACGGGTACAATCCCCGCGTTCCCGATCAATCCTGACCCACTCAGGCGGAACCCGATCATGCCGACTCCACGTACCGTACCGCAGCTCGCCAAACGCGTTCGACTCGCGTCCTTCGCCGCGAGTCCCGGTCGTCCTGCCGGAAGGCCGGAGGTTGCCATCACGAAGGCATCGTCCGTGCTCGTGCGCGAGCCGGTCTCACGTCGCGCGTACGAGTTTGTATCGATTCACACCGACGCCGGCGTAACGGGCCTCGGCGAAGCACGTCCGATCGGAATGGCGGGATCTTCGGCCGGCGCTCTCCTCGATGCGCATCTCGTCGGGCAGGACGCCCGATCCGCCCAAGCGGTTGCGCAACACCTGAAGACGGCGCTTGATGACCGGCATGCCCATCTCGCCGCAGCCGTGAACATGGCCTTGCTCGACATCATGGGCAAACTCTCACGCGCCCCGATCCACAAAGTGCTCGGCGGCCCGACACGGACAAAGGCGCGTGCACT
>JADFGT010000104.1 GCA_022567555.1 Armatimonadota bacterium | reverse complement strand
GTCTGCTTCCATCGGGTGGCCTGACAGTGGACTCATATGCTCCCAAGCGTTCGTCTTTGTGTTGTACTTCATCACCCAGAAGTCGTTGCCGGCAGAACCCTTAGCGTCGAGAGCAATCGCAATCTCTACTTTCCCGTCTCCATCGAAATCCCCTGCCACCGCAAACCTGGCCGGGAAGCCTAAAGTGCTGCAGTCGAAATCCGCATCCACGGGGTGCTCCGGTAAAGGGGTGGTGTGGAACCATGGCATATCTATCTCCTCCTTTCTTATTTTGCTGAGCTAAAAGTCAGACTGAAACCTTTTTTTTGCCGCCGCCTAACAATGATTAGTTCGATCCGCATAACATGCGGAACTTTGGGTTCCCCTACGTATAGCACGCCTCTGGATCGTCTGCCGGAGGCGCGCTAAGTCCTGTATCTACAGTAGGTTGCGCACTGTCTCGCGGTTTATCGCAACATTTTATGCGGATAGGCATGACAACCTCCCTCCCTGGATTACCTCAAAGCCCGTCGTTCGGACTGAGACCGACCGTGTCCGGATTACAGGCATCTTGCTCCACAGGCCGAACTCGTGCCAGTGGGGGCTTCGGCAGGCGCCGTTGGATAACATGCAGGGAGCATACCCTGGAGTGCCGGCCGCTGCAACGCCGATGTGCCTGGCGGGTGGCCCGGGTGGGGCATAAATTGAAGGTTCTCATGCGTCTGCGCGTCTCCTGCGAAGGGCGTGCCAGGCTAAGATAAGCTGCTGGGTCTTGCGCCAATCGCCATCTTCAACTTCGATGAAAATGCGTTTGCAGCGACAATTCGGGTGCAAGGGTGGCACGGGACCCATGTCCGACCGGTAGATTATGCCGTGGTGAGGCTTGCAGAACACGCACACGCTCTCATCGTCTTCCGTGAGGTAGATCTCATGAAACAGACTCATCAATATCCAAGAGTGCTGAGGCCGGAAGCGTCAACCGGATCGGCACGATCCACGTCCGCCGGAGGGGACCCGCCGGCCGCCGAGGAGAACGCCCCCACGGCGGCCGCGCCCGGAACGATCGTCGGCTTGGAGGGCACCTGGGCAGGCCGCAGCGCTGCGCTGATCCCCGGCCAGATCAGCATCGGAAGCGACCCGTCCAATCAGCTTCCCATTTCGGACGACGACGCGGTGAGCGACTTCCACGCCGGCATGATCCGCCAGAGCGGAACGTGGTACTGCTTCGACCTACAGTCGGAGACGGGGACCTTGGTCAACGGCGAGCGCATCACGGGCCGCCTCAATCCGCTTCCGGCCGGCGCGGTGATCCGGGTCGGCGGACAGGCGTTTCGAGTGGATTACGACCCGCCTGGGAAGCTTGAGCCCGTCCGAACGACGTGGGTGCCACCTCCGCCGAGCCCGGCGCTGGAGTTTGACTAAGCCCAGCCCGGCGATCCCCTTCTTCGCCCGCGAAGCGGCTACGTGCGCGGGGTGAAGCGTGATGTGAAAACGGCGTGGCGTGGGGGAGGCGCGTGGACGGCTGTTCGGTCATGACGCGCCGGGCATCGTGGGGTTGCGCAGGTCTCGTGTGGAACGGTGAGCGATTTCCCGCCCTTCCGGCCGTGTGCCGGCCCGCGAACACCCTCCAATCCCAACCCGGTACAATTCTCTTATGAGGCGAGCGAGTCTTCTGCTCGGGGTCGCCGCTCTGCTTGCGGCCTCTTGCGGTGCGCCGCAGGATACGGCGAAGAAGCAAGGATCGGTAGAGTCCGACCCTCTGCTCGGAAAGTGGGTCTGCCTGGCTGACAACGTTAATGAGAAGCCCGATGCCACCATTGAGTTCCGGGAGGACGGCACGGCGATCTTCCAAGAAGGAAATCAGAAGCCGGTGACGTGGCATTACCGGCGGGAACCCGGGCGCGAATGGTTGTCCAGGAGAGTCTCAGATCCGGAACAGCTTCAGAATCCGATATACGCCGACTGGGTCCGGCCCGGCGTCGAGATGATCAGCTTCGCCGACCCACAAACGGGCGAATTCGTGGATGGGGGCGGATCGCTGCTAACGCTCGATCCGGAGCAGAAGATTCTCTATAACTTCATTACCCAGCTTTGGTGCCGGCCGGGCGACGAGGCCCGCGTGCGCATTCTCTGGGGTATGGACGCACAGGAGGAAGAAGCGAAGCGGCGGGCAGAAGAACTGAAGGCGTGGAAGCCCGAGAAAGACGTGACGGCGCGCTGGCGTCTGATGTGGACGGCCGACCTGGCAGAAAGCGAACGAGGCAGCTATGCGATTGCTGTGGGCGATTTAGACGGAGACGGAGCGCCGGACATAGTGGCCTCAGTCCCGGCGGGCTTCGCAATTCTGGATGAACAGGGACGGGTCGTGAACGAAATCAAAACCGACGGCGAGCCGGGCCCGTTCCTTGCCTTAGGCCGTCACGACGGCAATGGGCTCGTTGTGATGTTTCGGACATGGGGGCATGCGGTCCGGGCCTACGACTCCACCGGCCGCCAGTTGTGGACCTTCGGAGGTGGGGCGGGCAGCCGTGGAGTTGATTGGGTAGCGCCCGTTGAAATAGACGGGCGCAACACCGGTTTCGTCATCGGCTACAACGGCGGCGGCATCGAGTTCATCGGGCCGGACGGCAAGAGCAGGTGGCGGGCCGACGTAAACGCCAACGTGTGGAGCGTCGCCGGGGCCAGACTGCGCAAAGGGCTTCCGGGGTATGCCGTATGCGTGGGCCCCGGCGGCGCATTGGCCTTCGACGCTCAAGGCAGGCAGGTTCACAGTTATGGACCTGAGGACGCCGGTGCGGTGGGGGCTGCCGACCTCGACGGGGACGGCGTTGACGAAGTGTTGACCCTTGGCACGACCGTTGTGAGCCTCGGCCGCGTTACGGTTTTCAACGCGGACGGCCGGAAGAAGTGGTCGGAGAACGCGTCGGGGACGGATGTCGCGTTCCTCGACGGGAACCCCTTCGTCTTCGGCAACTTCGGAGGCAAACGGCTGCTCGGCGTTGCCAATGGCATGGCCATTCGCTTATTCGACGCCGACGGCAATCTCTTCGGGGATTTCGTCCACGGGGAAGGTATCCAGGCGGTCGCAACGTTGCCCCGCAATGGCGGACCCGATGCTCTCTTGGTCCGGGTTCAAGGGCAGCTCCGCTGCTACGACTTGCAAACATCATCCGGGTGAGCTCGCGTGGAACAGTGAGTGATTTCGCGGGTCAAGGCCGCGAGGGAGGGCCCTGCTGAGCTTGGGCCTGCGGCCACGTGCCCGGCCCCGGCCACGCGCGACTGTAGAGGGTGCTTTGCCGGCTCCAATGGGATAGAATACAGCCTCCACGGCGAGCAGTGGAGGCATACATCACGGAACGGAAATCGCCTGACAAGAGTGAGAACAGCCCACCATGAGCACAGACAATAATTCGACTTCGAGACGACAGTTCCTTAAGGCGACTGGAGGCTTGGCCGTTGCATCATTGCTGCCAAACCTCGGTATTGCCGGGCTCTTTGCCGGCAGCAGCGACTTGATCCAGATCGCGATCGTCGGGTGCGGAGGGCGAGGCAGTGGCGCAGCCGTCAACGCGGTTTCGACCACGAGCGGCCCGATCAAACTAATCGCGATGGCCGATGTGTTCGCAGACCGCCTCACAAGCAGTTACGACAACCTGAGCAAGACGATAGGCGAGCAGATGGACGTGCCGGAAGACCGCAAGTTCATTGGTTTCGACGCCTACAAGCACGCGATGGACTCCCTCAAGCCGGGCGACGTCGTGATCCTGACGACCCCACCTGCGTTTCGGTGGGTGCACTTCAAATACGCGATCTCCAAGCGGCTCAACGTGTTCATGGAAAAGCCGGTCACCGTCGACGGACCGACCAGCCGACGCATGCTCAGACTGGCCGAAGACGCGACGGCTGCGAACCTCAAGGTCGGCGTTGGACTCATGTCCCGCCACTACATCGGGATGCAGGAACTTCACGAGCGGATCCAGGACGGCGAGTTGGGCGAGATCCTGCTGATGCGCGGATATCGGATGCACGGCCCCACAGCCACGTTCCAGTCCCTACCGAAGCCCGCAGGCATGACCGACCTCGAGTACCAGATCCGACGCTTCCACAGTTTCCTGTGGGCCAGCGGGGGTTGTTTCAACGACTACTACATCCACCACATCGACCACCTTTGTTGGATGAAGAACGCATGGCCGGTCAGCGCCCAGGCATTGGGCGGGCGCCACTACCGCCAGAACGCCGCGGGCGGGACTTTCGTTGATCAGAACCTGGACACGTATTCTGTGGAATACACGTTTGCGGACGGCTGCAAGTTCTTCTTCGACGGGCGCTGCATGACCGGCGCCCACGGCATCTTTTCCAGTTACGTCCACGGCGCCAAGGGTGTCGGGGTCGCGGCTCGGTCAGGCGACTTTGGCGGCCCCCAGGCCACCTACAGAGGCCAAGTCGTGTCTCGGGAAGCCATGCTCTGGCAATCCACGAACGAGAGCAACCCTTACCAGAACGAGTGGGACGTGCTGATACATGCGATACGCGACGACAATCCGCACAACGAGGTCAAGCGGGGGGTCGAGGCGAGCCTCGTCTGCAGCATGGGCCGCATGGCCGCTCACACGGGACAGGAAATAACCTTCGAGCAGATGCTTAACTGCGAGCACGAGTTTGCGCCGGAAGTGGACAAGCTGACCTACGAGACCCCGTCACCGCTGATGCCGGGTGCAGACGGCCGCTATCCGGTTCCGCAGCCCGGACTTAAAGGGGATCGCGAGTATTGATGCTGGCCGCGCTGCTCCTGTTCCATCCCTCACTTCTCGCAGAGGTGAGGGTGTCGCGCACGCCCCTGGTGAGACTGGGGTGGCGCGGGGGAGGCGCGTGGACGGCTGTTCGGACTTGACGCGTCGCAGGTCGTGGGGTTGCCCAGGTCTCGTGTGGAATGGTGAGCGATTTCGGGGGGGGGGGCAAGGCCGCTTAGGAAGGACCGTGCCGACCTTGGGCCTGCGACCGCGAGCCACTGCCCCGGCCGCCCGGCCGGTGAGGATTATGGCCGCGCAGCACACGCGTTGCTTCGAAGAGCGACGCTAATCCCAATGGTATTCGGCAACGTAGAGCCGGTCTGCCTCGATGAAGGTGAGTCGGTATTCATCCCAATCTCCGTCCTTCCCCGTGCGGACCCCCTCGTACCAATCTCCCGCGTCGTAGAGGAACTCGTTTACCTTGTAGTCTTCGATGGGCTTGCCCGCTACGATGATCTGCATCCACTCAACGGGATTACGCGTATCCGGGAGTCGGAACTTCACGTTCCAGTCGTCCTCCATCATCCCCGTCTGTCTGCTGGCATTAACGATCTCCGCTTCTTCTGGAATATTGAAGAGCTGACTTACGACTTCGCTATTGAACTCGTCCCACTCGTTGGTGCCCTCGTACTCCTGTCCACCGCCGAAGGAGAACACGGCGAGCAGGCAGAGGGCGAGAGCCAAGGTGGCCAGCGTGAGGCCGCCGACGATGGCCAAGAACCGCGTGGTCCGAGTTGCGCCGCGCATTGCCCCGTGAGTTTACCGCTGGCAGAGCGTCGATACCCTAACGCGCGCGGGGCGCGGGGTGAAGTGTGAGGTGTGAATGGGGTGGCGTCGACGGGGCGCGTGCACGGCTCTTCGGTCTTGACGCTGCGCGGGTCGCGGAGTGCCCAGGTCTCGTGTGGAACAGTGAGCGATTTCGCGGGGCAGGGCCGGTTAGGAAGGATCGTGCTGACCTTGGGCCCGCGACCACGAGCGTTACCCCCGCTGACCGGACGGAAGTCGGTATAAACGCAGAATCAGACTCTCTCAGGGAAGGAGACATCCATGAATCACATCTATAACGCCCTCAGCGCCATCGCGATCATCTCGGCAGCAGTTATTTGCGGCTGTTCAAGTTATTCCGGTACGGGCGAGAATCAACAATCAGGGAGCCTCACGGAGGGTCGGGGCGAACACGACCGGGACGACGGCCATCATGGCGAGGAAGGCGAAGAATCAGGCACGCAACTTGCCCTGACCGAGACCTACGATGAGATTCGAAACGGCGCTCGACTCATCTTGGCCTACGACGAGCGAAGCAATTCCTTCAACGGCACGGTGGAAAACACCACGGACGAAACCTTGGAACGAGTCCGGGTTGAAGTTCACTTGTCAAACGGAAAGGAACTCGGACCGACAACTCCGGCCGACCTCGAGCCCGGTGAAAAGAGAGAGGTTTCACTAACCGCAACGAGCGAGGGCTTTGACGGGTGGACCGCTCACGCTGAAGTCGGAAGCGGCGAGAATTAGGCCGGCGGGTGCGGGGGGTGAAGTGAGAATGGGGTGGCGTGGGGGAGGCGCGCGGACGGGTCTTCGGTCTTGACACGCCGCAGGTCGTGGGCTTTCCTCTCCTCACCCCTCCGCGGGTGAGGAGAGGATCATCCTTGGATCGCCCAGGTCTCGTGTGGAATGGTGAGCGATTTCGCGGGGCGAGGCCGCGAGGAAGGACCGTGCAGATCTTGGGCCTGCGACAACGAGGCTTGCCCCGGCCACCCGGCCGACCGTGCTTCCTGCCCTGAGATTGACTTGACTGCCCGGGTTCGGACAACCGTATGGCGGTCACGTCAATCTCAGGGGTACCCGGCAGGTGCCCACCGGCCGAGTGCTCAGCCAGCGTACGGACGCGGCACGGCGACGCCTGATCGCGCCCGCTGTCCGGGCCGTGCCCGCCGCCCGCGTTTCCCGGTGATTTTGCAGGGTGGTCGCCCCCCGCAATACCGCGGTATGCTTTATGCCAGGAGTGCCCTAACGGGCACGTGGGTATCTATCACACGGAGAAGGAGGGTTCTGATGAAGCGTTTCTCTTCCATACTCGCCGTCGCGCTCGCGTCGGTGTTAGTCGGTGTTCTGGTGGCGCCTCGCGAGGCTGTTGCGCAGAGGCGGACCATCAATTTGTTCGGGACCGTAAAGGGCAATCAGGTGCCCGACGGCGAGGCGCGGCTCGCATTCAACTTTTATGATTCGGACTCGGATGAGTTCCTCTATCGAACCGTAGCGACCGCTACCGTTCGCGAAGGAGTGTACAGCGCCAATGTGCCGCTCGAAGGCTTGGCCGAAGGCGAGGAGTATTGGGTTATGGTAACGAGTCCCGAAGAGATGCCACATCCGGCCGGAGGAGGACAGGAACGAGGTAGTGGAATCACCGGACTTGTTCTCCTCCAACCCACTACGCCGGGAACCCAGCAAACGGGCCATGTGAACATCAGCGGCACGGTTCTCGCAGGCCGAGTCGGTATCGGAACAACCGGCCCGACTGCGCTGCTTGAAGTACAGGGCAGCGGCATCGTGCTGAACGCCGCCGACAAGCTTTTCGTCACGCCAACGTTTGTGGGCGTGGGTCGCTCGACGACCGTGACAGGTTCTGAGTATTTCGGCGTGCAGGCGCCGGTCAATGGCGGATTTGGCGGCATGTACATCCGCACCAACGGCGCGGCGGGATTACCGTTTTATGGGTATGCGGCAGGGAGTACGACAGCGTATCACTACTTGGATGGAAATGACAGCAACAAGTGGAAGTTGTGGAACGACGGAGTTCGCATGACGGTGGCCCGAACCGGCAATGTCGGTATCGGGACGACGAACCCATCTGCGCCGTTAGATGTTGTAGGCTCCGCAGGCCCTGGATCAGGCACAGTCCGTGGGTTGCAGACGAATGCCACCACCAACAGTGCCGGCGTCTACGGGCAGTCGAATGGTTTGGGCGGGAAAGGCGTGATAGGAAGAGCGGATGAAGGTATGGTTCCCATCGGAGTTTTGGGGCGATCGGAATCCCTCTTTGGTTACGGAGTCCTCAGTAGCGGCAATCTCCGCGTCCTCGGAGATATCACTGCCACAGGCTCTAAGGCTGGATACGTGTCGGACATCGTACTGAACGGTGGCAAAGAGCCGTTGGAAACGGGCGACCTCGTACAGATCATCGGCTACGACGACGCGATTGTCGGAGATATTCCGGTCATCGTCGTTCGGTTATCGAAAAGTGCGCAATCGGCAGCAATTCTCGGTCCGATAGATTGCGCCCTGGTCTTGAACCCTGTGGATGAAAGGGACTACTCTACCGTGCCACGCCTGCAATACGACACGCCGCAGTTCTACGTGCACAAGATCGAGGGGCCGATTTGGCCGGGCGAGTACGGCCGAGTCGTGACGCTGGGCTCCTTCAAGACGATCAAAGTTGACGCGTCCTACGGGCCGATTCATCCCGGTGACCTTCTGGTGAGTTCGCCGACCCCGGGTTATGCGATGGCCGTGCCGAGCGGCCGGTCCGCAATTACCGGCACTGTGATCGGCAAGGCGCTCGGGTCGCTTCAGAAGGGTTGGGGCGAGATTCCGGTTCTGGTACAGTCGCGGTAGGCGAGCGCACCGACACGCGAGGTTGTAGAAAGTAGAGAAAGGAGTGAACCGATGAGAAGGCTGCTCTGTATGGTCGCGCTTGCGGGCATTGCTTCGCTATGCGGGGCTCAGGAGGCCGTGTACCGAAACATCGGTGTCCCGACCAGTTACTTCGGTCCCGGCGCTTCGGGCACGCTCCCTGAGCGCGGCGACGAAGTAACGCTCGCGGGCACCGAACGCACGATCACCGAAATCACGGTCTATTACATCACGGAGATCACTTCGCCCGAAGGGGACGAAACCTTCAAGGTGCGCTTCTACGCGAACGACAGCGGGGGAGGCGAGCCAGGCACGCTTCTGTGGCAGAGCGGCGACATTCCCCTCAAATACTTCTGGCGCGTACACCGAGTTCCCGTTCCGAACGTGACCGTGCCGAACACATTTACGTGGACCGTCCAGTTCGCAGGCATGGCCGGTTTAGCCGGCGACCGCGCGGGCCTTCACTTCTTCGGCCCCCCCGAAATCGGTTCCAGCGCCGACAATTTTTGGCACCGCACCGACGG
>JADFGT010000027.1 GCA_022567555.1 Armatimonadota bacterium | reverse complement strand
TGCCCCCCCCGGGGCCCCGGTCGCGATCGCGGCCGCCGCCGCGTCCACGTCCGCCGCCTTGCGGTTTGCCGGGCGTCGCGTTGACGTTATCCTCCATGCCGGGCAGTTCTTGGGCGAGCCCGAGCGCGCTTAGGTTCACGCGGTTCATGTAGTCAATCTCCATGACCTGCACGCACACAACGTCGCCGGATTTCACCGCGTCCTCCGGTCGGCGTATGCTGCGCGTCACCAACTCCTCGTTAGGCACCATTCCCTCGCGTCCCGGCAGGTACTCGACCATGGCGCCTCGGCCGAACAGCCGCGTCACCTTGCCGGTGAACCGGTCGCCCACCTCGGGCGACTTCATCATTCCCTCGACCATGCCGACGGCCGCCTGCAGGCTGTCGTCGTCGTGCGCGAGGATGTAGACCGTGCCGTCCTGTTCGACGTCAATCTCTTCCGCGCCGCTCTCGGCCATGATGCGCTTGATTATTTTTCCGCTCGGGCCGATCAGTTCGCCAATGCGCTGCGGGTCTATGTGAACAACTTGGATGCGCGGCGCGTTGGGGTTCAGTTCCTTTCTGCGCTCGGGGACGGCTTCGTCAATCTTGTCCAAGATGTGAATACGTGCCACTCGCGCTTGCTCCAGCGCCTGTATCATGACCTCGTGCGGGATGCCGCCTATCTTCGTGTCAAGTTGCAGGGCGGTGATGCCTTCCCGCGTGCCGGCGACCTTGAAGTCCATGTCGCCGCAGAAGTCCTCCATGCCCTGGATGTCGGTAAGCACGGCGTACTTGTCGCCTTCCTTTATCAGGCCCATCGCAATGCCGGCGACGGGCGCCTTAATCGGCACACCGCAGTCGAGAAGTGCGAGCGTTGAGCCGCATACGCTCGCCATGCTGGTCGAGCCGTTCGATTCGAGCACTTCGCTTACGAGCAGGAAAGTGTACGGGAACTCCTCTTTGGTCGGGATCACATAACTGAGCGCCCGCTCGGCGAGCACACCGTGGCCGATTTCGCGGCGTCCGGGCCCGCGCATCATCCTCACTTCTCCGACCGAGTATGGCGGGAAGTTATAGAAGTGCATGTAGCGCTTGTTCTCAACGTCTTCGATTCCGTCCATCTTCTGCGCCTCGCTCGGCGTGCCGAGCGTGACGACCGTCATTACTTGTGTTTGCCCCCGCGTGAACAGGCCGGAGCCGTGCACCTTCGGCAACAGACCGGGTTCGGCCGTGATCTCCCTTATGTCCTTCAATCCTCGGCCGTCGGGCCGTGTCTCTTTGTTCACGATTAAGTCGCGCACGTTTTCATCCATGATGGCGTTCACCGCCTTCGGAAGCTGCGCCGCTTTCTCCTCGTCTTCGGCGTAATGCTTTTCGGTGAGACGCGTGACAACCTCGTCTTTCAGTTCGCTCAATGCGCTTTCGCGCGCCGCCTTGTCCGGATTGACTATCCTGTTCCGGATTTCCTCCCCGGCCTCCTTTCGAACCAATTCGAGCACTTCCGGTTCCACGTTGAAAAGGGGGACTTCCACCTTTTCCCTGCCCACCTCTTTGCGCAGCCGTTCTATGTTTTCACAGATGGTTTGGATGTGTCCGTGCGCTAACTCGAGCGCGGCGAGCATTTCCTCTTCAGTTATTTCGCGCGCACCGGCCTCCACCATCACGATGTGGTCCTTCGTGCCGGCGACGACCAGGTCGAGTTCGCCCTCTTCGATCTGCTCGACCGACGGGAAGACGATCAGTTCGCCGTCTTTGCGTCCAATGCGGACGGCCGCGATCGGTCCTGCCCAGGGTATGTCGCTGATGTGCAGCGCGGCGGACGCCGCGTTTATCCCCAATACGTCCGGGGGCGAGTTCTGGTCCACCGCAAAGGGCATCGCCACGCACTGCACGTCGTGCCTCATGCCTTTCGGAAAAAGCGGCCTTAGCGGCCGGTCAATCAGGCGGCATGTGATGATGGCCCTTTCGCTCGGCCGCCCCCCCCTCTTGATAAATCCGCCGGGTATCTTTCCGACGGAGTACTTTCGCTCTTCATAGTCGCATACAAGCGGAAAGAAATCGAGCCCTTCCCGCGGTTTGGATGAAATGGTCGCTGTGCCGAGGATTACGGTGTCGCCCATGCCGAGCAGAACCGCTCCGTTTGCTTGTTTGGCTACACGACCGGATTCTATCGAGAGTTCACGACCCCCGATTTCAAAATTGATACTTTTTCCCATTTTGCCTCCTATCGAGGCTTATGTTCGCGAATGCCGAGTTCCTTAATCAGCGCCCGGTAGCGCACGACGTCCTTCTTGCGAAGGTAGCGCTCAAGCCGCCTCCGCCGCCCCACCAGTTTCAGCAGGCCGAATCTCGAATGAAAGTCCTTCTTGTTCGAACGCAGGTGCTCGGTTATCTGATGGATGCGCGCCGTGAGTAGCGCTATCTGGACCTCCGGCGACCCGGTGTCCCTATCTGAAGTTCGATGTCGTTCGAAAATGTCGGTCTTTGCCGACGTCGTCAGCGGCATTCTTTCTTCCAAAAGCCTCTTATCTATCCTTGATTGCGAGTCTCGCCAGATTGCCGCTCTGCGCAACGGCACTAACATGCCGCTCCGTACAACGGCGACCTGCCGTGAGACTCGTCGACGGGCAATAGTACCACATTTGCCGGCCTGTGGGGGCACGGGCGGTAGAATCGGCCGCCTGCGCACGACCACCGCAGGTACGAACGCAGGTCTTGGCGATGAGCATCGGAGTGGGTCTGGTCGGCTACGGCGTCCAGTTCGGCATGGGCAAGCACCATGCGGAGCAGGTACGTCAAACCCAGGGCCTCGAACTGCGCGGAGTGTATGACATTGACCCCTCCCGGAGGGAGACCGCGCGGGTCGAGCAGCCCGGCGCACGCGTTTACGACACATACGAAGGGATGCTGGAGGACCCCGGCATCGATACGGTCGTCCTCATCACCCCGCATGACACGCACGCTCCGCTGAGCGTGCAGGCCAGCCGGGCCGGCAAGCACGTGATCACTGAGAAGGTGATGTGCCTGAACACGAAAGAGGCGGACGAGATGATATCTGCCGCCCGCGAGGCGGACAGAGCACTGACCGTTTATCAGAACCGGCGCTGGGACGGCGACTACCTTACGGTACTCAATGTGATGGAGAGCGGTGCATTGGGCCGGGTCTTTCAGATCGAATCCAGCGTGAATGGGTGGTGGTTCCCCGCCGGCTGGCGCGGCTTGAAGGCGCAAGGCGGGGGCATGCTGTACGACTGGGGGGCGCACCTTACGGACCAGTTGGTGCAACTGATGCTGCCCGCGAAGCCGGTCTCCGTTTACGCCACGTTCCACCACGGGGGGCACGACGTTGACGTCGAGACGCAGGCCACGGTCGTCATCCGGTTCGAGAACGGCGTGGCCGCCCAGATTGACGTCGGCTGCGTCAGCCACATCTCCCGGCCCCGTTGGCTGGTCCGTGGCGAGAGGGCGGCGCTGCTGATGGAGGGCTCGGACTCGGCGAAGATCAAAGGGGACCTGGAGGACACGTCGGGCGAGATGACCGTGGCCGTAGAGAAGAGCGACTGGCACGCCTTCTACAAGAACATCAGCCGCCACCTGAACGAAGGGGCCGTATTGGCCGTGAAGCCAGAGGAGGTCCGAATCGCGATCGGGGTCATTGAGGCGGCGTTCGAGAGCGGGCGGACGGGGCAGGTGGTAGACTTTTAGGCTGCGGGTGCGCGCCGAGCGGGCGAATCCGGCAGTCTGGAGCGTTTCGGGCTCCGGTTGCGGTATTACTGGTGATGATGATCAAGGCGATGCATTCCCGTTGGTGGGGCCGGTCCGGGCTGTGCGCAATGGCTGTGGCCGTGGGCATAGGGCTCGCGGCGCCGACTTTCGGTCAGAGCGGCGACACCGACGTGAAGGTTCGGTTCGATCTCAAGACTCCCACTGTTAAGGCCGGAGGGGTTGCCAGAGGGGACGTGATCGTTTCGATTCCGGCGGGCTGGCACGCGTACTCGAACCCGCCTACGGGCGAGCTCCTCCTGCCTCTGGAAGTCTCCTTGCCCGAAGACGCCTCTGTCACGCTCGTGAAGGTCGTTTATCCAAGAGGCCACTTGAAGGAGTTCCCGCTCCTCGGTCCTGACCCGATGGGCGTTTATGAGGGAGAGGTCCGCATTCCCGTTGAGCTGGCGGTGGCGGCGAGCGCGGCAGGCGAAGTCCCCATAACTCTTCTTGTTGACGTGCAGTTGTGTGACGATGCGACCTGCCTGCTCCCGCAACGGGAGGAGGTGACATTCACATTGTTGGTCGCCGAAGCCGCGCTTCCGAAATCGGGCGGCACGGTAGAACCGCCGATCCTCCGCGGTGACGGAGACGGTGCAGTGGAACCGGGGCCTGCCGGCGCCGAGCCTGATGAAGGCGATGCGACGGGTGAGCCGGCACCCGGGCCGGGCGCGGAAGCCGGCACGGAATCGCCGGAACCGGTCGCCGCGACGCCGGTCAGCCGGGCCGACGAGAAGCCTGTGGGCGAAAACGAAGAGGACGACCTGAAGAACAGGGCGCTGCCCCTCCTGTTGATAACCGCCTTCCTGGCGGGCATCGCGGTGAACGCCACGCCGTGTGTGTATCCGCTCATCCCGATCACACTCTCGTTCTTCAGCACGCAGGCGAAGGGGAACCTGCGCGCCAAGTTCTCGCTGGGCATCGCCTACGCACTCGGCATCGCGCTTAGTTTCGGGGTCTTCGGGGCGGTGATGGTCTTGGTGGGACAGGGGCTGGGGTCGATTTTTCAGAATCCGTGGTTCAATGTCTTCCTCGTGGCGCTGCTCACCGGCCTGGCGCTTTCGATGTTCGGGCTCTATGAGATTCGGCTTCCGATGTTCCTGCAACGGCAGTTGAAGGGGCGCTCGGGCTCGGCTGGAGCGTTCATCATGGGATCGTTCCTGGGCGTTGGGGCCGCGCCCTGCGCCACGGCCGTCATCGCGGCGCTGGCGATTCTGGTTGCGAATAGCCAGAACTTCCCGTTTGGAATCATGATCTTTGTCACCATCGGGCTTGGTCTCGGGCTGCCGTACATCTTCTTGGCAGTCTTGGGTGCGCAACTGCCGAAGTCCGCCGACTGGCTGACCTCTGTGAAGCGGATTCTTGGAATGGCTGTGATCCTGCTCGCTCTGGGTCTCTATGGCAAGAATGCGCTGTCAGGATTCAATGCGCCGCTGGAGATCATTTACGGAATCCTCGCCGCCTCATTCGCTCTCGGCGCGCTCTATCTGCTCTATTTCGACCGGACCTATTCATCGCGCGTTATCGTTGGTATGCGCGCAGTGGCGGTCATCGTAATCGTCGCTTTCGGCACGAGTTTCTATCAGGCCCGTGCGGACCTTCTGCGCGACAAACAGTTCCAGGAATTGCTGGGTGAGGTCAACGGAGAGGTCGCGAGAGAGATCCAGTGGGAGACGTTTACTATTGAGACGTTTGAGCAGGCGCTGACGGAAGAGATACCGGTGATGGTGGACGGTACTGCGGACTGGTGCGCCGCCTGTCAGGAGACTGATCACCGGACGTTTAGCAAGCCCGAAGCGGTTGTGAATATGCGCGACGTCAGGGCGTTCAGGTTGGACCTGAGTACCGGAGTGGATGAGGAATACGTGAAAGAAACACAAGAGTTTTTCGGGATCTTGAGCCTGCCTCACATCCGGTTCTACAATAAGAATGGCGACCTCATTCACATTCACAAAGAGTTCATGGCTCTCGAAAAGCTGCTCGATGTGCTCGCAGAATCGGGCGTGGATATTATCAGGCGTAAATGAACGTCGTCAACGTCGCGAATATAGAAGTCGGGGGGGGCCGTCCTGTACTGATAGCCGGCCCGTGCTTGGCGGAGTCTTACGACATGTGCCGGACCGTCGCCGAGAAGATGTCCAGCGTCTGTAGCGAACTTTCCATTCAATACATTTTCAAGACTTCATTTGACAAGGCAAACCGCAGCGGTGCGGGGGGGGCGCGCGGGCCGGGACTCGAGGCGGGGCTGAACGTACTCGGCCGCATCCGACGCGAGTTCAGCCTGCCGGTGACCACCGATGTGCATCTTCCCGAGCAGGCGGCGCCGGTGGCTGAATGCGTGGACCTCTTGCAGGTCCCGGCCTTTCTCTGCCGCCAGACCGACCTATTGCAGGCGTGCGCTGCGACCGGGCGGCCCGTGAACGTGAAGAAGGGGCAGTTTCTGGCGCCGTGGGACGCGAAAAACATCGTTGAGAAACTGGAGGGCGCTAACGCGGCGGGGATCATTCTGACGGAGCGCGGCACGACGTTCGGCTACAACAATTTGGTAGTGGACATGGCCGGTCTGCCGGTGTTGCGCTCTTTCGGCTGGCCGGTCTGTTTCGACGCGACCCACAGCGCCCAGAAGCCGGGGGGGCTGGGCACCGCGTCGGGGGGGGCGCGGGATTCGATCCCTTATCTCGCTTCCGCCGCCGTTGCGGTCGGGATTGACGCGCTGTTCCTCGAGGTCCACCCCGACCCCGGCAAGGCCCTCAGCGACGCCGCGACCCAGTGGCCGCTGGATCGCGTGGAAGCCTTGCTGAGTCGCGTAGTCCGGATCTGGGAAGCGGCCGAACGACGCGTGCCGGTGAGTGACTGAAGGCAAGAAGATCGCGTCCCTCCAAATGTGTGCGTTTCATTCTCCTCAGAGCGCGGAGTGTTGAGCGAGATAAAGCTCCCGGATATTGCGCGGGAGTTTCAGACGGAGTTCGCCGTCCCGATGCCGGAGTGAGGTCCGGGATCGGAATGTCCAAACGGGGCAAATTCTGTTTTGCACTTGGGCGTATCTCTGCTCTCCAGTGTCACAGACGCTGGTCACATGTTGTGGAGACCGGTCGCTCAGTCAGGGCACCCGGCCAGTACAGCTGTGCTTTGATCGGGATTCGGCGATTATTCGCCGAATCCCGTTTTCATCCGGCTTGTGACGACGACCAATAGATTCGCAGGCAGCTGTCAATAGCTCGGACGAACCCTCTGGGCCTATTCGCGGCACACTAGCCGCCGTCGTCCTTCTTCGGCGGTTTCAGTTCCTCGCCGAGCTGGATGAACGGGACGCCTTCGGTGACCCACTTCTCCGGCTCGACGCCTTTCAGGTACACGTCGAAGAAGTGGCGCGCGCGCTTGGTGTAGTCCTTTCTGTTCGCGGGCTGCGCGAGGCCGTGGCCCTCGCCCTCGTAGACCAGCATCACCATGTTCTTGCCCATTCGGCGCAACGTGTTGTAAAGGTACTGGCCCTGGTGCCAGTCGACCACGCCGTCGACCGTGCCGACCTCGACCAACATCGGCGCGTGAATGTTGCCCGCGTGAAATAGCGGAGAGTTCGCGATGTAGGTGTCGAGGTCTTCCCACCAAGGCACCCCCATGCGCCCTTGCCCAAGCTCCATGATCACCTGAAATGAGTTGCCGGTGATCCAATAAAAGCTGTTGTACATCGACAGCAGCTCCGTGAGCGGCGCGCCGGCGACGTAGGCGGAGAACATCTTCGAGTGGGTCGCGACGAACACCGTCTCGTATCCGCCCCAACTGTGTCCGGTCAGACCGATCCTGTCTGGGTGGACGCCGACGTTCTTGTTCAGCACTGCCTGCACCGCGGCCTCAATGCACTCGAGCGCGCCGAGGCCGGGGTTCCGGTCGCGATAGGTGATGTCGGGCATCAGCACGAAGTAGCCCGCCTGGCTGAAGTGCTGCACGTCATACGGGCTAGTGTTGCCCGGTGCGCGGTAGCTGTGCAGCCCGTCGGACATGCGCTGACAGACGTACGTGATCATCGGGTAGCGCAGGCCGGGCGTGTAGTCAGCAGGGTAGATCAGGACGCCCTGCAACTCCTGGTCTATCGCTTCGTACTCGACCAGCTCGCCCCTGCCCCAGCGGTACTTCTCCTGCTGTGGATTGGTCTCATGGATCGGTTTCACCGCGGTGAAGACGAGGTCGGTCAGGAACGTGCCTGGCGACCGCGCCCACGTTTGCATGCTGAACAGCACGCGGTCCGTGTCGTCGGACTTCGCCAACCACGTCATTCTCGCGTCCTGGAACATGAGCATCTGCGCGCTTCCGTCTTCATTGAGGCGCCAAAAGCCGGAACCCTTCGTATTTATATCAAAGACGTTGAAGAACATCGGGTCACCGACGGTCAGGCCGTCTTCGTTCATGCCGACGTCCGTCAAGCGATACCGGACGCCTTCGGATTCGCCGTCCGTCAGGCGCTTGCCCTCGCCGGTCGCGGGATCGATCGAGAAGGCGTCGAAGTCGTTGTGGATGACAACGCGCGCATCGTCCTCGAACCACGTCGGAACCGACGCGGCGGGCTTGGTCGATGTCGTCGTGCCGTCGTACAGTCGCCGATCGAACCGAGCTTCAAACTGCTCCGTGACGTTCCTCCTTTCAGCAGTGAAGAGGTCTTCGATCCACCAGTCGTCGCCGTCGAAGAACGCGGCGTACCGGCCCTCCGGCGACAGGGAGTTCGACATGAGCAGCAAGATGGCCTTCTCCATCATCGTGCGGCTCTCTCCAGTCTCCATGTCGATCACGACCACGTCGACGTACATAAATAAGTCGACAAGACCGGCAGACGCGTGGGGGCGACGGTCCCACGCGACGGCGACTCTGTGGTCTGGGCTGATCCTGACGTAATCCAGTCCGGGGTCGGCGAAGCGCACCGGGTCGCCTTGGGCGGGGCGCCAGACCCAGCGGACCGAACGCGCCCTGTCCCGTCCGGCCGTGATCGCCTGTCGGGGAACGACGAAAACGTCGTTCGTGTGCCAGATCTCGACGCCGGGGACTGTGCCGGGTTCGGGCTTGTCCTTCTCCTTCTCCTTCCACTCCTGCGTCCCGAAGACCACCGACGAACCGTCGCGAGAGATCAACAGGCCGGCGAGATCAGAGATGCGCTGACCGTCCGCGAAGTCCTCGACCTGCTCCGGCACGAACAGAACCTGCACGGGCTCATCGTCCGTAAAGCCGCTCGCCAAGACTACGATGTTCCAATCGCCTTCCTTGTCGTCGTGCTCTTGGCCCGTAAGGAACGCGAGCGAGTCGGTGTCCTCGGCCCACACTACGTTGCGGAAGTGGTTGTCCGCCCAAGCTACCGTGTGAACCCGCCAGGAAGACGTGTTGATCACCTGCACTCCCTCGTTGCCAGCCGCCGAGACCGTATGGATCGCAACGAGACCGCCATCGGGGTGAGGGTTGAACGAACGCACGTTGCCGAACGGCATCGAACCGCCGTCCTCAAGGTTGAATATCTCAAAATCACCGCCGCCCTCGCTCCCCTCTGCCGCGTAACGGTGGACGAGCACGAGGTTGCTGTCCTTCAACATCTGCCAGCGCTGCACGTCGTCGAATATAAGCGCCGTGCCGCTCTCCAGGTTGTGGACTCCCATCTTGTTCTTGACCGGCTTTTTCTCTTCGCGGAGCTTGTCGGCCTCCTCCTTGGGCACGACCAGCGTATAAACCAGCCAGTTCGAATCGTCGCTGAACACGGCGCGGTTGGCGGTCTCGACCGTCCAGGTCTGCGGGCCGTCGCTCGCCTTGATCACGATGCGCGGGTCGCCGTCGACCTTGCTGATCACCGAGAACGTCCAACTGCCGTTCGGCGAAATGTCGGTCTGGCCGAGCCTCTCCCACTGGCCGTACTCGCTTGGCATCAGTCTCCGCTTTCGCGGCTCTGGCTCCTCTTGCGGCAAAGATAGGCAAGCGAGCGCGACGAGCGCGAGGACGGTGGGCAGGCGAAGGCTGTTCATGCCAACAGTCTTACCCGTTCTGGCCGGTGGCTGGCGCAACGGAAGCCTACTTGATCGTAACTCGGCTCGCAGGTCCGCGATTCAAAGGCGAGTGATTATTAATGTACTCGACCAGCGCGTCAATGTCGAGCAGGTCTGTGTCGTACCGCTCCCCTTTGGCGTTCTTCAGCACTTAATGCGCATCGCCTCCGCGAACCGTGAAGTTGTTGCTCGCAACCTTGTAGCTCTTGTCGAGATCGAGCGTTTCGCCTACTATCACAACGTTGGGTATTCGCTGGAAACGGGCTGTCAGTGGTCGACCGTGTAGCTTGTACCAGCAGAAGGCGTGAGGAATCCGCCATACCCCTCAGCCGGGCAGCCGCGCGAGCAGGTTCTGGACCTCTCTGCTGTTAGGGAACTTCTGCAGGGCGGTCTGCAGGACCTTTCTGGCCCTCTGGGTCTCTCCGCTCTCGATCAGATACCCGGCCTGTTTCAAGACGTACGCCGGGTCGTTTGCGAAGATCTTAGCCAACATGCCGAACGCCTTCGCTGCGCGGCGAGAGTCGCGGGCCGCCTCAGCCGCCTCCGTGAACGTTCGAACCGTCTGGGCGTCGCCCGGCATCAATTCCGCCGCGCGTTCGATGCTGGCCAGCGCCGCGCGCGCGTCGCCCAAGAACGCCTGCGCCCTGGCGAGGCCTACCCACAGCGCTCCTGAATCCGGCGTGTCCTGCGTGGCCGCCTCCAGCTTCCGCCGAGCCTCATTGAGAAGGTCTCTCCGCCGCGCCGAATTGACATAGGCGATGACGCTCGCCGGGGCAAACCTCCGCTCCTCGATAAGTCCTTCGAGCACGGCGTCATAGTCATCCAACCGCCCGGCCTTCGCGGCCGCGCTCGACAGGTCGGACAGGAACGCCGGGTTGCTCAGCAGGCTGGGCAAGCCGTTTAGAAGCAGGTCAGTTGCGTCACTCCACCTGTCCATCTCCCCCAAAACATTGGCGGCCGAATGATACGCGGCGGAGTTCTTCGGGTCCAGTTTTATGATGCTCTTGTAGGCCTGCAACGCCTCATCTGAGCGGTCTTGCCGGTTGAGAGATTGCCCCTGCGCGGCAAGGATGCCGAGGTCGTTCGGCCGCTCTCTTCGCAGGCGCGCCCACAACGCGTCGGCCCTCTCCGCTGTGCCCGCGAACATGAACTCGTTTGCGGCCGCAAGATAGGCCGGCGGAGCGCCCGAGAGCGCATCGGCGAGCCGTATCCACGCTTCGGCGGACTGTTCGTGGCGGCCGAGGCTGGCGAGCATCCTCGCAATCCCCTGCAGCGCCTGTGTGCTGTTGGGGTGCCGCCCCAGCAGGTCGCGATAAGTCGCGAGCGCTGCCTCGAAGTCCCGCCCTCGTTCGAGAGTCGCGGCCTCCAGGGCCCAACTCCGGATGTCGTCAGGGAACTCGTCGCGCATCTGTCGGAGGGCCCCGAGCGCGCGTGCAGTCTCTCCGGACTGCCGGTACGCCAGGGCTAAGCGAATCAGCAGGTCGGGCGATTTGACCCCGCGGTCAACCGCTTCCTGAATTATCTCTGCGGCCCGGTGCGCCCGGCCTGCGCTCATGTAGGCGCGGCCGAGCGAGTCCAAAGCCGTTGCGTCGCCCGGCCGCAGTTTCAGCAGCGCTTCGAGGACGGCGCCGGCCTCGGCGTGCGCGTCCCTATCGGCCAGGACTCCGGCCAGCAGGTGATAGGGCGCCGGGTCGGTCTTGACGGCGGCGATCCACTCTCTGAGCGCGATTTCCGCTTCGGCGATCCTCCCCAACTCTTTGAGGGACTGATATCGCACCCGGTGTCCCTGCGGAAGGTCCGGCACGATTGGCAGGAGCGCCTCAGCGTCGGCCAGCGCCCCGGCGGGGTCTCCGGCCCTGCCCCGCAGGACGGCCCTCTGCAGGAGCGCGGACGGGTACTTTGAGTCGGCTATCAGGGCATGGTCCAACGCCTCCAGGGCTGCGTCGGCGCGGCCGAGAACGGTCAGGATCTCCGCTTTGCGGGACAGGAGCGGCGCGGCGGGAGCTCCGGCCTCGACTCCCCTATCCAACGCGGCGAGGGCGTCTGCCGTCCGTCTGAAACGCTCCAGCGCCCGGCTGTGGGCCAGGGCGACCGGGGCATCTTGGGGGTGCATGAGCGCCGCAGCCTGCAGCACGGCCAGCGCTTCGTCATTGTGCCTCAGGCCGAGCAGCGCTGAGCCGAACGCCGCGGCGTACTCCGCCGAATCCGGCTCGAACGTGGCGGCGGCGCGAAAGTGCTTCTCCGCCTCTGCCTGGTCTCCCAGCTGAACGAAGAAGAGGCCGGTTTGATGGGCAATGTCGGCGCGTTTGGGCGCCGCCTTGCGAGCCTGCTGGGCCGAGGCTCTTGCCTCGTCGCCACGGCCCAAACCGGCCTCGACGCCGGCTCGCATCAGCCAGTACTCGGGCAGTTTCGCGCACGCCTTAGCGCCGTTTATGAGCGATTGGAGGGCCGTTCCCGGGCGGCGGAGGTCCAGATAGGCGTTGGCGCGGGCCATGTACGGTTCGGGCCTTCCCGGCTCGATGGCTGAGGCGCGGTTCAGATAGGGGACGGCCTGACCCGGCTTCCCCGATTGCAGCAGCAATATGCCGAGGCTCAGGTTCGCACCGAAGTTGTTCGGCTCCACCTGGAGGACCGATTCATACCGGCGGATGGCTGCCGCCGCTTCGGGCCCCTGCTCCACTGACACAGCGTCCCTCGGCGGCGCATCCGCCAGCGGCAAGACCGCAACAAGCGCGATGATGAGCGGCGCGAATCGGCGCATGGGAGTAGGGTACCTTCGGCAAACGCGGCCTTATGGGCATTCGCGCCTCGGTTCGCCCTCTGAGAAAGGTGCGTGGGAGGCGAAAACCTGGTAATTCAGAGCAACAATCCACTCATTTGTACGATATACTGTCAACGTTGGTCTATTGAGATTTTGTTCAAACTCAAAAAAGGAGGAGTAGGAAAGATGCGTACAGTCGCAATTGTCTTGGGGTCTGTACTGGGTTCAGCCGCCCTGGCGGCCCCGCTCACGCCTAACATTTTCGGTCACGACTTCAATTTCGGGGCGTTCAACTCAAAGGGCCCCTTCGAATACATGACAAACGGAGTCGCCCCCGATACGCTGACCTACACGATGTCCTCGTTGGACACTGAGGTCACGGCGTACTGGCCGTTCTGGCCCGCGCCGCCCGTGTTCCCGGTGTTGAACCTGGGCGGAGTGTTCGGCGGCGACTTTGAGTTGTACGTAGAGTTCTCAGGGCAGGATGCCCCGTACGTCGGGCCGGGCGGCACACTTGACGTGAGCCTCACCGGCACAGGCGCCAACGCCGGAGGGCCGGACCTGATGATCTGGGGATCCATCCCGGGAGCCGCTCCCCCAGGGCTGCTGTGGGCGCTGGAACTGGATGTCGTCTCCTTATATGGGTACTCGAATTTCGATGCGTATGTGCTCGAGGGCGCGGGAACCATCGTCGGCGGCCTGATTGCCGAGCGGAATAACCTGATAGGCGAGCCGGGCGTCATGCGCGGCCACCTGGACTTCCTTGACCGCCCCGCAGGGTGGATCCCGCCGCTGTACGACACCACCGAAGATGTGCAGCTGCAGTTGAGAGCCGCCTATTCGGGCGAGACAGGCTGGGGCGTCCCCGTGCCTGAGCCGGCCACGCTCTTGGCTCTGGTCGTCGGCGGTCTGGGACTGCTGGCGCGCCGTCGGAGGCGATAGCACCGCCGGATTGTTACAGCGAAACGACTCGCCGGGCCACGGCCGGGCGAGTCGTCGTTTATGGTTCCACTTCATAGTGGCGGAGACTCTGCGTATGGACCTTCACGCGGGCTGAAGGACGCGACGGGAGAAAAACGAAGCCCCGATTGCGTAAAACTCAGCACGTAGAACGCAAGATGTCGAGCAGACCCCCCGATCAATCATGAAAACCGCAAGATTCCTCCGCGTGGCCGCGTTGGCGGTCCTCTTCCTGCCGCTGGCTGCTGCGGCCAATATCTTTTACTCGGTAACGGCGAACCCGGCCCAAGGACGGCTGGAGGTAAGCCTGACCTTCGTGAGCCGGGGCGCCTCGACCGAATTGCAGATACCACGATGGCGGCCCGGCAGTTACCGCCTGGCCGAATACGACCGCAACATCAAGGCGTTCGAAGCCACGGACCCGACGGGCCGGCCGCTCATCACGCGGCAGGTGGAGGACACAACCTGGCGCGTGTCGCATCCGGAGGGGATCCCGGTTCGCATACAATACGAAGTGCCTGCGACGGTCCGCGACGGCGTCGTGCATTACAGCGGTCCTGGGACCTATCTGTACGTAGTAGGCCGCAAAGATGAAGGGTGCGTATTGCGGATCGAGACGCCGCCTGACTGGCGAGTAGTCACGGGTCTCGACCGGTCGGTCTCGTCCGGCAACACGTTCATCGCGCCTAGCTACGACGTGCTCGCCGACAACCCGGTCACGATGGGCGATTTCCTTATGGATAAGTATGAAGTCCTTGGCAAGCCGCACTTCATCGCCATGCGCGGGCCCGGCAGAGAGGACGTGGACCGCCCTTACTTGGTGAGCGTCTGCAAGAGCATCACCGAAGCGCAGGCGGACTTCTTCGGAGGGTTGCCGTACAGCAAGTTTGTCTGGCACTTCAATGTGTCCGACGCTGTGGACGGCGGGGGGGGACTGGAGCACCTCAGCAGCACGCAGATCAGCCTGGGCAGCGGCGTCGGTCCGAGGTCCATCGGCGTATTGGCGCACGAGTTCTTCCATCTCTGGAACGTGAAGCGCATACGCTCGAAGCCGCTCGGGCCGTTCAACTATCAAGAACTCCCGGAAACGGGCGCTCTCTGGTGGCTTGAAGGCGTGACCGACTATTACGCCGACCTGCTTCTGTTCCGCTATGGGGATATTGACGAGAACGCCTTCTTGGCCTCGATAGCGTCCACGGTTCGGGGCGTCCGTTCGAACTCTGCGCGGATGGAGGTAAGTCCGCATGAGGCGAGTTGGAAGGTGCGCGACGCTGCGGATGGGCGCGGCAACAGCCGCGGTTGGCGCATCAGTTATTACAACACGGGTTGGCTGGTCGGGATGTGTTTGGACATCGAACTTCGTGCGCGCACGGGGGGGGAGCGCTCGCTGGACGATGTGATGCTCGCGCTGTGGGAGATATGCAGAGACGACAAGCCCGGCTTTGAGGAGGACGATATCCGCAAGCAACTGATGCGGTTCGGCGGCGAAGAGATGGGCGAGTTCTATGACCGGGTAGTGATGACCGCGGGCGAACTGCCGGCCGAGGAGCAGTTGGCCAAGATTGGGCTGCGCCTGATAGAAGAGGAGGAGGCGTACGCGGACGTCGGGTTCAGATGGGTCGCGGACAAGGGCAAGCAGGGCGCGCGGGTGATTCGCGTCAGCGGCCCGGCGGAAGGCAAACTGGAAAGAGACGACGTCATCGTTGCGATCAACACCCAGCCGATAGTCAAAGCGACAAACCGGGAGATAACGGTGGTTATGAACGAGGAGTTGGCGAAGGCGGAGGCCGGCGTCGTTCTCTATGTGCGCGTAAAGCGTGAGGACAAGGAGGAGGACATCGAAATCCGTCCCCTGGTCGCAACGCGCACCGTGCGCCGGGTCGAGGCGCTGGAAGACGCGACGGACGCGCAGAAGGCGCTGCGGAGAGGTTGGTATTACGCGGATGTGAAAGACCGGTCGCTAAGCCGGACGGGGTAGTGGGACCCTCGGACGAGTGCTACGGTCGGCGTAACAGAGAGGCCGCCGTGAGTGAGATGCTGTTTCCGGACAAGGTCCGTGCGGAGGCTGGAATCAACTGACGGTCGCGTTCGAAACATGTCCGTGGCACACGTCACCCCGGCACCCGCCGAGCCGCATGAACAGCAACTCGCAGAACAGAAGGTGCTTTAGGAGAAGAATGGACACCCCGCGAGACATCGAACCAGTCAGTCCTACTACCTGAGAGGGAAGGAGGGTTTATCATCTTCCGCTGCGTTACTCGTCAGATTCGTCTGTCCAGAACCGTTCGCGTTCATGATGTAGATCTCCCGGTTGCCGTCGCGGTAGGACGTAAACGCGATCATCGAGCCGTCCGGGCTGAACGCAGGGACGTCATCGTAAGCAACATTATTCGTAAGGTTCGTTTGCCCAGAGCCGTCCGCGTTCATGATGTAGATCTCCCAGTTGGCGTCGCGGGTGGACGCAAAAGCGATCTTCGGCCCGTCCGGGCTGAACGCAGGAGAGGAGTCGACCTTGGTTCCGCCATCTCCGCCACCACAGCCTCCTTGTAGGAACGGCATAGCGGCGATTGCGGCCACAACTACAACATGCTTCGGTTTCATCTGTTCTTGCGAACCTCTCTTATCTCGCCTCCGGATCCGCGGAATCGGAGGCTAAGTACTCACCTATTCTACCCCGCTACACTCGGGCTCACGGTCACGCTGGTCGTTCCGGCGAGGCATCGATACTCCCCATCCCTCCCAATCTCCAGATGGGGAAAACGGGATTGGGTAGTCTACCGGCTGTGGCCGTGAAAGGATGGCGATTATGGCTAATGCTATCGGCACTCGCCGTTGCGATTGCCGCGGCGGGCGGGTGGTTCTGGTTTCTGCATGATCCGACTCCGAATGTCAATGTGCAGACTCCGCAGCTTCCGACTCCGAACGCATATGACAAATACTTCGCCGCTGCAAATCGGGCGGTCGAAGACACAGACATCAGTTGGGCGGTCGATGGAATTGACACAACGGGCGTTCGACTGAGCCAGCGCGGAATGGAGGCGGTTCTTGCGCGGCACTCTTGGGAACTCGCACAGTTCCGGCAAGGGCTTGAGATGGATTTTCTGATGCCCGCGGCGCGGTCATTTACGCACCCAGTCCTGCCAGAGCGCATCATGGGTCCTCGTGGGCCCATCGACCTTGAGAAGTTGCTCTTAGTCGAAACACGGGTGTTGATGGGAAGGGGTGACTGGCCGGGAGCAATGGGCAGTCGGCTGGACGCCCTTGAATTGGCCATTGACTGGCCCCATGGCGGACCAATTATGTTGGAGTTGGCGGGTGTCACGCTCCAGGTCTATGTGAACTGGCTCTTTCCACAGATCATGGAAAACCTCAGCGCCGACGAGGCAATCGTTGCCGTGAGACGCCTGGAACTGATAGGGACAGGACGCCGGCCATTCGCTGATGCCCTACGTGAAGAAAAGCGGTTCATGCAGGCCGCTTTGCTTGAGGTTTTCTCAAAGCCTCAATGGCGCGATGAACTTGTGCAGACGCCGACCGCGTTCGGAGAATACTCCGGAGGGAAGGATTATCGGAACGAACTGCGCTCTTGGAAGAAGAGGCAGATAATGCGCAACGTTACTGAGTATCTGGACGCTTGGCTTCCCATCGTTCAAAAGCCGTACGCCGCTTATCGAACGCCGCCGCCACTTCCGTCGGATCCCGTCTGTACCGCTTCGTATGGCCCGGGAGAGATTGACCTGCCGATAATTGTTTGGATTTGGTTCATGCGCGAGAAGGCGAGAGTCGAGATTGACTTCCAAATGATCACACTTGCCCTTCACGCTTATCGCTTACAAGAAGGCGAATACCCCGAGCGTCTGCGTGAAATGACCCCGGCGATTATTGGCGGCGTTCCGCAGGACCCGTTCGCACTCGAAGGTCTGTACGGGTATCGGAGGACAAGTGAAGGGTATCTGCTCTACAGCATCGGCCCGGACGGCGTTGATGACGGCGGCACGCCGTGCGAAACGAAAGATCCCGCGGACGGTTCGGTGAGCCACATTGTAAGGGAAAACAGCAGAGGCGACATCGTTGCCGGCGTCAACTTGTAGCTAACCCCCTTTTCCTCCGTCCTTACGAGGGAGCCGTTCTCGGGCCTTCTGCAACGGTCAAAGATGGGGCCGTTGCTCGGTTGACGCCGCCGACGAAACCCTATACTATGTAGCCATGAACAGGACACTCGAAGACAGGGTAGCGCGGTTGGAGAAGGCGAATCGGTGGCTGGCGGTCGTGTGCGCGGGCCTGGTCGTTCTGCCGCTGCTGGCGGTCGTGGGCTGGCAAGAGAAGCAAAGCGAGCAGAAAGTGCCGGACGTGGTGAAGGCGCGGAAGTTCGAACTTGTGGACGGGGACGGCAAAACCCGTGTTCGGCTTGACACGACCGATGACCAAGTTATCAGGTTGCTTAACCGGGAAGGAAGGACGCTGGCCAGTCTCGTCGCATTTGATGAGAGCGCCGGTTTCGTCATCTTTAATCCTGAAGGGGGCACAATGGCGGCTCTTGGCGGCGATGGGTCCGGCTCAATGCTGATTTTAGACCACCCCGAGTCGAATACGTCCTTTGTCGCCAGCGAGAGCGGCTTCGGTCTCTTATATGAAGACAAGACTCGGGCGGAATTTGAGATCGAACATGGAGAACCCATTCTTAGGTTTTTCGCCAAGGATCTCGAGGAGATCTACCGCATCCCGCCGGACAAGCCCTGACCGAGTGTGCAGTTTGGCAAGAGATCAAGTTTCCGCTATAATGGAGGCATGGGCCGGATGACTTACCTGGTAATCGTGTTGATTCTTCTCGGCTGTGCGGCTGGCCAGGTTCCCACGCAGGACACGCTTGAGGAGTTGTTGGCGCGCGCGAAGGCGCAGGGCCTTGTGACGAGCGTCGAAGAGATCTCGGCTTCATATCAAAAGTCCGAAAGGAACAGTGCGCCTGTCTATGTCGCTATCGGCAGGGGAGATTATCGGGGTGAAGGCTCGATGGCTGACACTTTCATTATGTGGGACTTCCTGCGTGGCGAGGTTCCTTTGACTGACGCAAATGCCGCCCTCGAACGAGTGAACGGATTGGTGAAGAAGATGGAAGGCGCGGCAAGCCTTCCGGACTACATGCCTGAGCGCGACTGGGAGAATCCCATCGCGATGCATTTCCCGGAATTGTCGGCGATGAGGGAGGCCGCAAGGGTCCTGACCTCCCGCGCGGCAATCCGGGCTGCACAGGATGACTGGGCAGGCGCTATGTCGGACATGTCTTTGGTTGCGAACGTCGTCCGGCACGCCCGAAACGATCGTGCCGGGATCCTTGCGGCGTTGGTGCAGCGCGGCACCCTGATCATGTGGGCACGTGGGCTCGAATACCTTGCGTCAAGGTCTATCCAGGATGCGGACGCTTGCAAGATGCTGGTGGACGTCGCCGCAACGGTTCAGGAACCTAAAATGAAGGCTGCCATCGGTTACGAACTGGCGTTTATGCGGCAGACGATCCTGCAGATGAAACGAGGTGAATTCGGGGCAAGTGAACTCATCACGGCCGGCAGTGATGAGGGCCAGCGAAAGGACGAGGCGATCGACAGGCTGTTTCTCGAACGCGCGGAGAGCGCAGAGGCACTACTTGTTGGATACTACGTCCGAGTTGCAGAAGCCTGGGGCGATGTTGATCGTGTAAGGCAAATATCAGAGGAGTTCGAGCGACGGCTTGAGGATCATGGAGGTGACCCGGCCATAGGCGTCGCCATGGTTCTGGCACCGATGCTTGACCAGTACCACAAACTTGCCCTTGATGCAGTTGCCAATTACCGGGCGGCAAGGATCGGCGTGATTGCCGCGTATGTGCGTGCGAAGACGGGTAAGTGGCCGTCCCTTTCGGAGGCGGCGAAGGAGGCCGGGGTCTCGGCTGACGATCCGTTTACGTCCGGCAACCTCGCGTACAAGCCGTCCGCCGCAGCCCTTCTTATCTACAGCGTCGGACCCAACGGCAAGGACGAAGGTGGTGTCAGGCGGTCGCAGGAGAACCGCTCAAACTACGACGTTGCCATGTTCCGTGTGAACCTGCCTTCTACCCCTGCGCCATAACCTCCTGCGTACCCGGCCACCCGCCGCCGTCAGCGGTGTCCAGGTGGAGGCATCGAAACGTAGGCGAACTCCTTACCGCTTCTGCAGGAGAGGGATGTGGGCGATAATGGGTTAGGAAGGACATAGAAGGCGCATGTTACACCCGCTGCGACCGCTGGCTCTACGCGACGTTATCATCATCGCACTGGTGCTCGTCATTGCATTTTGCGGGCTCGGTCTCTTGTTGTCCCTTTTCGCACCGCAGAGGAACGGCGGCCAGACCCAGTGTGTCAGCAACATGAAGCAGCTCGGCCAAGGCACCCACCTCTACACGGAGGACCATGACGGCTACTACCCGCTGGCGATGACGGCGAACAGCCGGACGCGGGCGTGGAGGGTCGGCTTGCTGCGCGACGGTTCCGACCTGGGCGAGTTCCCGCACAATTGGCGCCCGAGCCAAGACGAGGTCCGGTGGTACGAGAACCTCACGCATTGGACCAACGCCGTTTACCCCTACGTGCAGAACTACGGCATCTACGCCTGCCCGGTCTCGTCTGAACGGGACCGAGTAGACCGGGGCGTGCCCTCCAGCGAATATGCGAGCCCTAACGTGAATCCGCGAAACGTGTCTTACACTTACAATGGGTTCCTGCACATGTTCCCGAATTCGGGCATTGTGGAGCCTGCCCAACTCCCGGTGCTGTGGGAGGGACACGGCAAGACTCAGATAATCGGCTTCGGCCTCCACAACCCGGCGCTGCGCTGCACCACGCTGGACGAGCCGTGCATCTATAGGCGCGGCGGACCGCCATGCGGGCTGATGTTCGGCTCGGCGGAGCGGTACAGCAACCCGGGCGGGAGTTATTGGGTCGAGAACAAGGGACAGAACTGGACGATGGCGGACACGCACGTCAAGTGGCGGCGTCTCGGAGTGCACATCGCCAACAAGGGCACGGGCCTGACCAGCCCGGGACCGCCTTACACCGATTGGCGGGTTGATCCGTTCACCGGATACAACGACGAGGGCTTCGCCGCCTGGTATTGGTCGGACGGCTGCCACTCCCTGCTGTTCCGTCCGGACTACGACTTCAGCGACTGAGTTAGTGTCGGGCAGTCCGTGCGGTCTCCTCGCCGATAATCTCGCCGTTCACTGTGAAGTAGTTCGTTACCGCCATCTATGTCCTCGCCTGCAAGCAGTCGTCAACTGAACTTCTCCAACTTCCTCGCGAGACGCCCTTTCTCTACCTTCAGAATCGGAAAGCCCTCGCGCTGCAGGTCGACCCAGACTACGGCGTGCCAGTCAATTCCCCGCTTCGACGCGACCGCCGAGACAAGCAGTCCCTCGGCAACCAGGATGGAGTCCAAACGGCGCCAATCGGGGCCACGTACGATGGGCGATAACCCTTTCTCGATGACGTCGCCCAATTCAGTCTTACGATAGGTACCGTCTTCCTCACGTTGCGCAACGGCCGGGTCATCGGATGACCAACCGAAAGCCGCGACTCGGAGGTCAGGAGTCCACGCGATCCGTTCCGGCTTCAGCGGTCTGGCGTTGACCGGGAAGACGTCGATCGTAGCCAATGGGTCAGCCGTATGCCCGCCAGCCACTCCGCCCTGGCAAGTGAACCAGTTGAGCTCCTTCATTAGCGCCCGTACCCGGCGGACCCTTTTCGAATCCAACGAGAGGTCGTATTCCAGTATGCTCCCTTCCAGCTCGTCGACTTCTACGCGATCCGGGCCATGTAGAAACGACACTATGACGGGTTTATTGTCTGCCTTGACGTGTGCAACGATGCGCGTCACTCCGTTGCGAACGTGCAAGACACTAAATGGGACGACATCTTTGGGCAACACCCACGATGCATTCGGTCTACCTTTGTTTGACCACGCCTGCACTTCCGTCGTCTCCTTGCTTTGCCTCAGTACGTACAGAGTGCGAGTCGCATCGTCATAGGCAATGTCAACAGCGTAGGTGAGCTGGTGCTTCGGCAGACTTACGGCGTGCTCGGCCCGTTCGCCATAAAAGACCTTCTCATGGGGCGGCTCGCCCTGTTGGGCAAGGCAAATAACGAGCATTGCTCCGAGCATCACCATAGCCCCCGATAGTGGCTGCCAGGAGTCTCCTCGCCGATGATCTCGCCGTTCACTGTGAAGTAGTTCGTTACCGCCATCTATGTCGTCGCCTGCATGTAGTCGTCGCCGGCCGAGTCATAAGTATAGATCGTGGCGCCGTAGTCCTCTAAGGGTCCCGTGGCGGGTTCATAACTGCGAATTGCGGGCCATTGATTCCCATTGGCACCCAGGTGGCGTTGCCGATCCGCACGTAGTACAGTTCAAAGGTGCCTGGTACCCAGTGGTCCCCCATGGGCCGAGGCACAGTGAGATCAGCTTGCATTCTCCATAAGGATGCGATCACGTACTGGCCGTCCGGGCTGAACCTTACGGAGTTTATGATGAGGCCACTGGGGATCTGCAGGGCGGAAACGTCGTTCATGCGGTCGTCTGGCAGAACGTCGCGCACGAAAACTGGTCCTTCAGGTGTGGCAAGCAGCCACCTTTCAGCGCCGTCTATGCTTCTATGATCGCTAAGCATCGGCCGTTCGTCTGCCCACGCATAGTCGAGCCAACGAGCATAACCTGAGCCACCGATCAGCACTCTCTTCCAGGCTTGAGGACCTCCCCAATAATAGTCAGTGGCGCGTGTTCGCAAGGACTCTGTTTGCGGGCTCTGCTTCCACAACGCCTTAGCAGAGCGGCTGACGTGTTCGGGAACCAGGTCTGCCAGAGCATCGACGCTACCCAGGGCTTGATAGGTCGCATCGTCCTCCTTCCGCCAGCCTCCCTCCTCATCCCAAGTCTGACAGCTATACCAATTGCAGAAGAAGATTGCGCCCTGCTCAAGCCACAAACCGAAGATCAGATCGTCAGGGCTCTCAGTACGCAACACTCTCACCGTATTCTCATCGGTCAACTCTACTACAATCAAGCTATTCACACTATGCCAGCCAAAACAGGCAACCCGCTGGCCGTCGTACGATCCTATCACGACACGCAGAATGTTTTCGGAGACCACCAGTTCGCGTCCGCGAAGCCATATCCTCGGCGGCTTCAATTCTCCTTCCTCAGTGTCAGGGAGGTAGACGATTCCAGGCAGGTCGTGCGGCAATCGCTCGTCGACAGTTCCGACAAACTTCATCGTCGTCACGATGTCTGCGGGTATCTCTCTACTCCCGTAGTCTTCCGACGTCACAGCAGAACCCCCGCAACCGATCGCGACGAGTGCCAGGATCGCCGTCGAAATTCCACCTGCCGTCCCTGATGAACGCATGAATTTGCTACTCATATTGGCCTCCACAAGGTGAAGTTTACCGCCGCCGGCACGGGATATCCTCTCCATTGAGTGAAGTTTGCCAGGGCTGGTCGTGGTGTAGAATGAGCCGCCCATGAACGAAGACTTGTATTTTGATAGAGGTCCAGGATTCGTGCTGCTTGGCTTCTTTGTCTCCATCTTCGTGGGTGGCCTGGTATTGTGGCTCCTGATAGACCGATGGGCTTGGCCTGCTATTGGCGACCGGCAATCGGGAATCAAGCGACATCCCGGCTTGACGGTCGCGATGGGGATGATTGAGCGGGGCCTTTACACGGCGGCAATTATTGCTGGAATGCCGGCGTGGATTTATCTATGGCTATTCCTCAAGGTCGTCGTGCGGTGGAGCCGATGGACGTCAGAGGAGCCGGCGTACAACGTCTTTTTAATCGGAAGCGCACTGTCGCTTATCTTCGCGGTAATCGGTGCCATGATCGGCTTCGGGAGCGTTCAGTGGCTAGTGCCGATTCAGTACTGGCTGGGGGATTAGTCGGCATAATAGGACACTAGCGCGCGCAACAGCGTCGGACCGAAGAGGTTCGACCCCAAGCGCCAGCTTGCCTCCCCCGGCGAAACCTTGTACCATGTAACTATGAACAGGACACTCGAAGACAGGGTCGCGATGACCTGGCATCGCATCCCGCCGGACAAGCCCTAATCGGGAGGGTCGATGGTGCATAATCACGGAGGAGGCACAGGGCAATGCCGTTATCTGTGAGTGCAAGCGTGACGGGTCTTGTCTTCGGAGCCGTCCTTATAAGATCGCCGGCGATTGACCAGTCCATGGCGGTCGGAGATTCGCTGGACCGCGTGACCGACACGCAGTTGCGCGAGTTATGCGTGCATTGGTTCTCGCCGCCTGTTGACGAGAACTACAAGATAATTCGAGACCCGACGTACCGCCGGTCTCTCGAATCGTTTCCTAGGAAGCGGCTGCTGGACCGCCTTGAGAAGATAAGGGATGGCAGAGTACACGAAGTTGAGTGGTGTGCTATCTCATTCACGCTGGCGTATTTCGGTCGGGATCCAGTCGAGAACGGGAAGAGAATGCTCGCGCCGTTCGACATGAGAGCGAAGTTGCCGAAGAACGTCTACTTTGCGGGTGGTCCCGGTGAGCCAATCACGGTCTTCGGCGTTTTCGAGCCGAATCTCGGCCTTTATGACAGCACGGCGCAACTGTACCGAAAGCAGAGGTCGGACGACCTTCTGGTCGCTATCCTGACCATGCACACTGATGGCGAAACGGCCTACTTTCAGTCCTACATCACACAGGTGCTCTTCCTGATCTATCCGTCGGACGTCCTTCGCGTAGCGGCCAGCGAGCATATCGAGGAGGAGGTCGGGTTCCACCTTGCCGCGGAAAATTCGCAGCCGAACCGGGTGCGGAAAACGCTTGCGGTTATGAAGAAGGACCGACGGCCGCTGATACAGGCAGCGGCACGCAAGGTGTCGTCGTCATTCGAGATCGGCTACTGATGGAAGGACCGCGTCCCGCATACCGCCGGACAAGCCCTGACCCGGTGTGCTTATGAAGAGCGGCACCCGGCGGCTTGCTAAAGGTGAGTCTCAGCCTGTGTCGAAGGGGGTAGGACCGGCGGGACTCTTTCGACGGCTAAATCGAGGAGAGCGTGGCTGTCTATAGTTGCAAGGTCTTCACAGGGAAACCGTGGCAGGTGCCGTTGCGTGTGCTGCGACTGTTGGTGATGGCCGGTCTGCTGTGGTGGGCGTGGCGGGAGGTCCGTCCCATAGGCCAGGCATACATGGCGCTACGTGACGCGTCGTACGGGCTGAATGCCAAGTGGGAGTTGGGCGGCCGGGCCACCGAAGGTTTTGTCACGCTGATAGGGGACCTTCTCGCGTTCCAGCCGATCTTGTGGCTGACCGATGCGCTGCCTTATATTCTGGCCGGGGGGTTGGTTCTGTGCGCCGCGTTCGAACGATTGGGGATAGAGGACAACGGCATTCGCTTGTACTTCGGATTCCGTCCGATAACCCTGTTCTTCGTTCGCTGGGACCGCCTGCGCCGCATAGAAATACTGCAGCACGGCCGGCATCTCCCCACGGTGATACTGCATTACACGAACTGGATGCATCTCCCTTCCAGCGTCGGAATTCACTCGCGGCGCTACGCCGAAGGCCGCTCGGTGACCGACACGATAGTTACTCGCACGGTCAAGCAGGGCGTCCCCGGCCGGTTTCTGTCTTCGCCCGACTGGGTTGTATGGGCTGCGGGCCTGTTGCTGCTGGCGGGCGTGGCGGCCGGGATTCTTCAGTCCTGGCTCATGTACCATGGCATGGTCGTTTATTCGCACCCGGAGTCCCCCGAGAGCACTTTCTTTGATCTGCCTGGACCGATGCTGCTTGCCCTGCTCTTCGTCGGAGCGGTGGCGGCTGCCAGCATGGGCTTCGGCATGCTGTCTGCGTATCACAGGGGTGGTCCCCGTGTGGGCCTTCTCGTTTTGTGGGTTGTGCTTGCGTTCTATGCATTACCCGACCCGATTCTCTATTGGCTTGTGCACAGCGCGATTTGGACCATCAAGACGGCAATTTTGACTCCAGTCGGCCCGCCGCCGGATCCGATCCCGCTTGCGCCGCTCTGGCAGAGGGAATTGGCGCTTACGCTCGTTTGGCTGGCGCCACTGATCGGCGGTGTCATCTACTTCTTGGGCGTGCGGCTGGGTGTGCGCCGAGTCTAAGAGTCCCTGCATCCCCCGGCCACTGCCCGGTTGACGCCCCAGGGGAACCCTGTACAATGTAGCCATGGACAGGTCAATAGAAGAACGCTTGCGACGGTTGGAGAAGGCGAACCGATGGCTGATGGTCGTGTGCGCGGGGCTGGTCGTCGTGCCGCTGCTGGCAGTGGTGGGCTGGCAAGCGAAGCAAGAGGCCAGCGATGTACCTGAGGTCGTCCGGGCGCGCAAGTTTGAACTGGTGAACGGTTCAGGAAAAGTTCTCGCGGAACTTGAGGCCGACGAGGACGGCACCCGTTTGGCGATCATGCACGAGTCGGGGCAGCAGCAGGCGGTGCTGTTCATGCACCGGGGAGACCCCGGCCTCGTACTGTACGACGAAGAGGGAAAGGACAATGCTTGGTTCACCATCGTGTCCGGCAGCCCTTCTCTCTTCCTCTTTGGCCAGTCGCCCAAGACTGCCGTGCAGCTCGAAGTGGTGGACAACGAGCCTGAGATTACGGTGGACTGGGGTCTCGAGCGGAGGGCCGTTTTATCGGCAGATGAGGGAGGATTGGGATTCACTTTCTATGAGCCCTATCAGAAACTGCGGACTCAACTGAGCCTCACCTCCGCCGGCGTCTCGGGAATGGCCTTCTTCGACAAGGAGGGCAAAGAAACCTACCGTATCCCGCCGGACAAGCCCTGACCCGGTGTGCTTATGAAGAGCGGTAAGCGGAAGCGGCTTTGGAAGTGGGTGGCGCTTGGCGGGGGTGCGTTGCTGCTTCTTGGTGTGTTGCTGGCCGCGTTGTGGCTAAGGCCACACCCTGAGTATGAGTTCCTGGCCGGGCACCGACCTGTTTCATTCGATGTGTATGGTCCGGACCGCAGTATCCCCGTAGGCGCGATATCGAAGGTCTATTCCTTCGAAGCCGAATTCGACGAAGTTGTGAAGCGGATGGAGAGCGAAATCGGTGAGAGTGAAGAGGTCCTCAAGGTAGCTTCCGAAGCCGACTGGGCGTCGTGGTATCTGGTGGACGACCGCCGGTCTGTTGACATTCGGAAAGGTCAGTACGTTCCTATTACAGGCGACATGGTCGAGTTCCGGCCGGAACAAGTGTGGGTGACTGTATGGATCCTTGATGCCGTTAACCCCACATGGTTGGATCGACTTAAGGTCTGGCTCTATGACCGAGGTCTGTGAGGTCAGGGGGCCTGTCTGCTTCCCCTCATCCTAATGGTGTGCGCCGCCGGTGCTGTGCTCCTCGCCATCCTAACGGCCGAGTGCGGGCGGTGACACCAAGGTCGGAGAGTGAACGGTGGCCGCCACGCGGTATGTTCGGGCACCATGTTCTTTGACCTACGACCAATCCCCCTCGCTGAGATCGCTTGCAAGAAAGGCCACACCCTCGACGTTCTCACCCGCCTCGCCCGCGAGGGGAAGGTCCCTGGCGCCGTCAAGTTCGGCGGGACCTGGTACTACGCCCCGGTGAAGCACCTGTTTGAGTTGCGGGGCGGCGGCGAAAGCGATCTCGAAGGCCGACCAAGTCCCAGATTCCCCGACTTTCTATGAGTTTGCCTCCGGGCTTGCGACCGCAAGGCTGGGCAGTTGTGGGACGGGGGTTCGGCTCCGGACCACCACACAGAAAGGGCGCGGACGGCCGACCAACTGAATCCTGCGAGGAAGGCACGGAGGAAGAAGGCGGCAGCCACCTGGGAACCTGAATAAAAGATAAAGATTGCCGAGAATGAAGAACGTTAGACCGTCTGATTGACGGTCAGGGCCGGGACGCCCGAGGACGTGCACTCATGCGGGCAGACGAGCCGAGGAGCTTAGACGAATACCGGAGCCTGTTCCGGCGAACCGTGACACTGGGCCGCCGCTGGACGGACTTCGCAGATCTGGTTACGCTCACATCCCAGGTGAACATCTCTCTCCGAGGGATTCACGAGGTGGCTGGCAAGAACCCGGAATTCGCTGCTCGTGTACTGCGGATGGCCAGGAGCGCGGCGTATGGGGCAGGCCATGCCAAAACCCTCGCCCATGCGATGGCTTTCATCGGCATTCCTGCCGTCATGTCCATATTGCTGTCCTTAGCGATCCACGGGATGACGGTCATTCGCGAAGGGGCAGACGGTTTTGACGGCCGGGCTTTCCTGCGCCGATGCTTAGCCCTTGGCTTCTTGTGCAAGGCCATGGCGTATCGCACCCAGTCAGTCGAGCCGGAGGCGGCCTACCTGATGGGATTGCTCCAAGATTGCGGCTACCTCGCGCTGACTCACTTTGCCTGGTCACAGTTCCGGGACCTCACCTCAGCCGTCAAGGCAGCGCCTGGCGAGCAACTGATTGTGATAGAGAGGGAGTGCCTTGGCTATGACCATGCCCAGATCGGCGGGGTGCTGGCGGAGGAATGGAAATTTGACCCCGTCCTCCGATCGGCCATCAGTTTCCACCACGCGCCGGCCGAGGCGCCGGCTGAGCACCGGCACGCCGCCGATTTGGGGCACATGAGCAGTTGTGTATGCGACGACATCGGGTTCCCGCCGTTTCCTGGAGCCCAGAGAAACGCCGCTGATCCGCTTTCATTCGAGAGGTCGGGTATTGATCCGGCATATGTGATCCGTCTCACTGATTCCATAAGGGAGCAAGCTTCTCAGGCCGAAGTGTCGCTCTATGCGGCCTGACTTACAAGAAAGGAGGCAGCCCGGGGGAGGGTGGGCTGCATATCCATTCGCCCCTTGACTCCCGCTGCGGGCCGCGATATAATGGACGTGGATACCTGTATTCTCCTTTTGAACGTGCCCCGCTGGCATCCGGACCTAACCCTCCAGTCGGCGGGGCTTCTTTGTCTTGGGGGGTCAACCCGGCCCAATTGCAGTCCTCAGTCGCCCCGGGCCGCGATACAATGAGGGCTGAGATCCACTTCTCGTGAGAGTGCCCCGCTGGTCCTGACTGACTATCCTCCGGCCGGCGGGGCTTCTCTGTGTTGGGGCCGGTCAACCTGGGCCCTGGTACATTTGGGGGATTATCCCTTTACGGTAGGGGGCTGTTCTGCACCCTTTGACTTTCTCTCGGAACTGCGTCTATACTCTCTATACGACGGACCACTGTGTCCGTCCGTCCTAACAATGACTGCTCCGTGCAAAGATAGAGGAAGTAGGGTACACTGAGGCTATGAGGTTCGAAGTTCGGTTGCCGACAGGCGTCGTAATCATCGCGGGGAGCCCCGAGGAACTCCGCACCGCCTTGCAGGTGGCGGGGCCAGATGGCACAGGCGGGGCCAAGAGCCGCCGCAGGAAGGGCACACCAACGCCAGGTACGAAGCGATTTGCAAAGTCCATCCGCTTCTTGCGGCTACTCTCCGAGCACGGGTCAGTGGAGCAAGGCGACATTGCCATCCTGCTTGACATAGACCGCAAGAAGGGCGTCGGTGCCCTTATTGGGGCGGTCAGGCGCAACCTGCGCACCGTAGGCTTCGAACCTGAGACAGCGTTTGAGCGGGGCAGCAACCTCGCGGGCATGGTGGTGACCAAGAGGGACGGCATCACGGGAGCGATAGAGGCTTTGAGCAAATGAGACATAGAGGCCGAGGTTCAACTGGCGGGGTACTCAGGAGTAATAGCGACTATTCAGTCGCCAAATGCCCTTGGGACAGTATGCCCCGCCTGCTGAGTCTCGGCCTCGCAACACGATTTGGGGCGGCCAGTGAACTCGGTATTCTCATACCGGGGTGTTGGAGTGGTGCCATCCCCGCCCCTACCGATTGTACTGACTATACCACATGAAGTACACCGAAACTGACTTCGACCGGGAGTTCCCGACCGATGATGCCTGCCTGGAATGGCTCAAGGACTTCCTCTACCCACAGGGGATAGAGTGCCCAAAATGCCAGAAGGTCACCAAGCACCATAGGGTCAAGTCCCGTAGGTCGTACTCCTGCGGGCTCTGTGGGCATCATGTACACCCTACGGCCGGGACCATCTACCACAAGTCCCGAACGCCCCTCAGGCTGTGGTTCAAGGCGATGTTCCTCATGTCTGCTACCCGGTGTGGAATCTCTGCCAAGCAGATTGAGCGTCAG
>JADFGT010000026.1 GCA_022567555.1 Armatimonadota bacterium | reverse complement strand
AGTGGTCACAGTCCTCGCCCAGTAGAAGTCCATTCGGGCGGACGCCCTAAGGAGGTCGCGTGCCTCCTGCTCATCGGTGAAGCCGGGAAGTTCGACCACGAACCGGTCGTCGCCCTTCTTGAAGACCGTGGCCTCCTGGACGCCCAGCCCGGCCTGCGCCCGCCTCTCCAGCGTCCGTATCACATCTTGGGCGCGCTGCGGCCACTGCTGAAGCTCGTCGGGATTCAGGCTCTCGATGTCGGCCAGGATCGTGAAGCGCAGGCCGCCCGCGATGTCGAGGCCGAGCCGGGGCTCTTGAGTGACGTTAAAGAGGATTGAGGCGCCGACCAGCACCGCCACGAGACCCAGGAACCAGATTCCACGCTTTTGCAAAGAGTTTCACCCTCCGGCCGCCCCACGCGGCCGAGTAATTCGCGCCGCATTATACTCCGGCGGGCGCTCGACGGCGGCAACCGAACCGCGAGCCCGATGCGTCTACCAGACGATGGCGGAATCGTTGGACGAAGCCATAGCCCGATTCCTCGACCAGTTCGCAGCGGGCCGATCGCATCACACGGTGCGGAGTTACGGCTCAGACCTGGCCCAACTTGCGGCCGTATGCGAGGGCCGGGGGGTTACGCGGGCCCCCGCGCTCGGAACCGAAGACGTTCGCGCGTTCTTGCGAAAACACGCCCGCACGCCGGTCACACGCGCTCGAAAGATCTGTTCGGTCCGTGCCTTCGCTGCGTTCCTGGTCAAGACCGGCCGCAGCCCGCGGGACGCCACGGCCGGGATCGAAGCGCCCAGGCGCCGCCGCTCTCTTCCCAAGGACATCTCGCCCGAGCAGGCCGCCGAGTTAGTGGGCCGCCTCCTCGGCCGGACTCCGCTGCGCGACCGCGCGATCCTGGAGCTGCTGTATGGCGCCGGCCTGCGGGCGGGCGAGTTGGTTGCGGTGAACCTGCAAGACCTGGACGAGCGGGAGCGCACCGTTCTGGTCCGCGGAAAGGGGAAGAAGGAGCGTATCGCGGTGTTCGGCGAGCCCTGCGCCCGCGCAATCCGTGAGTACACAGCCGGAGAACGGCCCGGCTCCGACTCCCCGGCACTGTTCCTGAATCCGCGCGGCCGCCGGCTGAGCCAGAGGACGGTCCAGCGAATCGTGGAACGCCATCGCCTCCATGCGGGGCTCTCGCCCGACGTGACCCCTCACTCCCTCAGGCACTCGTTTGCGACGCACCTGCTCACCGGAGGCGCCGATCTGAAGACCGTGCAGCAACTGCTGGGCCACGAGAGCCTCGTATCGACCCAGATCTACACGCACGTCTCGATAGAGCGCCTCCGCGAGGTGGTGGCGAAGCGGCACCCCCGAGGCCGCCGGTAGGTCCGACACTCTTGTCGGACCTACTTGTCGGGCCTACCGGCGAAACGGAAGGCGAAGCCGGGCGAATGCCCTTTGCCTCATGCCCAATGCCACAAACAACAATCTACAAGTAACAAACTGAACCTCAAGACGATTACGAACTACGCACCCTGAGCAGGCAATGTTACCGGCCGATAACTGATGCAGGGAATGAATAGGGGAATCATTGCGGCAGCTCGAGGGATGCACTCCAACCAGATGTTGTTGGACGTGCTCTCGAACAATCTGGCCAACCTGAACACTGTCGGCTACAAGCGCGACGGCGTCGCCTTCGCGGAGACCTTTGAGCGGGAGATGTACGTTCCGGGAGCGCGCTTCTCGAGGCACGTGGGCAGTTTAGGGGGGGGAGCGACCGTCGCAGCGGAGTTCACCTATTCCGATACCGGCCCCGCGATTTCGACGGGCAACCCGCTCGACCTGATGCTCGAGAAGCCGAACCAGTTCCTTTCGGTCCAAACCCCGCAAGGGATTCGCTACACGCGCGACGGCGCGCTGCGCATAAACTCTGACGGCAACCTGGCCACTCGCGACGGTTACGCCGTCCTCGACATCAACTTGCGCGAAATACGCGTCGGCGGACCAGGCGAAAACCAGACGGTGGAGATAACGCGCTCCGGTGTCGTGCTCACCGGCGGAACGGAAACCGCCGTTCTCGACGTTCAGGAAGGGTCGTTCCGGAAGGTCGGACGCAACCTGTGGTCCGGCAACGGCATGTCCGTTGCGGATCCCGCTTTGCTGCCGGCGACACTGGAAGGCTCCAACGTGAACGCCATTCACACAATGATACAGATGATCGCGCTGATGCGCAACTTCGATTCGGCTCAGCGCGCGATAAGAACACAAGACGAGATGACGGAACGACTGTTGCAAAGCCTTGCGAGCAGATAAGCCGGACTCCCGGCCACGGCCGGGGAGGCATTAGGTCTCCGAACGACTGAGGAGACAATTCGCAAGGCGATCGAGATCGGCCGCGAAACGCGGCAGGAGGAGATAGATGATTCGATCGCTGACCACAGCGGCCACCGGAATGGTGGTCCAACAGAGAAACCTGGACGTTATCGCCAACAACCTGGCGAACATCAACACCACCGCCTTTAAGGCGAACCGCGCCGAGTTCCAGGACCTGATGTATCAGACCTTGCGCGTTGCCGGCGCCGAACAGGGCGGCGGTACCCTGGTTCCGGCCGCACAGCAGGTCGGTATGGGCGCAAAGTTCGTTTCCAGCGCAACTAATTTCGCCCCAGGGCCTTTGCAGGCCACCTCATCGCAACTTGACATTGCGATAAACGGCGGCGGGTTCTTCGGCGTCACTCTGCCGGACGGGACGATCGCATACACTCGTGACGGCAGTTTCAAGATGAGCGCCGACGGCCTGATCGTAACCAGCGACGGATTTGCCCTGGTCGGAGACATAACCGTTCCGCTCGAGTCCCAACTGATCACGATCTCCGCAAACGGCACGGTTACCGCCCAGGTGGCCGGACAGGTAGACCCGCAGGTACTCGGGCAGATGAACGTATATATGTTCCCCAACGCGGGCGGCCTTGAACGCATGGGCAAAAACCTCTACCTAAACACGGCCGCGAGTGGAGACGCTACGGAGACAGAACCGGGCCTTAGCGGAAGCGGCTTTCTCGAGCAGGGCTTTCTGGAGGGCGCAAACGTGCAGATGGTTGAGGAGATGGTGCGCATGATTCTCGCACAGCGCGCTTACGAAGTCAACTCGAAAGCCATTCAGACGGCCGACGAGATGCTGAGCTCCACCAACAATCTGAAGCGATAGGCGACTGACAACTGAAGATTGAGGAAAAGATGATACTCGCAGCATTTCTAATCGCGGCCTCGCCAACGATGCCGACCTATGAGATCCAGGGGGACGGCTACTTCCGCTTGGAACGCAATGACGAGATCGTGTATGTGCAAGACGGCGCGTTCAATGTGAAGGACGGACTCCTCTTGCACCGCACCGGATGGCCGCTCACACCGCCGATTCGCGTGCCGAAGGGTGCGACCGATGTCTCGATTGCGCCCGACGGTTTCGTAACTGCGACCATTCCCTCCGGACGCAAGACGATCAGCCAGATAGTTCTGGCAAAGTTCTCACCCGGGAGCGGCCTGGTCAAACATGACGGCGTATGGCTTGCGCCCGCGAAACCGCGTCTCGGCAATCCGGGCGACGCAGGTTTTGGGGTGGTCGCTCTCCTTGGGGAGCAGCGAAGAGTGGACAGGTTCCAGAGGGACACGTGGGTTGCTCCGCAGGCACAGCTGTCGCGCGCCACAGGCGAGACCTTGGTGAGCGTTCGAAGCCTCACTGAAGTAACGAAGTCCACTATTCGGCTCGATGACATTGCCGGCATAACAGGTCCGCTCGCATCGACTCTGAAAAACGTAGACCTCGGCCCCGCACCGAGAATCGGTGCGGACCGAGTGGTGACCGCGGTAACAGTTCAATCCGCTCTCCGCAGCGCCGGCATCACCCAGAAAGGTGTACGCATCGCCGTTCCGGACCGCGCCGTCGTCCGCCGCGCATCGCGCGTTGTGATGCCGGCCGAGGTAGAGGCGTTCGCCAAGGCATGGATCGAAGCGAACATCGCGGAAATCGGCCCCGTCACCCTCAATACGCGCCTCACCGAGCGCCGTATTGTGGCCGGCGACCTGACGATGCGTGTCACAGGCAAGCGCGACACGGGCAAGTCATTGATACTGACCATAGAAGGGACTGTGGGAGGGGATCGTCAGTTCCTGAAGCAGGTCGTGTTCAACAAGACCGCGGCCGCCGCTCTGACGGTGAAGCCCGGTCAAAGAGTTAGGGTGGTTATTCGGAGCAACGGCGTTGTCGTCGAGACGTTCGGCAAAGTGCGCTCGGTCGGCGCCGGCGGGCAAGTGACGGTTTCCATTGAAGATTCAAAAGCGGTTCTCTCCGGCTTTCTGCAGCCGGACGGAAGCGTGGAGGTGAAGATATGAGACAGTTGACGACCGCTATCGGCTCCACTCGAAATGGGGCCGCACGACTCTGCCTGGCAGCCGCATTCGCGACGCTCGCGTCCGCTGCCGTCGGGCAAACCCATAACCCAGGCTCGTTATGGAACGACAGTGCCCGAAGCCCGTTCGCAGACCGGACCGCGCGCCGGCCCGGTGACGTGCTCACCGTGCTGATCGCAGAGGCCAGTTCTGCGTCAACGAGCGCCCAGACCCAAACGCAGAAAAGGGACTCAACGAAGGTTGACGCCGGCATCGGTCCCATTCTACAAGCGCTCATTCCCAGCCTATCTACGGGAAGCGATTTCAAGAGCCAGGGCCAGGGAACAACGACGCGCTCGGGCAGGCTTTCCGCGCGCCTGACCGTCATCGTCAAGCAGGTGTTGCCGAACGGCAACCTGGTTGTCGAGGGTACACGGTTCGTGCAGGTGAACAATGACATCCAGAAGTTGACTCTCACCGGCATCGTGCGCCCCGACGACATCCGTTCGGACAACACGATCTTCAGCGAGTTCATCGCGGAGGCGACAATACGCTACGACGGCAAGGGCCCGGTAGGCGACCGGCAGCGCAAGGGGCTCATCAGCCGGCTGTTGGACTGGCTGTTTTAGGAGATAAATGATGAAGAGCACGCTTCTATGCGTTCTAATCGGTGCCGGGGCGTTTGCCTGCGCACAGCAGCCCCCCCCCACAGAGCCGCCCGTGGAGACGGTCGCTGGCGACATCGGCCTGGCGGTGCGCATCAAAGACATAAGCCGCGTGCGTGGCGTTCGCTATAACCAGATCTCAAATATCGGCTTCGTGGTGGGCCTGGAAGGCACGGGCGATACTCGAAGAACTCCATGGACACAGCAGGCGATAATCAACCTGATGCGCGACTACGGCATAAGACTGGAACCGCGCCAGATAAACCTGAAAAACGTCGCCATGGTTTTCGTCACGTCCGAACTGCCGCCCTTTTCACGGCCCGGAAATAGGATTGACGTAACGATCGCCTCGATCGGCGACGCCAAGAGCCTGCAAGGCGGCTTCCTCGTGCCAACGCCGCTATATGCCACGGGTAATAGGCAGTACGCTTATGCGGTCGCCATGGGCTCGGTCAGCATCGGCGGCTTCAACTTCAGCCAGGGTGGATCGAGCAGGCAGAAGAATCACACCAACGTCGGCATCATCTCCGGAGGGGCGATTGTAGAGCGGTCAGTGCCCACTGAGTTCTCATTCGACGGCAGCCTTTTCTTGGAGTTGCAGGAACCAGATTTCACAACAGCCCGCCGGATGGCCGACGCAATCAACTCGGCTTTCCCGGAACTGCGCGCGGAAGCATATGACGCCGGCGGTGTGGAAATACAGGTGCTTGACTCAGCGAACCTCGACCCCGTGACCGTCATCAGCCGTATCGAGGCCCTCGAAGTGGTTCCGGACACGCTCGCCACAATCGTAATCAACGAGCGAACCGGGACGATCGTCGTAGGCGGAAACGTAAAGATCGGCCCGGCGCTGATCGCGCACGGCGGCCTGACCGTAAAGATCAACGAGTACAACGAAGTCATTCAGCCGCTTCCATTCAGTGGCGGCACGACACAAACTCAGACGAACACAGAAGTCGGCGTATCCGAGGACACCGTGCAGATCGGCATCGTGAAACCGAACGCAACGATTGACGACCTGGCGAAAGTGTTCCGCGCCCTCAAGATCTCGCCGCGCGACATGATCGCGATAATTCAGGCGCTGAAAGCGCAGGGCGCCATTAAAGCGGTGGTGAAGACGCAATGACAATCGGCCTAATAAACCAATTCCAGCAACCGGACCTCGACGCTGTTCGCAGAACACCGGAGGCGCAAAAGGAACTCCACCGGTTGCGAAAAGCTACGCGCGGCGTGGAGGCCATCTTCCTGAAAATGCTCATCAGCGAGATGCGCAAGGGATCCGTACAGAGCATGTTCGGCGACAGCCTCGAGGCGAAGATCTACGCAGACTTCCTGGATGAAGCTGTCGCCGCTCAGGTGGCAAGTGGCCGCGGCATAGGCATCGGCGACATGCTATATCAGCGAATGGAAGAGATACTGCTGAGACAACTGGCTGCCCAGGAAATGGTGGGCGGGACCGCTAACGCCGATGTGCCCAAACCTGATTCTTCGATGGAGGTCAACCGATGATCACTAATGAGTTACAAAAGATATGGTGGGACTGGCTCAGCACGTCCGAGCGCATGTTGAGAAGTCTGCACGAGCAGACGGCGGCAATCATGCTTCGCGACGTGGAGCGCGTGGAGAAGATGCAGCCGGAACTCACGCGTCTCATCCAAGCGCTGAGGGAAACCGATGATCGTGCCGTTGCGTGTGCCAGAGGGCTGGCCGAAAAACTGGGCGTGGAGCCCAATTTTCGAAGCCTGGTTAGCACGTTGGAGAAAGAGGAACAACGGCAGGTCCAGGCCCTTGCGAACCGTGTGAAGGCCGCAGCACAAACCGTACAGAGGGTTATGCGCAAGAACCAGACGCTGATAGAGAACGAGTTGGCCTACGTGGCCGGCTCGCTGCACATGCTTGCGAAAACCTCTGAAGATCGGGAAGGTGATTTCGGCCAGCGCACCCATGCAGCCGTGCTGCTTGACGAGAAGGCGTAAAGAAAATGCCCGGTTCATTCTCTGGAATCTATATGGCGTCGAACGCGCTGCGCGCATTCGAAGTTGCGCTGAATGTCACCGGCAATAACCTGGCGAACGTGAACACGCCGGGATACTCCCGGCAGGTCACCGAGTTCAGCCAGTTGCGGTCGCTCACCTACTTCGGCCTGCACCGCATCACGATCGGCAGCGGCGTCTTCGTGGACAACGTAAACCGCGTGCGCGATGCGTTTCTTGAAGGACGTTTCATCCAGAATAACTTCGAGGGTTCGCGCCTGCGGCAGATGTTCTCTACGCTGCACCAGGTAGAGGCGGTGCTCGCCGAGCCGGGAAGGGAGGGCATAAGCGACGCCCTGTCGGCGATGTTCGACGCCTGGAACCAACTCAGCGCGAACCCCGCCGACGAAGGAGCGCGCCTTCATCTGCGGCTGCAAGCCGAACTGTTCGTCGGCCGCGTCCGCGACACGCACGGCCAACTGATGCTTCTGCGAAGCGAACTTTCCCAAGAAACCGACGCCGCCATTACACAAATAAACCGGCTGGCCGAACGGATCAGCGCGCTGAACGACGAAATCCGGACAGAGTCGACCGCCGGCGCCACACCTAACGACCTGCTGGACCAGCGAGACGAACTCACCCGCCAACTGAGCACGCTCGTTGACGTCAGCATCCAGTCGCACTCGGACGGAACCGTCTCCATATTTATCAACCAGCACACGCTGGTCGGGCAGAACTACTGGAGCCCGCTTCCCGATACGTGGGACGCAGCCACCGGCTCCGTCACGGGCGGGAGCATCGACATCCCGATTAAGGGCGGCCGCCTCGCCGGCCTCCTCGGAGGCATCAACGCCGTTGATACCTACCTGGGACAAGTGGACACGTTCGTCAACGAGGTGCGTGACCAGATTAACGCGCTGCACGAAACAGGCGTGAACCTGAACGGCACCACGCTCATCCCCTTCTTCACCGGCTCCAACGGAGCGGTCGACCTCGACCTGGCACAAGAGATCCGCGACGACCTGAGAAACATTGCCGCCGGTACCTCCGGCGCGCCGGGCGACGGGGGCCTCGCGCTCGCCATCGCCGGGCTGCGCGACACTCCGATGGCGGCTCTCGGCGACCGCAGCCCCATGGCCTACTACACGAACTTCATAGGGCAGGTAGGGCAAGACACAAATTTCTACTCGAACGCGGTGGACACCCAGGACGCGCTGCTCCGCCAATTGGAGATGCAGCGTCAATCGGTCTCCGGGGTGAACATCGACGAGGAACTGGCGAACATGATGCGCTACCAGCGCTCGTTCCAGGCCGCAGCCAAACTCCTGAGCATCTTGGACCAAACGACCGATGAACTCATTAGGAGTTTTGGACGCTAACGACAGGGGCTAAGCCGTGAGGATCAGCACCGCCCAGCAGTATATGAGCCTGCTGCATCAGACGCAGGAGGCGCAGAGTCGCATGGTCGAACTCCAGCTGAGGCTGGCCTCCGGCAAGCGTCTCGTCCACCCGAGCGACGACCCGCTCGCCGCCGTGGGCGTGCTCGTCTTCAGAGCGGCCCGCTCACTGGCCGAGCAGCACCAGAAGACGGCGGAGGCCGCGCAGGCCAACCTTCGCATGGCCGAGAGCGCACTCGGCGACATGGGCGAAATCCTAAAGCGGGCGAACGAAATGGTCGTGCGGGGCGCTACGGCCACCACGGACGCAGAGGCCAGGGCTGTGATGGCACGCCAGATCCGCACGATGCAGGACCGGTTCATAAGCCACGCAAACAGCCCCGATTTCCACGGCAACTATCTGTTCGCGGGTTTCGAAGTGCAGACCAAACCGTTTGCCAAGAACACTGCCGCTCCGCCCCCCCTTGTGTACCAAGGCGACGGCGGCAAGCAGGTGGTCGAAGTCGGGCCGGGCCTCCTCTTGCAGTCGAACATGCTCGTAGATGAGGCTGTCATTGCCGCTTACGAGGCGTTGGAAGACGCGGCCGTGCGGCTGGAAGCGAACGATGCCAGCGGCCTTAGCGGCGTCACACTAACTCTGATCAAAGACGCGTCCGCACAGTTGCTCGCCATCCGAGGGGACGCGGGCGCCCGCACGATCCAGTTCGAGGAGGCGGCAGCAGCGGCCTTGCGGAGATACGATCAGTTCACCGAGCAGATTTCCGTGAGAGAGGACGCGGACATGACAGAAACGATAGTCCAGTTGCAGCAGGCGCAGATCGCGTACCAGGCGGCGCTCATGGCCTTCCAGGGCGCAACCGGCCTCAGCCTGCTCAATTTCCTCCGGGGGTAACCCATGATAATCCAGTCTAAACGTTTCGGCGCGGTTGAATTCACCGACGATGACGCCTTCATCATCGAGGGTGGACTCGTGGGCATTCCGGACCTTCGGAAGTTCCTCGTCATAAGCCACAAGCCCGACAGCCCGTTTCGATGGATCCAGTCCGTCGAGGATCCGGAGTTCGCATTCCTGGTGATGGACCCCGTGCTTTTCCGGCCTGACTACGCCCCGGAACTGCCGGACGACGTCGCTGAACAACTGCAACTGACCGATGAGACCCCTCGAATCGTCTACGCCATCGTCTCGATCCCGCCCGGCCGGCCCGAGGAGATGACGGCGAACCTGGCCGGCCCGATAATGCTCAACGCCGAGAAGAGGATCGCCCGCCAGGTCGTGCTCGAAGACGACCGGTGGACGACCCGCCACCGCATCCTCGACGAACTCGACGAACTGCTGAAAAAGGTGGCGGCGTGACAATCCGTGCGTCTGCTCGTGTCTACGGGGTGACATAATGGGTAGCGTCGGGCGCAAGGGTGTCCGGCGGGCCAAGGAGGGCGCGACCCATGTTAGTATTGACTCGCAAAGTTCATCAAAGCATCATGATAGGAGACGACATCGAGGTCGTCGTGCTGGAGGTCCGGGGCGAACAGGTGCGCCTGGGCATCCGCGCCCCCAAGTGCATCTCCGTCCACCGCCAGGAGATTTACACCCAGATTAAGGCGGAGAACATCGAGGCGGCCAAGACCCGGCCCGAAGACGTTCCTGAGTGAGCGGGCCTGATTTGCCTCAACATCAGGCGGGCCCGATGAATGGAGCGGCTGACCAGAGACGCTGCCGAGACCCACTGGGATGCTGAGGCAAGTAAAAGAGTAGGGTTCTACGTTCCAGGCCCAATGTGGGTCATCCCGTGGATTGAATCATTCGCTCGAAACGACGGATCTGGGGGCCGGCAAGCCGTACACGGTATGCGTGGGCGGGCTCTCACGGGGGCTCTTCCCAAAAAACCCTTGACGGGAGGCAATATTTGCTGTATATTAGATGTGGACCATCGAAGGATTGGCTTCGGGTCCAGGCTTGATGCGGCCCCGTGCAATCGGGGAACGGAGGTTTATCGAAATGAAAGGTGGGCGGCTACTCTCAGCTCTGCTGTTGGTTGCGACGGCGGCAGTTCACTCTTCTCAGGCTGAGGCTCAGGCTTTCGCCTATGTCTCAAACTTGGGCGGCAACACTGTCTCGGTGATTGACACCGCCACGAACAGCGTGATCGCCACCGTGCCGGTGGGGTTTGCTCCTACCGGCGTGGCTGTGCACCCGGCGGGAACGTTTGTGTATGTAGCGAACCGGACCGCAAACACGGTCTCGGTGATTGACACGGCTGCCAACAGCGTCACCGCTACGATTCCGGTGGGAGTTGAGCCTACCGGCGTGGCCGTGAACCCGGCGGGAACGTTCGTCTACGTGGCGAACCAATTCAGCAACACCGTCTCTGTAATAGACACCGCCACCAATACTGTTGTGGACACGGTGTCCGTGGGCACCGACCCCCATGGCGTGGCGGTACATCGGACGGGCGCCTTCGTCTATGTATCGAACCAACTCAGTAATAGCGTGTCGGTAATTGATACGGCCACCAACTCTGTCATGGCCACCGTTCCGGTCGGCGTTGGTCCTTCGGGCGTCGTGGCCCATCCGGACGGGACACGGGTCTACGCTGTGAACCGCAACAGCGACAGTGTGTCGGTAATTGATACTGCCACCAATACGGTGATCGCTACCGTATCGGTTGGCTTTGCCCCGGAGGCAGCGTCGGTGCTCCCGGGGGGAACGCGACTCTATGTGACGAACGGATTCGGCAACAGTGTTACGGTGATTGATACGGCCACGAACAGCGTGATCGCCACCGTGCCGGTAGGGGGTCTGGCGATCGGTGTGGCGGCGCACCCGGACGGCACAAGAGTGTACGTAGCAATCCTGTTCACCGACACCGTTTCCGTGATTGATGTGGGTACCAGCAGCGTGATTGATACGATATCGGTGGGCTCCGAGCCGTACGCGCTCGGGCAGTTCATCGGCCCGGCGGCAGCTGTCGAGATTCTGCCGCACACGTTCAACGTCCTGCGCGGCCTGCTGCTCTCCGGCGGGCTGCCGGACCTGTTCGACAGTGACGACTCGCGCCTGGTCGTGCGCACGGCGGTGTTCGCTCCGAGCATTGATCCGCCCGTGCAGATAGAGGTCGCGGGCACGTCCCCGACAGAGACCCCGAGCGAGCTGAGGTTCCGGTTCGAAGGGATGGCGAGCAGGAATCTGATCGAGCGGCGAATCTCGCTGTACAACTACGTAACGCAAAGCTACGAGGAGTTGCACGTCGGTTTTGCGGCGACCTCGGACGAGGTGATAGAGATCGTCGTTACCTCTGACCCTTCCCGGTTCGTCGAGCCGGGCACAAGACAAGTAAAGTCGCTGATGACCTGGAAGGCCGCGGCATTCAGCTTCTTCACAGGCTGGAACGTCGGAATTGACCAGTCGGTCTGGACGATAGTGCCATAGCGGTTCCGTTTCCGCGTTCGTCGTGTTGCGGTGTCATCATCCGACATTCTGACCGTCTACCTTGTGGCGGGGGGACCGCGTAACGCAAGCCGGCGGGCGTGAATTGCCTCAACATCCCGGCGAGCGCAGGCGATTCCGTTCGCATATTACCTCATCCTGTTTCGCCCGCCTGATGTTGAGGCTTCTCCGCGATCTCCATTCAGGAACTACAGCCCGGCGGATGGCATCGGTGAAGTGCGACGTGTGCCGTGGACGGATTCCGAGGCGTGGTGCGTGTGAATCGTCTCACGGACGGACTCTTTCCACGAACGACAGGCTGCGCGCTTGTCCGCCCCCAAATAAAAGATCCCGGCTAACGCCGGGATCCTGCTTGCGAAGGGCGCGCGTGGGAGGGTATCAGCGCTTAAGTCTCTAAAACAAGCCGTCTTTGCGAAAGGGTCGCGGCTCTCGCCGTCTCCCTTTAGATGCGCCCGGCCTCGCCGGGCCGCTTCTGTATGTGCGACGACTCATCCCGCTGGAATGTTCCCGGCCCTATGAACCTTCCTCCGGCATCACTTCCACCCGGCGGGCGGGCTCGGCGCTGGAGTAGTCCCAATTGTCGCAGTCCAGCCGGCGGCAATAGAGCATCTGCTGCACGTTCCCGTCCGCCAGCTCCACCTCGGCTTGGTGCGCGAATCGGCAGTCAACACAAAGGTCCGGCTCCAAAAGCCGCACCACCCGCAACTCCCTCCGTGACATTCGTATGCTCCTCGTCCGTCCTTTCGGCTCATGCCACGATTGCGGGGAGGCCCGGCGAGTGTTCTTGCGAGGATTGCCTCGCGGCCGAATCCGGACGTTACGGCGAAAATACCGGGGTGATTTCTCGCCGCGAAGCGAGCAACCGGAGTAGAATCACGCTTCGCGAATGGTTATCGAGATTGCCGATCCTGTGCGGCGGGCCCTTCCTCTGAAAGATGGGGAAGAGGTCGCGTTCGCCCTGGAAACCGACCTGCTGACAAACGGACGTTACGGCGAGAGTTGGCTGGTCGCAACGGGGGACCGCGTCTGGCGAGTCGAGCGGCCGCCCGGCAGCGCCGGCGTTGACGGCCGGCCGCAGATTGGCGCGGCCTGGGCGATGGAGGACCTCTCCGAATTCAGTTATGAGGAACTGGTGGACGCAGGCTCGATCGTCGCCAAGCTGGGCGGGCGCACGGTGGAACTCGTCCGGGGAACCGCCCCGCACGGCCCCCAGATGGCGATGGCGGCGAAGCAACTTAACCTCTTGCAGGCGGACGGCGATGCTCCGCCATTCGTGGAAGGGAGGCGCGTCTGTCCGAAATGCAAGCGGCCGCTTCCCAAGGATAGCGACGTCTGCGAGGGGTGTCTGAATCGCGGGCAGACGCTGCTGCGCGTCCTTCGCTTCCTAAAGCCTTATCGGGCCTACGTCGCCGTCAGCGCCCTTCTGCTGGTCCTCGGTCTCGGCCTGACGCTCGCGCCGCCCTATATCGGCAAGCTGATTGTGGACAGGGTCCTCACGCCGGGAGACAGGACGGGCCTGTTCGTTACCCTCATCGGAGCCCTGGTCGGCGCTTGGGCCCTGCTTACGGTTATCCAGATAATCAGGTTTTGGATGAGCGCCTGGCTCGGCAACCGGGTGATTGTGGACATTCGCCGCCAACTCTTCGCGCATCTGCAAGCCCTCTCGCTGGGCTATTACGACCGCAGGACGCTCGGAAGCGTAATGTCCCGCATGACAAACGACACCGGCGCGCTTTACGAAGTGCTGGTTGACGGAATACCGTTCATATTGAGCGAGGGCTTGCTGCTCATAGGCATCCCGATCATGCTGTTCATGATCAATTGGCAGGTCGCCGTCTGGACCCTTCTGCCCGTCCCGATAATTCTGTTTCTGGTGCGGCGATTCCGCAGGCGCATCTTCCGCATCTGGCGCCGCTATTGGCACAGTTGGTCGCGCCTAAGCGGCGCCCTCAGCGGGGTTTTGGGCGGCATGAGAATCGTCAAGGCGTTCCGTGGCGAGCAGTCCGAGATTGACCGGTTCGGCCGCCGCATAAGGGAGTTGGCCGACACCGGATATGCCGCGGAAACCGCATGGGCGACCTTTTTCCCGATAATCGTCTTCCTTGTCAGCGTCGGGACGGCTGTGGTTTGGTACGTCGGCGGGATCGCTGTGCTAAATAACGCGATGACGCTCGGCGACCTGCTCGCATTCATTACCTATCTCGCATTGATGCAGAGGCCGCTACAGGTCCTCACGCGGCTGATTGACTGGACCAGTCGAGGCCTGACCGCAGCCGAACGAGTCTTTGAAGTGCTCGACACGATCCCGGCAATACAGCAGCCGAAGGACCCGGTCCACCTGGGCGAATACGTCGGAAACGTCCGCTTCGAAAACGTGCAGTTCGGCTATGAGAGAGCGCATGAAGTCCTGCACGATATCAGTTTCGAAGTGAAGCCGGGCGAGATGATCGGCATCGTCGGTCCGAGCGGCAGCGGAAAGACGACGCTCGTAAACCTCCTTCTTCGATTCTATGACCCGTCCGAGGGCAGCGTAACGATTGACGGCGTGGACCTGCGCGAGTTGGACCTCGACGAACTGCGCCGCAACCTCGGCGTGGTGCCCCAAGAGTCCTACCTGTTTCCGGGGAGCGTCCGGCACAACATCGCATACGGCCGCCCGGAAGCGTCGCTGGAAGAAGTCGTGTTGGCTGCGAAGGCTGCGAACGCGCACGACTTCATCGCGAAGTTTCCCGACGGCTACGATTCGTATGTTGGAGAGCGCGGCCAGCGGCTTTCCGGAGGCGAACGCCAGCGCATCGCCATCGCCCGCGCCATACTGCACAACCCGAAGATTCTCATCCTCGACGAGGCGACTTCGAGCGTGGACACCGAAGCCGAGCGGATGATTCAGGAGGCGATAGCCAAACTCGTTGAGGGACGCACGGTGTTCGTCATCGCCCACCGCCTGAGCACGCTAAGAAACGCAGACCGCATCCTGGTGATGAACGAAGGCCGAATCGAGGAAATGGGCACGCACGATGAGTTGATGAAACAGGAAGGGATCTATCACAAGTTCCTTACCATGCAGCAGGAACTCGCGAAGGTCCGCGCGGACTATTTCGAGTTCGCAGGCGTCGAGGCATAAGAACTCCCCGCCCCGAGTAGATCGATGGGGTTAGGGAGCAAAGCCGCCGGCTGTTGTGGCGGTGTTCTGCCGCCGCCTTTACGCCGGGCGGCTTCATTCCTCGAAGCAGGACTCCCGCGTGGAAGTCATCACTTCCCGGCAACCAGGCGCGCTCTGCGAGCCTGCAAAAACCGCGCGACGAGGGAACCGCGCCCGGCGTACGGCGCCAACTTGTCGAGACACGAAATGGCAGCGTCCCTGTCCCCCGTTGCCCGGACAGCACGCTTGTCCGCGGACTCATCCTGCCGTCTCATCACCTGCGGAGTTATGACCAGCGAGGCACCGAAACAGGCGAGAACCAGCACAGGGATGAGCAGCGCAGGCAGGATTCCGATCACCACATGCAACGCCAAACCACCCAGCGTCGTGAGCGCAGTACGCCCGAGCCGCCGAGCCCAGTTGAGCGGCGCCTGCCATCCTGCGACCGCGTGTGCCAAGCCAAATTCCATTTCACTTGGAGAAAGCATGGTCAGCAACCAGCGTGAGACAACAAGATGCCTTGACCAACAGAGATTAGGCTCGTGGTGCGACCAGCCCGGCGTGTCGTCGACCCAGACAATCAGTTCTCTGAGCCCTCCGCCCCGCTTCATGACTTTGGCCAGTGCGCGGGCGGCCCCGTCCAAATGCGGCAAGCGGCTTAGCCGCCGTGGGTGGCGCCGAGAGTGCCGTCGGAGGATCAGAACAATGAGGAGCCCCACGGCCCAGCCGCAGAGCACAAACACGGCAGGCCGCATGAGAGAGCCCCGAGGCGTCAGACTCTGCGCGATGGCTCCGCCCGCGACCGCCAGAGCGAGCGACCACACAAGCCAAACGAGCCACAGCAGCCGCTGGCTGGGATCAATAAACCACCCGTCGAACGTCTCCTCTTCTCTCCGCTCAGTCTGCATGGCTCTTACGCTGCCTGGATTCGCGTTCCCTTCCAATGCTACCGCCTTGCGATAGGGCGACAGCACTTATCTCCGCTGTACTGTCTCGGCGACGCCGGGGCTGACTGGATACCCGGCACCCGACCCTCGAAACTGGAAACGCGAGACTGCAAACCGCATACTCACAGCCCGCTCAAATCCGGATGCTTCTTATGATGCCCGGTCGCATTCTGATACACGCGCGCGGCGTTCAATATCACGTCCTCTTTGTAAAGCGGCCCGACAAACGAAATGCTCCGCCCGCTCCCGCGCTCGTTCACGCCGTTCGGCACCAGCACCTGCGGATGCCCGGTCAGGTTGGTAATAAACAGAGTATATGACCCACGGTCCTGCGTCACAACAAGATCGAAACCCTCCAGCCGCTTCTCGAAACTCCTCATCATCAGCGTCCTCGCCCGCTGCGCCCTCAGGTATTCAACGGCCGGAATATAACGGTTGGAGCGATACGTCCGAGGCCACGCGCTGTTCTTCAGTTTGTCAATCGCGTCGCTGCGCGTGAACGCGTCGAACGCGGCCGCCGCCTCCACGCCCAATATCACGCTCACGCCGGGGTAAGTTCTTTCAAACTGAATCGGGTATAGGTTCGCTCCCAATTCCGCCAGCAGCTTCAGATGTTCCTGCTCTTGCAACGGGCTTCGGTCATTCGGGTCCGCGTCGGGCGCAATCAGGTAGCCGATCTTCATCTTCGCAAGGTTGTCGTGCGGCCGCCACTGAAACGGCCTGTCCACCGAACTCTTGTCCCTCCGGTCCGCCCCCGCGATCGCGGCAAACACAAGCGCGCAGTCCTCCGCCTCCCGACAGATCGGACCTATCTTGTCCATCGTCCAGCTGACCGCCATCGCGCCGTATCGGCTCACGCGCCCATACGTCGGCCGCAAACCGGTCACGCGGCACCGGTGGCTGGGCGAAACGATCGAACCGAGCGTTTCCGTTCCGATGCTGAACGCAACCAGTCCGGCCGCAGTCGCCGCGCTCGATCCCGCCGACGAACCGCTCGACCCCTGCTCCGGGTTCCACGGGTTCTTCGTCCGCCCATTGAACCAAACGTCGCCTTGCGCGAGCGCGCCCATGCTCAATTTCGCGACGAGTATCGCGCCCGCTTCCTCCAGCCTCTCAACGACCGCGGCGTCGTAGTCGAACTGCTGCTCTTTGTGCGGTTCCGAACCCCACGTTGTCGGATAACCCGTTACCGCAAAAAGGTCTTTGATTCCGTAAGGTATGCCGTGCAGAGGCCCGCGATAGCGGCCCGAAGCGATCTCCCGGTCCGCCCTTTCCGCCTGCTTCATCGCCAGCTCCTCCGTCAGCGTCACAACGCAAAGCAGTTTTTCGCCATAACGCTTCAGACGGTCAAGGTAGGTTCGCGTCAACTCGACCGACGAAATCTGTTTCGTTTTAACTAAGTGCCCCAGTTCGCGCACAGACAGAAAAGCCAATTGCTCGTCGCCCGGCGGCCGTCTGAAACCGTTCAACGGCGTTGGCCTAACGGCAACCTCCGCCTTCCCATTGCTCATTCCCGAACTGGGCAGAAAGGCCGTCGGCGGTTCAACCGTGTAATCAATGGAGAGTTCGCGCAGCGATTCATATCCGCCCCGCGCTTGCCGGACTGATCGAAGCACCGCCTCGCGTTCTTCGTCGCTGAACTCAAGGCCGGCGATCTTCTCAAGCGCCTTCAGGTCGGCTTCGGTTACTTCGTCCGGCTCCTGCTGCCGGGTCGCGGCGGGAATCGCCGTCCCAGCGGCGGCCACCAACATAGAGACGATGAATTCCTTGCGCGTGAACGGTGTTCCGGTAGGCACGAAAGCCGTTTCGCCGCAACAACGGTTATTCCTTCTGCAGGCACCCGGCGGAGGGTGTATGGCACGTCAGCGGATTCGCGGCCTCCGCCCGCGCCGAAGGACCGAGGCCCTCCGGCCGGTCGCCGCCCGTCACCGGCCGGCGCAGGAACCCTCGGAGAATCCTCTTCCGCCGGCCGAAACCTGCCGAGAATGACTATTGGGCGCCTCTCCGATGCACTCAGAACCGTTCAAACCGGCGGCGCAAGGACCGCGCGATCGCTTCCTGTCCAAGGGCAGGGGCCGCGCCCTTTGGCGCAAGGTCCTCGCTCCCGTGACCGTCATAGTCGGGATCGCGGCCGTGGAGAGTATCACGGCCTATTTCCCCGAGATGCCGGAACTCGCACCCATCATCCTGGTCTGGGTCGCCATCGCCGGATTCGTCGCCGGCCTGGAATCCGGCGCCCTCAGCAGTTTGATCGCCGTGACCTACGCCCTGTTCATCGTCTCCGGTCGGCATGCAGACCATGCCACCGCGCTTTCGATCTGCGCCCAGGCCATCTTCATTGCGGGCGCGGCGCCGGTTTTGGGCATCATGGCGGGCTCTATGCGGGGCAGGGTCAACATGACCGCTGAAACACTCCACCGCCATCTCGCAAACACCCCGCTCGGCGTTATCGAGTTGTACGATGATTTCGAGGTCCGCGTATGGGCGGGGGCGGCAGAGGCCATCTTTGGGATTTCGGGCAAAGCCGCCGTCGGCAAGAATCTCTTTGAACTGGAAGGAGTGTTCTACAGCGAGGACGACGGAAAGGAAGCGAAGAAAATACTGGAGGTTCTGCAGCGAGGAGCGAGTTCGCATGCCGTACACGAATCCCGAAACGAGGGCGAACATGGATGGACCGGGCATTCCCGATGGTTCTGGTCCAGCACGTTGCGGGAAGGATGGCGCGGAAGCCGCTTCTTGGTGTTGGTGGAAGACATCACAGAGCGCGTTCGGATTCAGGAGGAACTGGAGCACAGCAAGTCGGAAATCATCGACCGCCTTCTCCGAGCGGCCGAATACCGTGATGACGCGACCGGAGTGCACGTCGTCCGAATGAGTCGCTATTGCGAAGCCCTGGGCCGCGCCGCCGGCATGAATAATGAAGAGTGTGACCTGCTGCGCAGGGCAAGCCCCATGCACGACATCGGAAAGATTGGGATTCCGGATCAAATCCTGCAGAAACCGGGCAAACTCACGCCGGAAGAGCGCGATATCATGAAGGCGCACACGCTGATAGGTGCCGAACTCCTCGGCGGCAGCGATCACGCACTTCTCCAGTTGGCCGAGAAGATCGCCATGACTCACCACGAGAAATGGGACGGCACCGGATATCCGCAGGGCATTAAAGGCGAAGATATTCCGCTGGTCGGACGCATATGCGCCGTGTGCGACGTGTTCGATGCTCTTACATCGGTGCGTCCATACAAATCAGCCTGGCTCTTTGTGGAGGCAGTATCGGAGATTGAGGCGCTCTCGGGAACACACCTCGACCCGCATCTTGTCCCTTTGTTCAAGGAGATCCTGCCGGAGTTCGCAGCCATCCGCGAGGAATACGAAGCGGAGTCGAACACCTCGTTGAACAAAGAAGCGGCCTGACCGAACGCCGCCATTCTCTGCTGGCGCGATCCTTCCACGGGTCGCGGCCTCATCGCCGCCCTACCGGCGCTTATTCTCGGATCAGCCCGCCTCTCCAGCCTCGCAGTCCGCGAACACGTCCAAATACGCTCGGGAAATGATGAGGTAAAAGAGCGGCAGGGTTATGACTACGCCTACTCCACACGCAATGAGCCCAACCAAGCTGCAGAGTCCCGCCTTGATGTTAAGCCAAGTCGCCCGGAACAGTTGGCGCAGCACGACCTGAAGACTCAACCGAATCGCTGCTATTGGCCCTATCCGCCGATCTACCACGAGAGGCACGGTAAACAGCGCGAGCGTCACAATGATGAAGGTTAGAGAAAGCTGTGGCAACAAACCGCCGGGCCAACCGTAGGAGCGCATGAGCAGCGCCCAGACCAACACCTTGAAAATGTGCCATGTGAACCCCAGCGCTGCGAGTTTCCAGAAGACATCCCTTATACTGAACAGTTGCGAGAGCGCCGGCGCGACTCCGCGGTGCTGGGCCAAGGCCATGCGGTACAGCCCTCCGCTGATAAGAACGGCGGCGACGGCATTCGGCAAGCCGGCGGTCAAGTTGAAATACAGCATTCGCATGTTATAGTCCGGGTCGCCGGGCTCCAGCCCGTAGTTCGCCAGCGCGAACGCGCTCGCCACAATCCCAAGCGCGAAACCAAGAACCATCAAAACCGTCATCGTGGCCACAGAAGCCCATACCCATACCCCCAGGTAGCGGGTCAGCTGGTCAACCACCTCGCGGACGGGCCGGTTTATTATCATCCGGCAGATTATACAACTCCCGCGTGATCCCTCAACGATCTCATCGTCGGGGATGTCCGTCTCCAATAGATCGCAACCGCGCTCAGAGTTCGCAATGTTCACGGAAGTGCGAGCCCCCGCAAGGCGCCGCCCTACGGCTTCAGCGCCTCGCTCCTGACCACCTTGTCGCCAAAGGTTAGTTCGATAACAACGCTCTCGCCTTCCGCCAAACCGAAGTCCTTGCCTGCCTTCTTCGAGTAGGAGCGGCCATTGTCATCGAACCCGAGTTCCTGGCGTTCTTCGCCAGATATGTGCTTAGCCCAGGGCGACTCAATTGTCACGAGCGTCTCATCAGGTCTTGAGACCAGGTACACGCGCACGGACATCGGGGGAACCTCTCTGTCGTTCCTAAGAGCGTGATAGAACTCAATACTCACCCGTCCGGAAGTACTCACCCGTCGGGAAGTCTGGCGCTCCAGTACGATTCCGCCCGCGAATGGTTCGAGGATCTTGGGTGCCCAGGCCATCCACTCGTACCTGGGAGGCGGTCTCTTGAACGGCTTCAGCGGAGGCAGCGTGGACCCGTCGGTGAATGTGTACATGTTTTTCGCCTCGTCCCAACGCATGTCCAGTTTCCGCAGGTCTTCGAAAATCCGCTTCCAAGAGCGGCTTACGGGCGTGCGATTAAAAGGACTGTGCTCCATATCGCGGTTGTCAATTCGGTAAACGGTCTCCACGAGCCTCAACACCTGCCCCTTCAGTGATCCGAGCACACAGGAAGTAAGCGTGCCATAAGGCGGGTCAAACAGGGCTGCGGGCAACTCCCACGGGAAGCATGTCGGGACGAGCGGTTCTTTTCGAAACTTACACTTCCCTTCCAAATCCTCCAGGTGCCGTTCAGCCCCGTCCAATCCCCCGAAAAACGCAAGGGTACAGTGCAAATCGAGTGGGACACCCGCCACCAGGGCAAACGGATAACGAGGGGCCGCCCGCCGGTCGAAGGGACGTCGTGGGAATATCTCGCCGATGCGCGGCAATAACATGTAGCCCGGCGGGTCTGGAACCTCAAAGATCATTCGGATGATGCACAGCGCACCGATATCGTTCTGTATCCCGCCAACACGGAAATACTCATGCAGCGTCGCCAGGCCCTGCGTGCGGCCAAGGTCGACAATCGCATTCACAGCCTGAATCGTACGCAGTGGCGACGCCATGGTGATCAAAGCCTCCGTGCTCGCGCTGGCGACAGCCCGCAATACCTTGCGCACCGTCTGTTCCGATGGCAACTGCGCCGAGGGAAGTCCGGGATCCTCATCGGCATAATGGACCTTGGAGTCCCTGTCAAACCAGACCCAGCCCAGCGTTGCAAAAGTGTCCGGACCGTTTGATCCGTACCCCCATCGCTCGCTGCTCGATTCAGAGTAAGGCCGCAGCCGCACCTTTATCACTTCTTCCGGGTCGCCCAGAAGCGCGCGAACCTCGTCCCGCGACATCCCGTCCTGGACCTTCTGGTACGCTCTGGCGAACTCCATCCGGTCGCGCAACTTCTCGCCCGGAGTCTGCTCCGAAGCCAGCTGCGCCACAATGTCCGCGGCCGCCCGCCAGTCGCCGCCGGCCGGGCCCCCGTGCCCGCTGACGAACAGCAGGCCGGACCCTAACACGGCCCAGATAAAACGGCCCTTTACCCTATCCTTCATCTGCCGCCTCCCTCCCAACAGTCTACACGCTTTCTGGATGGCGCCAGCGCTCGCGCCAAGCCATGCGGGCCCCAACGCGGGTGCCCCGGACAGGTTCGCGGCTACATTCTGATGGTGACTCCTTTCACATATGCGAACCTGTCCGGGAACCTCACCCCTAATCCGCCAGTATCAACTTGAAGATCACCGTCCCCCGCAGCCTGCGCTCGACGATCTTAAGGATGGACAGCGTAAGCGAACCCCACGTGATCGTGTCCGTCGGCTGCGTGCCGTCGTCGTCCGGAACAACGATCGCCCAGATCGGACTGTTCGCCGCATCAACGACCGTCTGCGTTACATAACGCGTCGCCCCGTCCGGCGAAATAATCCCGAAAACGCCCTTGCGCCCGGACCCCCCCGCAGTGAAGTCTTCGCTGTGAAGCAGAATCGCCCGCCGCGCCCGGTATTGCGCCTCAACCATCGTCAGACCTCCTCGTCACAAAGTGCGGGGTCGGGCACCGAAATCACAGTACGCGTCGCGATGTTGCTCACAACGGCAGGTTTCAAATACGGCGCCAGCCGTACCCATCCCTGCGCTTTCAGAAAGAACGGGTCGTTTATCGGCACCTTAAACTGCGCCGGAGGACGTGAACCGAACCTAACGTCCGAGAACTCAAGCACTTCGCCCGCGCCCGGCTCCCTCATCGCCTGCGCTAAGAACTCGCCCGCAACAACCTCGGCAGCGCCGAGGTCCAACGTCTTCACAAGGCCGGTGTTCGACGTGTCGTTAACGTGCGCGTCCAAGATGGCAAACTCTATCACCGGCTTCTGCTCGGTAATGAGGTTGTCAATCTCCGTGTCGAAATCGGTTACGGTTATCCGGCATTTCTCTTTGATTGTGGCTCTCGTTACAGTCAATGCCATTACGCTGCTCCTTCTCCGGAAAACGGCGAGCGAGGGTCATCTGAGGCGGCCGCAACTCCCAATCGTGGCTTCGCGTCTCCCCGTCTTTCCACCAAACGTCGGATCAGTTGCGAGTTCCGCCGCACCGCTCCGGTCAACTGGCGGACCGCGGAGCGGTGCAGGCGGTTGTAGTCCTCCTGTCGCTTCAGCGAACTCTCAAGGTGCTGGATGAAGCGCTCGGCTATTGCGCGCTGCTGCTGCATGCTGTAGCGCATCATCCACACGGACGCCGCGACGAAGGTGCCCACAAGCGCGAGCGCCTCCGTCAGCGGCGCGATTTCCATCTGAGCGCCCTCTTCAATCGTGCAAACGCCGTCGTGGCGCGATCCACTTCCGCGGACAACACTTCGAACTCCGTGATCACTTCCAAACTGGAAGCGTCGGTCTTGCCCGCAAAATAGGTCCGAAACGCCGGCTTGAACGACTCAAAAGTGGTCTTCAGGCGGGCCGAGGAGAGGATCGCCGAAGCGAGCGCCCCCACGATTCCGCCCAGACCCAGCGACACGAGCATCGTGATGATGGTGATTAGGTCCATGTTCGCTCCTGTAAAACCGGCCCTACAGAATCGCTCCGTAGGCGGTCTGCCACAGTCCGTAGCCCACGTTGTATCGCGCGCGCACGCCGTAATAGAAACGGTCGTGCCACCACGCCGACTCGCTCTGACTCGCGTTCTCCAGCGCAGTGAACTCTACGGGAACGTCGCTCCGCTGTTGCAAGATGATTGCCCGCACGGCGCGGGTCGAGTCGAGCAGGAACCAGTAGTCGTCGAACGTGCCGCGAAGATAGGGCGAAACGATCAGCCGGAGTTTCCCCTGGAACACGTTCTTATAGGGTGTGCTCGCGGCGGTGTCGCTCGCGTTGCCCTTGTAAACCACAATCGGACTCTCGATCAACTCAATCGCCGGCCACTGCAGTTTCGGGCCCACAAGCAATACGTCCGGAATGATTCCAAGCGGCTCGCCTCGGTCGTCCGGAACCTGCATTATCTGGTTGATCCCGGTCTCCAGCGCGGTCGAGGAAAGCGCGTCCGTCGTGCGGTTGCTATACGTGTTGCCCGGCGAAGTGACGTGAGCCGTATTGAAAAAGGAGAGACCGTCGAACCCGAGCCCCGTGAAGCCGTTGGCCACTGCCTCGACCACAATTTTGTGCTGGTGCTCGGACACTCGCTCGGCCAAGTCGCGAATACGCAGGCGAATCAGGTCATACTGATCGTCCTCAATCGCCTTGCGATCAACCGCGATGCTCGCCTCATACGTCTTGTCCTCGATCGTGTAGTTGTTCTCAACCAGCCCGCTGGGCTTGCGCTCGTCCACGAACTCCTGCATCGTCGGCGTGCTTCCCAGCCAGCCGTATTTCTGCGAGGGAACCGTCGTGGTTATGACCGTGGCCACCTGCTGCGCAATGCCGCTGTCGGCACGCGACCGATAAGCCAGATCGAACTCCGTTTTCAATCCCGGAAGCAAAAGATTCGGGATGTCGCTTTTTACTAAAGCCAATTCATTACCTCCTGATTATTTCGTGTCGTTGTCAATGCGAACGCGCAGGCCCGTTGCTCCGGTCGAAGTCGTCTCCAACGCAACGAGCGTGCCCACTGCGTAAACGTTCGTTAGACTCAAAGTCCCGACCTGGACTTCGTTGTCAGTCTTCACGTTGAGCGTCTGTCCGATGTCGGCCTGAGTCGCGGTGCCCGCGTCGGCAAAAACGCCGCTGCCGGTCTTCGAAACCCGCACGGACACGTCGCCGTCGCTCCCCGAACTGTTGTCAACCGTTTCCTCTGCGATGCCCATGTACGTTAGTGAGGCCGTCGCGTGGTCCATCGGCACAACGTAACCGATCGAGTTCACGCCAACAAGCGCGCCCTTGTAGATAGTTGTGGAAGCCGCAACCGGATAGGAAACTATAACCGTCGGCTTCTGCTGTGTTTCGTATGCTTTTGTCAGTGCTGCCATTGAATCACTTCACCTTCCTTTTTATGTTCTTCCCCCCTCTCCATTTCGCGCACGCGAAATGGAGAGGGGGGCTGGGGGGAGAGGTCTGTTGATCAGTCCCGCCGCTTCGCAATCTCTTCGATCGGCAGATCCGAAAAATGACGCGCGTAAAACGCCGCCTCTTCCGGACTCGTCTCAGCCGGGGGCGCTTTCGAGCCGGGAACGATCTCGCCGAAGATCACGCTGTTCGGCAAAGACTCGAAGAAAGCGACCGCCTCCTTCTCAAACCCGTGCTGCCGCGCCGCGGAAAGAAGCGCCTTTGCGTTCTCCGCCGACCCCGGAGGAAGTTCGCCCGAGCGAACCATCCGCTCAACGGCCGTTTGCAGTTGCTCCTTTTCCAGTTGCGCCTTCAGCCGCGCGGCCTCTTTTTTCCACTCGCCGCCGCCGGGTTCGGCCCGGAAGTCGTCGCAGAAAAGCCGCGCGCTTTTTATGCGCGGGTTCCCGACGATGCTCACCTCATAGATGCGCTCCAGGTCGCGGCTCACGCTCAAACTGAGCGACTTCGCGCCGGAACTCTCAATCAGGTCGTCCGCTTCGGGTGTAAGCGCCAAAATGCCGAACAGCTCCGGCCCGGCCGCCTCGACCTGCGTTAGATAACCCAGTCGCAGCGGGTTCTCCACGTGCTCTATCAAAACTGGAACCGGATAATCGAAGTTAGCCGCCAAGCGGTTCACCTCGGCCTGCCCGGCGGAGAGCGCCTTGTCGGCGTAATCTCCCGCTTCGAACAGTTTCGATTTGCGTTCGCGCCAGTCGGTGTCGCGGCCCTGCGCGGCGTCAATCATGTAGGCCGGAACGGCGCCGAAGCCGCCCTCTTCCCAGGCCTTTTGCACCTCTTTGGCCGCCGCCTGCCTCTCCTCTTTGGAGAGCGTGGCCCGCCGGCCCCGGTAGCCCGGCCCTAAGAGCGCGGCCGCCGCCCGCACGTTCGCCTCGACCGGGCGCCCGTCCGAACCCCTCAACCGCTCTAACTCTTCCCATTTCGCAACCGTCGCCTTCTCCATCGTCACCTCCGTTTCGCGCCTTGCGCTCATGGCAGGGCGCGGGGAGGGGGAGGGTCAACTCGACACCTCAAATCTGGCCCGGGAGGCAATCACAACCTGCGCTCCCGTTAGCCATAATGAACCCGTGCGGTATAGCAGTGACATCGACCCGGATGCAGAATACGATGTAAACAAGCTCGATGGCCAGGTGACGATCGCGATCAGGCGGACTGAATCAGCGGTTCGAGAAACTCCGGACGACTTCGGCTGCCATGAGGCTCTAGCGGAACTCCTGTGCGCATTTCTGACGACGCACCGCGCGATCAGGAGCCTAATCAAGACAATCGACACCCCAGATTCGCAGCTTGGGGATGCACTCTCTTTAGTCCGGGAACAAATCGAGAAGGTCTTCATAGTATCCCTCCTTCTGGATGATCCTGAAAAGTGGACGCGGGTGTACGTGCGTGACGGGTGGCAGAAAGGGTACAAGATTTTCGTCCTTGAGCGCGAAGAAACCAAGGATCTGAAGCGATTCCAAGAGTGGAACACCCAATCGGGGCCAACTCTCTGGGAAGGTTTCAGGCGGGGCATTGGCATTACTGAGGTTGAGAGGGATGCCACTGAGTTCATCGCGCTCAACCCTCGCGACACGATGCCCTCCGACCTTCAGGACCACGTCATAGAAAGGTTCCCATCACCCTCCGTCAGAGTTGCCGGTCGAGCTCGCGAGGATATCATGAAAAAGGTGCTAAAGCTCTGGCATGCGGAATACGAGCGATATTGCGATTTTTCGCACATCCTCTACGGGAAACTGTTCCTCGGACGTGTTGCTGCCGATGCGCGAATAGATCTTTCGGTGCGTCGGAAACTGTTGCACGATGCGGCCGACCAGGGGCTCACCGAAAGCTATCGCACCGCAGGATACGTGTGTGCAGAGATCTGCGCGCGCAAGGCGAAAGACTTGGAGGCACTGGCGGCCGTGGATGAACTCTGGCAGGTCTTGAGAAACGCTTCTCTATTCGGCAAGTGGTTATATGAGGAACGCGTCTCTGGGCTCTTGCCTCTCACGCCCGGTGCCCACGGTGAGTGACGCCGAAACGTGTGCCGGGGACAGGGTCGGACGCGTAGCCCAGCCAAGGGCCGAAAGCCCCGCCGACATCGAGAGCCGGGCAGGGAAGGCTGCCCCCGCTTGCATAATCCTCCCCATGCCGAAGACCGCACGCTTCTTATCGCCCCAAACAGTCGCCGAAACCCTGACGCAAGTAATCGAAGGCGAGGACATCCCCAAGCCCAAGTCACTGCTGAGAAACATCACGCCCGAGAAGGCGGCGCGCAAACTGCCCCACATGCCCTACTCCATTCTCACCAACCTGGCCCATACCGACTTCTGGCAAACCCTTTGGCTGAACAAGCTGAAGGGCCTGCCGAGGAAGAGCATAACGGAGGACTGGAGGGTTCCCAATCCGGATGAATGGCAAGAGGTGCGCGAGAGTTTTCTCGCCGGCCTCGACGAGGCCCATGCGATCGCCGCCGCCCAGCCGTTCAAACACAAGATGCGCTCCGACGAAGCGGCCGTCAACACACTCATCGCGTTGGCCATTCACAACGCCTATCATCTCGGCCAGATCAACCTGCTGAAACGCGCAATGCGGCTTGGCAACGAGAGCGGATAGACGCGCGTCTGCGCAGGGCGAGTGACGCGGTAATGCGTGCCGGGGACATGGCCGCGTGAGAGTCATGCTTGCGCCACGTCTCGGAATCTATCAATGCCACTCCCCGCTCGCTGGCTCCACGCCGCCACGACCCACGCCCGTGCCTCCCCGGCCCGCCAAAATCACGATAAAAGGCGTCCAAAGCCGAAAAACTTCCCCCAATCAAGAAAATCTGCTGTATACTGTTCTAAGTGCATTCGGGCGGTTGGGGCGGCTCTTGGAGGTCCCGGGCCCGTAGGAGGGATTAGGATGCGAAGTTCAAGGTACAAGGCTTTATCGGCGGTCGGCGCGTGCGTGGCCGTTTCCCTCGGTATGGCCGCAGCGAGCGCCGGCCCCATCGAGTGGGACGGCAACGGCCATTTCTACGAGTTGGTGACATCGCCGAAAACGTGGTTCCAGGCCAAGTTGGACGCCGAAGCCAGAACGTTCTTGGGTGTGCAGGGCCACCTGCTCACAGTGAACTCTCAAGGAGAGCAGGACTTCATAAACGAGACTTTCGGGCCGGCGCTCCGCGAGGCGTACACCGGAGGTTTTCTGGGCGCGCAGGGCTGGGAGTGGGTAACCGGTGAACCGTTTTCTTACACAAACTGGGCCCCATACGAACCGACGGGAGACGGCCCTGTGATTGATTTCCACGGAAAAAACAACCTGGGGACGTGGAACGACATCCCCTCCCACTTGCAGCTCAACTACTTCGTAGAGTACGACGTTCTAACCGAGGCCACCATTCCCGACTCGTTCCGCATAATCCGTGGGATCCGGCTCTTCGGCGGACTGCCTGATCTGTTCGAGAGCGACGATCGGCGGCTGTGTGTACAGACGGATGTGTTCGCTCCCAGCCCTCAGGCGCCCGTGCAGGTCGAGGTCGTCGGCACTTCGCCCACCGAAACTCCGACCGAATTCCGATTCCTGTTCGAGGGACATGCAATCAGGAAATTCATTGCGCAGCGCATCCTGCTGTTCAACTACGTCACGCAAATCTACGAGGAGCTTGATCTACGCTTCGCGTCGACTGCGGACGAGGTCGTGGAAATCGTGCCCGGTGGTGACCTGGGCCGCTTCGTCGAACCCGGAACCCGACAGGTGAAGGCGCTGATGACGTGGAGGGCTGCGGGCCTGAGCTTCTTCACCGGCTGGCACGTCTGCATTGACCAAACCATTTGGAGGATAAGCGAGTAGGTACCGGACCCTATCTAACCCTCGACCTGTCGCTCGGGTCGAGGGTTCGTTCCTATCCCTCAGCCCGCTCTTGTCCAGGCTGAGGGTCTTCTTCGGTTGCGTGATCGCGCGTGTCTTCTTCTCGGGATTGTGTCCAAAACGGCTTCGGGAGGTCGAAGTCCTGGGACGGTTCGACGTGCGGCGGGCGTTCGGGGCGTTCGGCCCGCCCGGCAGGAGGTGCGGTGGTGCGGCCAGAGGCTGGTTCGAGAGGGCAGAACAGGCGTTCGGATAGTTCGGATTGCAGGAGCGCTTCGGGGTCGAGGCGGCGTTTCAGGGCGAGAAACGTTTGGATCGTTCGGGTCGCTGGGGACGTCTGCGGCGTTGAGGATTCCTGTGTCGCTTGAACGGGTTGGGTTGTCAGAGAGTGTTCGAACGTGCTGGAAGTGAGGGTTGAGTCATTTGCCAAGTAAAACCTGCCCCCCCCTTCGAGGACGATTTCGTCCGTCGCGTGGGCCAATGACCAGACGCGATCGCACGGGTGCCCCTGAGATTGTCCGCGACGCCTCTCACATTGCCCAACGAGTGCCGGCGATCTCAGGGAAGGAGGCACGGCCACCCGGAGCCCACTTCATCGCATCAGATTTATAGGCCGGTAGGTGTCGTGATGACGCATGCGGACCGCCAGCCCGGGCAAGACTCGCGCCGGGGGGCGGCCGTCAAGTATGTCCATCTAACTCCACGCGATAAATCTTGCGAAGCCGAATCTTGACCGCCCGAATCCTGACCGGGGATACTCTATCGGACACAGCGATCCCCGTCAGCCAATCCAGCAGTTCCGCGACGCCCTGTTTGGAGACATCGGGCCGCGCAAGGATCAGGGCGACGGTCTGCCGCGCCAGTTCTCGCACGTCCTCGCGGTCGGCTTTCTTCCACCTCTCAAGCACCTGATTAATATGTCCGCACTGGGACCAAACGGTCAGCGGCGCGGAGCAAACCGCATCCGCTTGGACGCACAATCCGCTCGCACGGCAAAAGCCGCTGATGGAGCGACGCAACGCCGAGCGCCGTTCCCTTGCGCCCTGACCCCGCAACGAGGCCGGACCCGCGGTAGCGCGTCCGGCCTCGGAGGGCCTGCAGGCAAAGAGCCTACGGCGTGATGACCCAGATCGTCTGGTCAGTTCCGACGTTCCAGCCTGTGAAGAAGCTGAATGCCGCGGCCTTCCAAGTCATCAGCGACTTTACTTGTCCTGTGCCCGGCTCGACGAACCGGGAAGCGTTAGAGGTAACGACGATCTCCACAACCTCGTCCGAAGTCGCCGCAAATGCGACGTGCAACTCCTCGTAGCTTTGTG
>JADFGT010000174.1 GCA_022567555.1 Armatimonadota bacterium | reverse complement strand
ACGGACCATAGTTTTTGATAATCCGGGTCGTCCGGCAACTCCCCTTATGTTGGCTCCTGACGGATTTCCTCAACAGCGGCTGAATTGAACCTTCGAAAAGGCCCGCGTTGCCGAACAGTTCGAACGTCTGGATCTCGCCGTTCAGAACGAATATGACGCCCACGACATTGTCCTTGCCCTCGAGCGATTTGAGCAGTTCGTCCAGGCCGGACTCGACCCTCTTCCGGACCTCCGGGTCGCTCAGGCCGCTCTGCACCGTGCTCGGCGCCCCGGCAATGACGCCGACATCTTCGTTGTATTCGCCGACCCTCGCCCAGACCCTTGCCTGGTCCGAATAGGTCGCAGCGAACCGGACGCTCTGGGGAACCACGGCGTTGCTGTACTCAAAGCGGAGCGACGCGCCTTGCCACCGGCCTTGCTCCACGCAAAACACCGGCACGACGACCGTCTCGTTGGGCGGAATGATCGTGTCCTTGGCGACAATCCTGTCCTGCTTGCCGCCCAAGAGCAGTTCGCCGCCGAGCAGGAGCAGCGGCTTGGGGCCGGTGTTGCGCACCTGCAGTTCGTTCACCGCCCCCTCCCCGGGCCGTTCGATGATCTCGACCCAGCCGTTCTTCTTGGCCTCGGCCAGGGTGATGTACTCGTCTGTCTGTTCCGGCTCGTCTTGCGCCTGCTTGTACACGACCGGAACAAGCGTCACGTTTCCGCTGGAGATGGGTTCGGCCAGCGCGAAATTTCCCAGGCCGGGGATGGATGCCACCCCCTCCAGGCCCACCGTCTCGTCCGGCCCGTCCGAGCCGGTATTCCCGTTTGTGGGCTGGTCTCCCACGCAGCCGGCGGCGAACAGGGCAGCGCCCGCTAATAGTGCGACCAAGAGTCTCATTTCACAACCTCCTGTGATTCGTCACACGTCCTCAGTACATTATGTGTCACAGATGGCCTGGAGGGTTCAAGGGTTATGCATACGCCGCCCGTTCCGCTCCGAGACAGGCCAGCCGGAACCCGCACCCCGGTGCGAGGGGTGCGGCATCGGAAGAACGCGTGCGACCTCGGGGGCCCTCACTCCGGCCCAGTGGGGAATGAAGGCTGCGTCCAAAGAGTGAATACTGAGAACCGAAAACCCGCCTACCCCTTCAGCTCGCTCGCAACGGCGGCCGCGAACTCGCTCGTCTTTGCAGTGCCCTTCAAGTCGTAGGTCTTGATTCCGTTCATCAGGGTCTTCGCAATCGCGTCCTCGATATCCTTAGCCGCCGTGTTCTGCCGGAGGTGCCGCAGCATCAAGCACGCGCTCAACATCAGCGCCATCGGGTTCACCTTGTCCATGCCGGTATATTTCGGCGCCGAGCCGTGCACCGCTTCGAACACCGCGCACTTTTCGCCGTAGTTCGCGCCGGGCGCGACACCCAAACCGCCCATCATCCCGGCAGCGAGGTCGCTTACGATGTCACCATACAGATTGGGCAGCACGAGCACGTCGTAGTTGCGCCATTTCATCACTAACTGCATGCATATGGCGTCAATGATGTAATCCCAACTCTCGATGTCCGGATACTCTTTGGCCACGCGGTTGAAGGTTCGAAGGAACAGGCCGTCCGTTACCTTCTGGATGTTCGCCTTGTGAACACCGGTGACCGAACGGCGGTCGTTCTTGCGCGCATACTCGAAAGCCGCCCGACAGATATTCTCCGAGGCGTACTCGCTAATCAGTTTGATGCCGGTGGCGACCGTCGGCGTCACCATGTACTCAATCTGCGCGTACAAGTCTTCTGTGTTCTCACGGAAGATGACGATGTCCAACCCGTCGAAAGGCGTCGGAACGCCGGGAAGCGAACGCGCGGGCCGCACGCAAGCATAAAGGTCCAGTCGCTTTCGGAGCGTAACGTTCGGGCTGACCGAGCCTCTGCCGATCGGCGTCGTCATCGGCGCCTTCAACGCAACGCCGATCTCCTTGATCTTCTCAATAGTCCTGTCGGGAACGATCGGCTCGCCGGCCTCCACGCACTTCAGCCCGGCGTCAACCTCGATCCAGTTGATGTCAACGCCGCTCGCGGCGATGAAATTCGACAGCATCCAGGCGGCCAACCGGGAGCTGCTGCTCGGTCTCACCGCTGGATCCGTCGGCGAGACCTGCACTGTCTTCATTCTTCTGGGTGGGGCCTACCTGGTGGCGCGCAACATGATGAACTGGCGCATACCAGCGTCGATATTCGCGACCGTCGCGCTCATCACCTGGGCATTCATGCTCTACGATCCCGCCACCTACCCGCGACCCGGCTTC
>JADFGT010000173.1 GCA_022567555.1 Armatimonadota bacterium | reverse complement strand
AAAACCATAAGATGTTCATAATCCCTGCCGGTGGCTGCCGAATGCCCAAGTCTGAAGAAACGAGCATACCCAAGACTGACGGGAGCGGCAATGTCCGTACGCTGGAAAACATCCACATGGATGGTCTGGGGATACTAGGGTTTGTGAATGCCAAGGTCCCCGACCAGATTCGCGGCATTTTAGACCGCAACGGGATGTTCCTAGACGATATCGATCTATTTGTATTCCATCAAGCCAGCCAACTCGCTTTGGATTCGCTTACCCGCTTGTTGAAACTGCAGCCTAGGAAAGTATTTCAGAACCTCCAATATGTGGGTAACACTGTATCCGCCTCTATTCCCATCGCGCTGAAAGATCTTATCGACGTTGAGGGCTTTCCGACGACGGCCGCGAACGCGACAAGGACCATCCGTTGTGGGAGGTGCTGCACGATCAGCCGAACCCCACACAGACGAGCTACGAGTTCCGCGAGATGCTGATGGCGCACGTGGCACTCAGGGGCAACGGCTATGCCGAGATCATCCCGACGGCCGGCAACCCGGTGGCGGAGCTGATCCCGCTCCACCCGGACCGGGTGCGCCCCTTCTGGGCCCCGGACAAGACCGTGGCCTATCGGTATCAGCCGCTGAACGGGCCCAGCCGCATCATCTTAGGCGCGGAGATGTTTCACGTTCGCGGCCTCGGCTTCGACGGCCTGAGCGGCATGAGCCCGATCCGGCTGCACCGGGAGACGATCGGAGAGGACTTCGCGGCGCAGGAGTACAGCGCCCGGTTCTGGGCCAACGACGCGACGCCGAGCGGCGTCCTGAAGATCGAGGGAACCCTGGGCGACGAGGCCCAGGCGCGGCTCAGGAAGTCGTGGGAGGAGCAGCAAACCGGCGCCAACCGCCACCGGCCGGCGCTCCTCGAGGACGGATTGGAATACGAGGCCATCGGCCTGACCCGCGAGGACGCGCAATACGTCGAGAGCCGAAAGTTTACCGGCCTGCAGATCGCCCGCATGTTCCGCATCCAGCCGCACTTGGTTGGCATCCTCGACCGCGCGACATTTAGCAACATCGAGGCGCAGGGCATCGAGTTCGTCGTCTACACCATGGGGCCGTGGCTGAGGCGCTGGGAACAGGCGGCGCGGCGCGACCTGTTCACCGCGGCCTCCCGGCGCACCCACTTTTCCGAGTTCCTGGTCGACGGCCTGCTGCGCGGCGACCGCAAGGCGCGGAGCGAGTTTTACAAGACAGCGATCATCAACGGCTGGATGAGCCGCAACGAGGTCCGCCGGCGCGAAAACCTGAACCGGCGTGACGGCCTGGATGAGTTCCTGGTGCCTCTCAACATGACGCTCTCGGACGCCCTCGCCCAGATGATCGAGGACAAGCTGTCCGACGCCGACGCCGGCGGCGAGACGGCGCCGCAACGAAGCAACGGAAAGGGCCGCCTGGCCGACCACAGGTAGGGAGAGACAGCGATGACCGGCACGAAAGATGTTGAGCGGTGGCGCGGCCAGGAGCACGCGGTGGGCCCGGGCGATGCCTAAGGACCTTCCCGGCGAGGGCATCCTGCGCGCCCTGATGGACGTGGTCCAGGCACGCAAAAACCCGGAGCCTGAGGTGCGCGCCGCGGTCGACGCCCTTGGGGTCCGGGCACGAGACGCCAAGGCCGAACGGCAGTTCCTTCACAAACTCCCGGAAACGGTAAAGGGCGCGTTGTGTGGCCCCTTGGAAGCGGTGGAAGACGTCTGCCGCGGTTTCGGCGAGGTGTTGAAAATCTACGTGCTTGAGTGGCCGCCGCGGTTCCCGCCACCGCCGGACGGGTTGATAACCGCTATGGCGGCGGCCGTGGTGTCGGCTGAGTTTCGGGTGGCTTGCGCCCGAGCAACCATCGAACAGGAGAAAGACCATGGAATCTGTGTCCAATGACGTCATGTCGGACCCGGGCGTGAAGGGCGCCTGGGACAAGTTGCAAGGATTTAACAGCGATTTTACCGACCTGGAGCGTCGGATCGCAGAAACGAACAGCTGGCTGACGGGCCTGCGTAATGAGGGACGCCGCGGCCCCATCGACCAGGCGGCCCAGGCCCTGGTAGCGGGCAAGAAGTTCAAGGACATCGATGGCGACATAGCGTTATTCCAGGCAGAGTACCCCAAGCTATGCAAGCGCAGGTCCGTCGTTGCCCGCGCGGTCGAACTTCAAAATAAGGTTCTCCAAGAAGAGAAATCCCGGGCCTCGCGGGAAATCTGCGAGAAAGTTAAGCCGGAGCACCAATTCATCGTCGCGCGCCTTGCC
>JADFGT010000103.1 GCA_022567555.1 Armatimonadota bacterium | reverse complement strand
CCGAACGCGACGGCAATAATCGTGCTGCTGCTGATTGCGAAGCCGGCTAATAGCCCAAGCGCGGGATTACCTTTCCAAAGGAACGCGGCGGCGCCCACCACCAAGCCTAACACGATGCCGTTCATCGCCCCGATGGCCGCCTCTGTTCCCAATACGCGCCAGAAATCGCGCGGCCGCACGCGCTCCAATGAAAGTTCGCGGATGCTGACGGCGACAGCCTGGCTTCCCGCCGACCCGCCGAGGTCGGAAACGACAGGAAGAAGCACCGCGAGCGCCGCCATCATCTGCAGCGTGCCTTCGTGCAGCGCCACGACCGCCGCCACTCCTAAGTTCAAGACGATCTTTAGGAGAAGCCAGGAGAGCCGCCGCAGCGCGCGGGAAAGGAACGGCGTTTCGCGCAGTTCTTCGCCGCTCGGGATGCCGCTTACTTGCAAGAGGTCTTCGTCGGATTCCTCCTTTTCGAATCGCAGCGCGTCCTCTTGCGTGACGATGCCGAGCATGCGGTCGTCCGCGTGCACAACGGGCATCGCTAAGAAGTGGCGTCTCCTGAAAACCTTGGCTAACTCCTCCCCTTCAACGGAAGGCTCCACGGAAACCGGGTCAGTTCTCATCAAACTACGGATCGGTGCGTCCGGGTCGCACAGCAGCAGCGATCGCAGGCTGAGCACTCCTAACAGGCGCTCCCTTTCATCCAAAACATAGAGGTAACTGGCAGGGAAGTCCGCGTACTCGGCCGCGCGAGAGCGAAGATGCCGCACGGCTTCGCTTGCGGAAAACCCTACCGGCAAGCCGATGAACTCCTTTTGCATGAGGCCGCCGGCCGTGTCCTCCGGATACTCCAGGAGTTCGCGGGCCATCTCGGCCTCTTCGCGGTCCAACCGGCCGAGAATCTCTTCCGCCTTCCGGTCCGAGACGTCCTGAAGAACGTCGGCCTCCTCGTCGGTCTGCATCTCGTGCAGGATCGCGGCCGCGCTCTCGGCGCGCATCGCCTCTATTGCGGAGGCGGCCACGTCGTCGGGCAGCTCCTCCACGATGTCGGCGGCGCGTTCCGGCGGAAGGGCGCGCAGCGCGGTCTCGCGGAGTTGCGGGGGGAGGTCGGTTATCGCTTGGGCGGCGTCGCTCGGCAAGGCTTCCAGAAGAAGCGCGGCGGCCTCCTGGACTTTACCGTTCTCCAGGAGTTCCTCAAGTTGCTCTGCGGCGGTCTGGATCGCTTCGTCGTTCATGCCCGCACCCGCGCGGAAGGCAGGTTACCTTTCGGCGAGACGCAGGTCAGGGTTTGTGTTATGCCAACAGCCTGTGTCGTCCGGGGACGTGGAGGGATGGGAAGGGGACTTTCCCCGTCCTCCCTATTTCCGGAGGGGGAGGATTCGGCCACGGCCGCGATCCCGGAATACCCTCCCGACCTGGCGATAGAGATGGATGAATGGCAAGGGAATGTCCGCGATAGGCAAGGGAATGCTCGGAGTAGGCAGGGGAATGCTCGGAATATGCAGGTGCCTACTCGGAGTAGGCAGGGGGATGCTCGGAGCAGGCAGGGGGATGCTCGGAGTAGGCAGCGGGATGCTCGGAGTAGGCAGCGGGATGCTCGGAGTAGGCAGGTGCCTACTCCGAGTAGGCAAGTGAATAATTCAAATATTCCCTTGGATTGTTAACAGAATCCAGGGATTCTCGCCAATGTTCCCTTGAATCTCGCCGGAATTCCCTTGAATCTCTGAGACCACTTGAGGTTTTGAGAGAGAAAACCTAAAGAAGGTGGCGGATGGCGGCCGGTTCCGATGCTTCCACACCTCGCGCCGGATGTGCTCCGCGAGGCCGCAACCGGGCGGCCAGAGCTGGGCGCAAGGACGGATGGGAGGAGTGCAAGCACGGGCCCAAGGAGTGGATCCTCCACAAAGGAGTCTGCTGAGGGATAGAGACGCCCGACCCTGATCCAGCCGTCTTTCAGCGAGTGGCTGAGACTATTGGAGCCTCATCGCCTCGCCGAATTTGCGTAAAATAGGGCCGTGCCTTCAGACGTCAAGCAGTACCGCGTCTTTATTGCAAGCCCCGGCGGGCTGCAGGAAGAGCGAAAGAAGTTTCGAGAGGTCGTCAACGGGTATACGGAATCCGACGCTCTCCCGCGTGGGGTTCTGTTCACACCGGTCCGGTGGGAAGAGACCCTCGGTGGGATTGGTGGCCCGCAAACGTTTATCAACAAAGAGATCCGAGAGTGTGACTTCTTCTTGCTTCTGCTTTGGGACAGGTGGAGGAGCCGGCCGGATTCAAGTGGACAGCACAAGCACTCATCTCATACGGAGGAAGAGTATCACCTGGCCCTGGACTGCTATAAAGACGGGGAATTGCCGATGTGCCAGGTCATCGCCTTCTTCAAGGCAGTAGACGCACGCCAGATGAGCGATCCGGGGGAAGAGCTCAAGAAGGTTCTGGACTTCAAAGGCAACTTCGATCGCGACGAGACGATCTTCTACGAAACCTTCGATCACATTGATGCTTTTGCAGACAGGCTACGGCGTTACCTCGCACAATGGCTTCGCGATCACGAGAGCGCCAGGCCGTCCGTCGTGAGCGAGCCGCAGCGCCCGCCGGCGCTCCGTGATGCGCCATCGCGCCTGGACATGGGTGTGGACGTGGATGACCCAGCGCGCGAAATCGGAGGGAAGAGAAGTGAAGTGGTGGAGGAGGCGATGCATCTTGCTGAGGAAGGCCAACTCACAGAAGCAGAAACCAAGTTCGCCCAGGCCGTTGTCAGCGCTGACGATCCTGTGGCGCTCAACCGCTATGGACACTTTCTGCAGAGGATCGGCCGTTTGGCTCAGGCCGAGGTGATGCACGAACGGGTGATTGAGTTGGGCGCCTCGATCGGTAACGAGGCGTGGCAATCGGTTGGGTTCGGCAGCCTCGGGGCGATCTACCAGACGCGGGGCGACCTGGACAAGGCCGAACAGATGCACCTCAAGTCCCTCGAGATCGACGAGAAACTCCGGCTGCCGGAGGGCATGGCTAGCGACTACGGCAATCTCGGGCTGATCTACCAGACGCGGGGCGACCTGGACGAGGCCGAGGAGACGTTTCTCAAGTCGCTCGAGATCGAAGAAAAACTCGGGGCCCAGGAGGGCATTGCCACCGCCTACGGCAACCTTGGGCTGGTCTACCAGACGCGCGGCGATCTGGACAGGGCCGAGGAGATGCATCTCAAGTCGCTCGAGATCAACGAGAAACTCGGGCTCCAAGAGGGCATGGCGAACCAGTACGGCAACATTGGGCTGGTCTGCCAGACGCGCGGCGACCTGGACAAGGCCGAGGAGATGCTGCTCAAGGCCCTCGAGGTCGAGAAGAGAATCGGGCGGCAGGAGGGCATTGCCACCGCCTACGGCAACCTCAGCCTAGTTTACAAGGCGCGCGGCGACTTGGGCAAGGCCGAGGAGACGCTGCTCAAGGCCCTCGAGATCAACGAGAAACTCGGGTGTCAGGAAGGAATGGCCAGCGACTACGGCACCCTCGGCACCATCTACGGGACGCGAGGCGACCTGGACAAGGCCGAGGAGATGCTGCTCAAGGCCCTCGAGATCAACGAGAAACTCGGGCGGCAGGAAGGAATGGCTACACAGTACGCCAACCTCGGGCTGATTGATAGAAGTAGAGGGAGCACAGCGCTGGCCAGAGTGCATTGGTGCAAGGCGCTCGGCCTATTCAGAAAGATCGGTGTCCGGGATAAATCTGAAGACATTGAGCGCCTTCTAAACGAACTTCCGCCCGAGTGAACTGGTCTCCAGTTACCCGCCTCCTTGTGCACCAAGAAGAGGCCCCGACACGGGCACGGGTTAGGGGTGAGCATGTAGCACGAACAGACTCGCGTGGTCCGGGTGATGCGGCCGATCGGCGGGCCACGCGAATCTGAGGCTCTCCGGCGGCGCCTACATCTCCGGCGGCGGGGTCACCCGAGGGCTCGTGCCTATGCGCGAAAGGTATCTCACAGACACCCACAGGATGAACAGGATCGGCAGCCATATCGGGGCATACACGAACAGATATATCGCGAACACGGCCAGGCCGCGCAGCGCCGTCACCAGCGCGCCGGTCGCCTTCGCCCACGTATCGGCGGCCCAGTTCGGGTCGGTCTCCACCGGAGGCGTCGCGCCGAACCGCTGCTCGAGAGTCAGCGTTATCGTCGAAAGCGCCGCCAGCCCGCCGACCATTTTCATATGCGCCTCCAAACTCTCGATGTCGCCCCGAATCTTCGTCAGTTCCGACTGCACATCCAAGACGTCTTTCATGTTCTTGGCCGCGCGCAGGATCTGGCGATACACCTCCTCGCGCGACTTCAGGTTCTTGACCCGGGCGCCCAGGTCAACAAGTTGCGACGTTACGTCCTCGGCGTCCGTGCTCTTGTGCAGCCGGACCCCCAGTTCCTCAAACTTCTGAATGGCCTCGGAGAACACCGTCTCAGGCACACGCACGGTCATGCTGATCGTCGGCTCGTCGGCGCTCAGGTCGCTGCTCTCGCTCCGCTCCACATAGCCGCCCCAGCCGTCAACGAGCGTCGTGACCTGCCTCTCGGCGTCTTCCGCGCTCTCCACTTTCAGCCTCAGTTCGGCTGTCCGGATGACGGCGCGCTGTGAAACGATTGGAGCGAAGTCGGCGGTCCCGGTTGCCGTTCGCGTCGGAGCGAACGAGCCGGCGTCACTCGCCTCAGTGGCGACGATCTCTCCGCCGGCTGCCTCGTAACTGTCCCCGGACCCGCAACCGAGCCCGAGCAGAATGGGAATTGACGCGACGATAAGTAGTATTGACCTCATCTGACACCTCCTAACTTCCTATACGCGCGATGTGGCGAAACCGCGTGCAGATTGCGTTGCTGCATGGAGCGTCGTTAACCAAACGATAAAACCTTACGTTTGGGGACGGCTCACGAACCTGACCGCCAGCCAGCCCACAAACAGCAGCGGCAGCCAGATAGGCGCGTATACGAGCGTCCAGATGCCGGCGGTCCCGAGCGACTGCAGGGCCGAGTCGAGCCCCTGCGACGAACGCGTCCAGGCGTCTTCCGACCAGTGCGGGTCTTCCTGCTTCTCTTCCGGTTCCGTCGCAGCAGCGGTCGTGCGCTGTGCGAGCGTGAGCGAGATGGTTGAGAGAGCCGACAGCCGGCCGAGCGTTTTCGCCTGCGCATCGAGGCTTTCTATTTCTCCGCGAATGTAAGTCAGCCGCTGCTGCACATCCAGCACTTCGCCGACCCCGCGCGCCTTCCTCAGGATTCCCCGGTAGACTTCCTCTTGCGATTTCAGGTTTTTGACCCGCGCTTCCATATCCACGAGGCGGGCGGTCACGTCCTCGCCGCTGACTCGTTTCTCCGTCCGCACGCCGAGCGTCTCGAAATTCCGAATGGCGTCGTCGAATACCGACTGGGGCACGCGCACGGTCATGCTCATGGTCGGCGCATCGCTGTCCAGGTTGTTGCTCTGGGTGTTCTCGACGTAGCCGCCCCAGCCCGCTACGAGGTCGAGCACGCTGCTCTCGGCCTGCTCCACGCTCTCGACGCGCATCGTGAGGAACGCGCGGCGGATGACGTCGCGGTGGAACGATTCCTCGATGAGTGTGGGAGAGGGCATGGTACCCGGGTCCTGTCTCGCGAACGTTTCTGGACGAGACCTGCTGTCGGCCGGCATCCTCGAACCACGCATCTCCCTTTCGGGGGGTCTGCCCGCTGGCGACGCAGGCCCGGCGTCGAGGGTCTTCATGGCGAACGATTCGGAGTCGATCCCGTTCCGGGGCGGCATGCCCGCATCCGATGCGGCGCCGCCAATCGACTGTTCGCCTGAGGTCGGCGGTTGGTTCACCCCGCCAGCCGCCCTGGAATCCAGCTGATCGGCGTAGGCCTGAGTGACGTAGGCCTTCTCCTTGCTTTGAGCGAACACGGGAAAGAGGAGCGCGGCCAAAACCACTGCAGCCCCAACGCCTGCGACGGCCAATACCCAGCGCCGCCGTAGAACTTTCCACCCCGGTCCCGACGCCCGCGCGGTCGCGGCTTTCGATGCCTCAGGCGTCGCCTCCGGGCCCTCGGTCATCGCGTGAAAACTCCCTGTGAGACGCTTCATGAACTCCGCCTCTTCGCGGAGCGAAGGGTCCGCCTCCAGGGCGGCGCGCCCCTCGCCGGCGCGCTCCGCCAGAAGCTCGCCGTCCAGAAACGCCTTCAGGTCTTGTCGAATGTCGTCATTGCTCATGTCGTAGCCTCTTCCGGTTCGAGCAGTCCGCGCAGTTTGCGAAACGCATGATAGAGCCGGCTCTTCACGGTTCCTTCGGGTACGCCGAGCGCCTCGGCGCACTCTTCATAGGTGAACCCCTCCATCTCATGAAGGAGCACGACCTCGCGGTGCTCTCCGCTCAGTTTTGCAAGCGCCTGCCTCAGCGCCTGCGCCTCGATCAGCGCGTCGCTCGGGTTGCCGGTGCGCGCAGCGTACTCCCAGTCGGCAAGCGGCAGGGTCTGCGTCTTGCGCCGCTGGTTGCGCATTACGTTGAGCGCTATGCCGAAAAGCCAGGTCTTCATCGTTGACTCGCACCTGAACCGGCGGATTCGCCGGGTGGCGGTTACGAACGTCTCCTGCGCGGTGTCCTCCGCTGCCTGGGCGCCCACCTGGCGGGAGCAGAAACGGTACACGTCCGAATAGTGCCGCCGGACGATGTCGGCCATCGCCTCGCGGTCGCCTCGGGCCGCGCGTTCCGAAACCGGGTCCATGCCTGGTGTTCGCCTTACGATGGGTTAAGTGTATCGGAAAGCGGGGAGAGTTCAAGGGAAAAGGGCGGGCGGGAAAGGCCGGAGGGGAATGGCCAGAGGGCAGAAGCCGAACGTCCGAACGCCCGAACGCCCGAACACTCGAACGCCCGAACGCTCGAACGTCAAGCCGCCTACCGCCAAAAACTGACGACTATGCCAGGCTTTTTACCGTCTGCAATCCAGAACGAGACGGAACCGAAGTCGAGCGCTATCCCGAAATAGTAGTTCACGTCATGGCCCGTGTGCTGGAAGCCGAAATAGACGGGCGCTGGGGGGCTGATCTTTAGGCCGGTCAGGCCGTGGACGTGCTCTTCGTTACCCCTGCGGCTCAGGCCGACATACACTTCGTAGGCCATAGCATCGTCATCGGTCGGTCCGCGCACATGAAACCGCTTCGCAGCCGTAACGAACGGCGCGATCCGGTTTTCGAACGCGCTCTGAAACGCGAACCCGCCGGTCAGGCTCGGCATGGAGTCGCCTTCGGGAATGAAAACGTAGTTGCCCAGCAAGCGAACATCCTCCGTTCTCCAAAGATAAGCGAGCGCCATTTGCAAGCGCTCCGTCGGCCGGTAAGCGAGGAACGTCTGCGTAAACTTGTTGCCCTCGCTCGGAACGAAGAACGTAGTGAGAAGCCATTTTATGTCGGACGCACGGTCCGATCGGGAGACCGGGGTGGACCCGGCCCCTCCAGCCGCTCACAGCGGTCACCCGCCGCCGCCCTGGGCGAATGCGATCGCGGGAATGACGGCGGCAAGCAAAAGCAATCGCTTCACGCCGTCACTCTCAGTTTTTCGATCGCCTCTTCAAGTGTCGGAAGGCCGCAGATGACCTGCTTTCCGTCGCACCAGATGCAGGGCGCGCAAGTTACGCCGCGCGCTTTCGCTTCCGGTCCGTCGGCGGGCCGCTCGACGACCTCGCATCCGCAGGGCGCCACGGCCTCTCTGACTATCCGAACCGCTTCTTTGCACAGGTCGCAGCCGGCTGTGAAGATTTCAATCGTGTGTTTGCTCATGATCAGTTTGTTTGCTCCTTCTTTTGCCGCCGTACCTCCACGGGCGGCGGCGATTTCTCGGTGTTGTTCAGGGCGTCCGTCTGCAGGATCGCGCAGAGGCAGTCGGCCGCGGGCAAAGACCCCGCACGCCATGCCTGCAACTGCGCGCGAAGGTGACCGCGCAGGGTCGATAGGTCCGTAATCTCCTGCTCGATCTCTTTGAGACGGGTCTCTACGATGCGTGCGATCTCGCCGCACGGCTCGTCTGCCCCGTCCACGGCGTCCAGGCAGAGACGAATGATTGAGAGCGGAAACCTCCGCTTCTTCGCCGCGACGATGAGCCGCAGCCGGTCAACGTCGGTTTCCGCGTATTCGCGGTAGCCGGACTCGCGCCGGTTCGGTTCCGGCATCAGTCCTTGACGCTCATAAAAGCGAATCGTAGAAACGCTGATCCCGGCCTGTTCCGCAAGTTCGCCGATCTTCATAGGCCTATCTTTTCCACTATGCAACATGAACCATGGTTGAGAGTCAAGGGGTAGAGGCACTTTTTTTGGATTTTTTTTGTGCGGCCCAATCGGGGAATTCCAGGTCTCACTGCGACTTCGCAGAGCGTGCCGGCACGAGCACGGCCGCCAGCAGCCCGGACACGAGGCAGATGGCCGCGACCGTGTAGACCGCTGCGTGGATCCCGAACCGGTCTGCGATCAGCCCGCTGCTCAGGGCGCCGACCGCGTAGCCCATGTCGCGCCAAAACCGGTACACGCCAAGGCCCGACGCGCGCCAGATCGGCGCCATTCTGTCGCTGAGCCCCGCGATGACCGTCGGGTACATGAGCGATCCGCCGACGCCGAGCGCGAGCGATCCGACGATCCAAGCGGTGTAGCCCTCGGTCGAGGCGATCATCGCCAGCGACGCCGAGATAAGCAGCATTCCGACGACGACAAAGCCCTTCCTGCCGAAACGATCGCTGGCCGCGCCGAAGACCAACTGCCCGACCGCGAAGGCGCCGATCATGATCGACGCCAAGATGCCGGCGCTACGGGCGTCGAGCGCATCCTTGAACATGAGCAACAACAGGCCCCAAGCCATGCCGTCGGCGAGGTTCCGTGCGAAGCCCGCCTGCAAGTAAGCGAACAGTCCCTTGTCCTTGAAGCTGACCAGTGCGAAGACGCTCTTCCAGGTCGGGCTCGCTTCGCCGTCGGTCTCCTCGATGTGTTCGTGCTCGACGTGGCGCTGGGTGTCCTTGACCAGGAAGAACGTGACTGCAAGGCCGACGACGGCGACGATCAGCATGAATACGAACGGGGCTGTTCTCACATCGTAGTTGAAGGCGAGCTCCGTGCCGACGAAGGCCGCGACGGCG